>JBCCNM010000120.1:0-9470 GCA_039025835.1 Pseudomonadota bacterium | reverse complement strand
GTCACTGACCGCCGGCGCTTCCAATGCTGTATCGGGAATAACGATGGTCTCATTGGCCTCGTCGGCAAACGGATCCGCGCTTGCTGCCGCGGCGACTGCCGTCGTGTCGGCCGTGTCAACCGGTGCTACGTCGGCTGCGGTGGCTTCGACGGTCTCGACGATACTCGTATCGCCGACTGCCGTATCGGCGGTGTCGACCGGTGTCGCGCCCGACTGGGATTCAGCGACGGCAAGCGGTGCATTCGTGCCTGTTTCCACAGTACCGGACGGTGCCGGTGCTGCCGCCGGTTCGAATCGTGCGACTTCATTGCCGATGAAGTCCGGGATGGTCAGCCAGCTGCCGGCTTTGAGGCGGTTTGGATCCGCGTTGATAAACGCATCCGGGTTGGCGTCAAAGACAGCGTTCACCGCAGGCCACAATGCGATGCTGCGGTTTTCGATGCGCTGGACAATCTCGGACAGAGATTCCCCCGGCTGCACCCGGTAACGAGCGCCTTGCACAATGGGTTCGCTGCGTGCCGGTGCGCGAGGCGAGGGGGGCGCCTCGCGAGTCACCGGCGCAGGCGCGGCCACCGTTGCTGCTGCGCGCGATTCGCGCGCCGGTGGCACCGCAAGGGAGACCGGGTCGAGGAACATCATGAATTCACGCGTCAGGTTCGCCGCATATGGGCAGTTGATCGACAGGCGCAGGGCCACCATCGGTTCGCGCACCGGTTGATTGCCGGTGAGCGTAATCACGCCATCGCTGACGCTGACGCGCGCGTCGCCGACAGTTGGCAATCCGCTGCTCGACGGCGTCCGGGACACGCTCACGCAGTAGCTTTCGAGAATCTCGTTCGGGCTGAGCGCATACGTGATGCTGGCGCGCAGCGGCTGGCCGAGTGTCGATTGCACCTGGATATCGCCAAGCTGGACAGCGGCGGCGGGTGCGGCGGCAACGCTGCCGCCGACGGCAACAACGGCCGGCCAAACGGCCTGCGAAGTGGAACGTTTTGGCGAACTTGTCGAGTCGTGCTTGGTCAATGTATATCCCCCGGGGATGGACCTGGACGGCCGCGCCGCCAAGAGTCCCCCTATTGTACGGAGCCGCCCTCGAGGCCCGTAGCGCGTGGTTCCCTGAACACAGTGTGACGCGCGTCACACTCGGCGTCGACGGTCGCGCGGCCGTTAGCCTGTGGCCATCAGCTCCGCAAGCGTCTGCTGTTTGGTGTTTGACGTGTCGTCGGACAGCACAACTTCGGCCTCGTGAACATAGTGGCCCTGCATATAATCGAGTCCGAGCTGGAACAGAACCGCCATCGCGTTGGCGTTTTCCACGCGCTCAGCGATGGTTTTGATGCCTTTTTCCGACGCGGCGCTGACGATACGTCGCACCTGCTCCTGAATCTCGGTGTCGGTCATCAGTGAGTGCATCAGTTCACCGTCAACCTTGATGTAATCCGGATTCAGGATACCGAGGATCTGGAATTTGTCGTCCGACGTGCCGAAGTGCTCCAGCGCGAAGCGCACCCCGATGGCTTTCAGGTCGGTTGAGAGCTGGCGCGTGTGGCGGATGTGCTTGGCGGCATCACGCTCGGGGATTTCGATGACCAGACGCGATGCGTCAAAACCGGCCTCATCGCAGGTCGTCTTGATCCATTCCGCCGTACTTTCGTCGGTGATCGACTGCCGTGACATGCGTACGAACACCCGGTCCGCTTCGCTGCGCTCGCAGTGTTCGATCGCCGCCTTGATCATCCAGCGATCGATGCTCTTCATCATATTGGTGCGTTCCGCGGCCGGCAGGAACTCAGACGGCAAAACGGACTTACCCTGTTCATCCAGCATGCGCACGAGCAGGTCGTACATTTCGACGGCGTCGCTGCGCAGTCCCGCGATCGGCAGCTGGGCCAGCGCGAAACGGCTGTCCATCAGCGCGCCTTTAAGGCGCTTCGACCAGACACCGTCCAGCTCTTTCTGGCGCGAGTCTTCCTCGTCCGCCTCGCTGAGGATCGCCTGGCTGCCGCCGTCCTTGCGCGCCTGCCGACAGGTCTCGACGGTCTCCGTCACGAATTCCTCGAAACTGTCAAAACGACTGCTGACGGCGCAGACGCCGATGCTGCACGTGATCTGCGCCGAGATGTCGTTAACTTCGAAGGTCTGCTGGCTGACGAAATCGGCGAGCTGCTGTCCCCATACCTGTCCGTCACGTTCCTTGCCGCGTTCGAGCAGGACCATCAGCGAGGTGCCCTCGAAACGGCCCGCGATGTCTTTCGGGTGCATGCGCTTGCGTACGATCTCGGAGAACTGCGCGAGGATTTCCTCGGAGTTGAGCACTCCGACGCGCTTCACGACCTTCTGGAAGTTGTCCGGCTTGATGTAGGCCAGCAGCTGCAGTCCGGACGTGGGTTTTTTGATCAGGCGCTTTTTCAGGCGCTCGAGAAACTGTGCGCGGTGGTAGAACAGCGTAGTCGGGTCGCGTTGCAGCGCGTCGTGCACCAGTTTCGTGGGTTCCTTGGAGTGCAATTCCTCGTACGGGATTCGGATCTGCACGCACGGGTCGTTATCAAACTCGATGCGCGTCAGTTCGAGGCTGAGCTCGCCGTGCTCATTGCCGTCGACCGCAGGTCTGGCTTTCAACTGTTCGCTCGGATGCCACTTGCCGGCGAGCGTTGCGACCAGCGCGCCCTTCAGCGCAGCGCGGCTCTCCTCGTCGAAGGAGTCCATGACCGGCATGCCTTCGAGCTCGTCCATGCTGGCAGCCTTGAAGGCCTTCAGCCATTCCTCGTTGGCTTCGATCATGACGCCTTCCTGTACCAGCGCAATCGCGCTCGTGGAGGACTTCATGTGATCACGGATCTGGCGTTTGTATTCGGTGGCCGACTGCAGCGTGGAGTTCAGGGCCCGCTCAACGCGGAGCGCCCGCAGTTCGCGCTTGATGACGGCCTGCAGTCGGCTGATGAGGCCCAGCGATACGAGGTCGCTGGCGCCTTGCTGCATCGCGTCTTCGATCGATTGCTCGTCCGCTGCTTCGCGCACGGCAATGACCGGTACTTCCGGGTCGAAGCGATCTTTTTGTTTGATGACCTGGCGGACTGAGTCCGGGTAGGAATCGACGTTGTGGATAATCAGCTCCACACGGTGATCGCACAGGGTGTCAGCCAGCGCGTTGGGTTTTTCGACCCAGTGGCAATGGGTTGCCATGCCGGCATCTCGCAGGGTGCTGTTGACCAGCGCTGCATCGTCCTGGTCGCCGCTTAACACGGCAATTGAAATGCTGTCGTTGTTACTCAATCCGTGATTCCTTGGATTTTCGCCGAATCCATCCGTTGGATCCTCCCTGGCCGCGCAGCCTCGCGGTGTTCGGGATGTCACACCGCGTTTATTCAGCGCGGAGCCTTATGTGCAACAGGGTAGGCTGCTGCGCACATCTTTGGCGTGACGAGCTTCTAACTTTGAAGGCGCGGTGTTAAGGGTTCAAACCCTGAAATTTCAGGGATTTACTGGTTTATGCCCGGCGCTGCGGTATTATTGCGCCCCGCCGGCACCCGGCAGCCTGTATTACGTCAAAAGGACGCGCCATGGCCACCTGTTCAACCAACGAATTCCGCTCCGGCCTGCGGATCCTCATCGACAGCGATCCCTGCATCATCGTCGAGAATGAATTCGTCAAGCCCGGCAAGGGTCAGGCGTTTAACCGCGTGCGCATCCGCAACCTGAAAACCGGCAAGACGGTCGACAAGACCTTCAAGTCGGGCGAGTCCGTCGAGGCCGCTGACGTCATGGACACCGAGATGCAGTATCTGTATGCCGACGGCGAATTCTGGCATTTCATGCAGCAGGATACATTCGAGCAGTTCGCAGCGGACGCGAAGGCGATCGGTGACGCCAAGGACTGGATCACCGACGGTGACGTGTGCGGAATCACGCTTTGGAACAACTCGCCGCTGATCGTCGAAGCCCCCAACTTTGTGGAGCTGGAGATCACCGAGACCGACCCTGGCGTAAAGGGCGACACCGCCAGCGGCGGAGTCAAGCCGGCGACGCTGTCCACGGGTGCGGTGGTGCGCGTGCCGCTGTTCGTCGACCAGGGTGAAGTCATCAAGGTCGATACGCGATCGCGCGAGTACGTCTCGCGCGTCAAGTAGACGCGGCTACAGCCACTCCGGTCCGAGACGGGCCACAAACGAACGGCACAGAGCTTCCAGCCCGGCCTGGTCGTCAGCAGTGAATCGATCGCGCATCGGACTGTCGATGTCCAGCACGCCATACAGGCGATCGCCGCTGATCAGCGGTATCACGATTTCGGACTCGGAAGCCGCGTCGCAGGCGATATGGCCAGCGAAGGCGTGCACGTCGGCCACGCGCTGTGTTTTGCGGCTGGCTGCCGCGGTACCGCAGACGCCCTTGCCGACCTCGATGCGCACACAGGCTGTGTTGCCCTGGAACGGTCCGAGCACCAGTTCGTTACCGCGCAGAACGTAGAAACCTGCCCAGTTAACGTTGTCCAGGCCGTTGTAGAGCAGGGCGGTCATGTTGGCCGCGTTGGCCAGTGCATCGGACTCGTCGGAAAGCAGGGCATCGAGTTGCGCGGTCAGCAGCGTGTAGTCGGTCATGTCAGGTCTCGTGTTCAAACAGCAGGACGTCACGGATATCGTTTGCGCCGACAGCCACCATGTGCAGGCGCTCCAGTCCGAGTGCTACTCCGGAACAGGCCGGCAGCCCGGACTGCATGGCGGCGAGAAACCGCTCGTCCAAGGGTACTTCTCTCTGTTGTTTGTCGCGCCGGATTTCAAGGTCGCGCTCGAATCGATCGCGCAGTTCAGCTGCATCGCCCAGTTCGACGAAGCCGTTGGCGAGCTCCATGCGGCCCGCAAACACCTCGAACCGCAGCGCAAGCTTGGGGTCCTGCGCATCGAGTTGCGCCAGTGCAGCCTGGTCAGCCGGATAGGCGTTAACGACGGTCAGTGCATTCGCGTCAAAACCGGGCGCCACCCGCTCGCCGAACAACACGTCCAGCCAGTCCTGTCGACGGTCGCCGAGGTTTGATGCCAAGGCGTCGTCAAACGCGGCGACGTCCCTGATGCGATCGAGAGTGTCGATGAGCGGGTCGAGCTGCATGGCATCGATGAAAGCCTGCCGGTAGCTTGTGCGCACCACAGGCAGCGTACGACCCAGTGCGACGTGAATCAGCGCTACGGTGTCATCGATGATCTGCGCTTCCAACATGCCGGCCCGATACCACTCGACCAGAGTGAATTCAGGCTGGTGTCGCTGACCCACTTCACCACCGCGATACACGCGGCAAACGGTGTAAATGTCCGGGTAACCGCCCGCCAGCAGACGCTTCATCGCGAATTCCGGCGACGTATGCAGGTACATCGTCTGACTCGAATGCTCGCTGTCTGTCGCCGTCAGGCTGTGCAGGTGCGGATCGCTGACCGCGTTGGGTGACAGACTCGGCGGGTCCACTTCCAGCACCGACTGCGCGCGAAAGTAGTCGTGTATGCGCGACTTTATGCGTGCCCGCTCCGCCGCCGTGGCAGGCCCGTTCAGTGGCCGCCAGTTCACGGCTGTCAGCCCCGCTGGCCCAGACGCTCGCCCATGCGAACGGTCGCGTCCTGGGCGAGGTCGTCGAAATCGACATCCTGCGTCAGCATGACGACGGTCGAGCCCATGTTGAACCAGCCCAGCAGGTCGCCTTTTTTCAGGTCCACCGGGTGGCTATCGAGTGTAAACGTCTCGACGACACCCTTGCTCTGCGGCCGAATCTCACCGGTCCACGGCGTGCTGATACTGCCGACATTCAGTGCGCCGACGAGACTCAGCATGCAGCGACCACCGGCCGTCTGGATATGCAGGTTCAGGCGCTCATTGCGCCGGAACAGGCCGGGCACGTATCGGGCGGTTGCCGCGTTGACACTGAACAGGTCGCCGGGCACGTAGTGCGCCGCGACCAGCGTACCGTCGACCGGCGAATGCACGCGGTGGTAGTTGAACGGCGCCAGGTAAATCGTCGCGAACTGGCCGCCGTCGAAAGCGGCCGCGGTGGGCAGGTCGACGGCGACGAGTTCATCCACCCGGTAATTCCGACCCTTGGCCTGCACCAGGGTACCGTCGGTGATCGTTCCGAACTGGCTGAGTCGACCGTCCGCGGGTGAGACAATGCTGTTCGGGTCGGCGTCGATCGGGCGGGCGCCGTCTTTCAGTTCGCGGATAAAAAAATCGTTGAAGGTGGCGAAGTCATCGGGTACCGACGCATCGATATCGTCAACATCGACGTTGTAAGCGTCGACGAATCGCGTGATCAAGCCATTCTTGAAACCGGGATGCCGGATGCGCGCTATGCGGTAGATCAGCGCGGTCATCAGGAACTTGGGTAGTACGTACTGCAGTGCCGCGAAGAGTCGTGCCGTCATCTCAGTCGTCGCCCACGGTGACGCTCACAAGCAGCGTGTCGTCGCTGTAGAAATTCAGCCTGATTTCCGACACATTCGTGGCCGGTCGCATCAGCATCAGATGTTTACCGCCGCGCTCGAAGCGAACCTCCGCACCCGGAGCAACAAGCACCTCGGGCAGCTCGCGCATTCTTGAAACGCCATCGTCGATCTGCGTTTCGTGGATTTCGACGCTGCCGAATTGCGGGCTGCTGACCGAGGTCACCCGCGTGGGTTCATCACTGTCATTGCGCAGGATTAAGTAGCCCGCGCTCATCGACCTGCCCGGCATCGGATTCGTTAACTCGACGTTGCTGACGCTAAGGGGCGGTCCGGATTCGCTGCTGCAGGCGGCGACGCACAGGGTGAACAAAAGAGTTATGCGTTTCATAGTGCCAGTACTCCCGGGTAATCGGCCGCGATCAGGTCGGCGCGCTGCGGCGCACTGTAGAGACCGCGCACGCGAGCTTCGGGATCGATAAGCAGCACGACGGCCGAGTGGTCGACGTTGTAAAACTCCGCGCCGCCTTCGTTGTCAGCTTTCTGGAAGAACACACCAAGATCCAGCGTGAACGACCGCAGCTCCGGCAGCGGTCCGGTCAGACCCGCGATGCCGTCACCGAAGTAGCCGATGTACTCACTGAGCTTTTCCGGCGTGTCGCGTTCCGGATCGACGCTGACCAGCACAATCCGCGGCAGTGGCGTCAGGCCGGCGTTGTCGATCTGTTTCCGCGCATTCGACAGTATCTGCAGCGTGACCGGGCAGATGTCCGGGCAGTTCGTGAAGCCAAAAAACACCATGTCCCACTGGCCTTGAAAAAATTCCCGCCCCACCGCTTGACCGGCCGTGTCGACGAGGGCGAAGTCGGCGATCGCCTGTGGCGCCGGATACATCGTCGCCGTCGTGATGTCCGGGGTTCCGGGCTGCTTCGACAAATACACCAGTACGCCGGCGGCAACAGCGAAAAAGCTCAGGCTCAACAACAGAACACGAATGGGTTTCACGGGGGCTCCGATGGATCAGGGACGCGAGATTCTACTGGCCGAATCGGCCGGACGCTATGCATAGAGCGACGCCTGCGTGATAAGTTCTGCCCCGGTGGCGGACGAGGATCCATGCAGACACTTCAGACAACGATGGCCGGCGAACTGATCGACGAGCTTGCCGGGCGGTTTCGCGATGCGGGCTTGAGCTACGGGCACGGTACCGACAATCCTGACGACGAGGCCGCGTGGCTGGTGTTCTCCGTACTCGGACTGTCGTTCAGCGACGGACCGTCCGCCTACGACCGGACCGCCACACCGACCCAGCTCGAGCGCGTTCGCGCTCTTGCGCAGCGACGCGCCGATGAGAGACGGCCGCTCGCCTACCTTTTGAATGAAGCCTGGTTTTGCGGACTGAAATTCTTTGTCGACGAGCGGGTGCTGGTGCCGCGTTCGCCGATCGCCGAACTGATCGTCGATCGCTTCGAGCCCTGGGTGGATGCAGAGCGTGTGGACCGCATACTTGATCTCGGTACCGGCAGCGGTTGCATCGCCATCGCGTCGGCACTTGCCTTTCCGGAGGCGCGCGTTGACGCCGTGGACGTGTCCGGCGACGCGCTGGACGTGGCTCGAGTAAATGCAGAGGCGCACAAGGTGGCTGATCGGCTGACACTGATCCAATCGGATTTTTTCACCGATCTTGAGGCCAACCACTACTCGCTGATCGTCACCAACCCGCCGTATGTGGATCGCGCCGATATGGCAGATCGAAGCGAGGAGTACCGCCATGAACCTGAACTTGGGCTCGCCTCCGGCGATGATGGTCTGGACGCGACCCGCGTGATTCTCAAACAGGCGTCGCGCTTTCTGGAGGACGACGGCATACTCGTCTGTGAAGTCGGGAACTCGCGTCCCGCACTGGAGGATGCGTTCCCGCGACTGCCGTTCACCTGGCTCGAATTTGAACATGGCGGCGAAGGCGTCTTCCTGCTGAATAAAACCGATTTGGAAAGTCTCGACTGATGTCCGGAAACAGCTTTGGCAGGAATTTCGTAGTCACGACCTTTGGTGAGAGTCACGGCCGCGCGCTGGGCTGCATCATCGACGGTTGCCCGCCGGGTATGGCGCTCAGCGAATCCGATATCCAGCATGACCTCGACCGCCGTCGTCCCGGGCGCAACAAGCATACGACGCAGCGCAACGAACCGGACCAGGTGAAAATCCTGTCCGGCGTGTTCGAAGGTGTGACCACCGGCACGCCGATCGGTCTGCTGATCGAGAACACCGATCAGCGCTCAAAAGACTACGGAGACATCAAGGACAAGTTCCGTCCCGGTCACGCCGACTACACCTACCACCAGAAGTACGGTATCCGCGACTACCGCGGCGGCGGTCGTTCATCAGCGCGCGAGACAGCGATGCGTGTGGCGGCCGGTGCGGTAGCGCGCAAGTACCTGCGCGAGCGACTGGGGCTGGAAATTCGCGGTTACCTGTCGCAACTCGGCCCGATCACGCTGGATGCACCGAATATCGAGCAGGTCGACGACAACCCGTTTTTCTGCGCGGACATATCGCGACTGGATGAACTGGACGCATTCATGACAGAGCTGCGCGACGCCGGGGATTCGATTGGCGCAAAAATCAGCGTATTGGCGAGCAACATGCCGGTCGGTCTGGGCGAACCCGTGTTCGACAAGCTCGAGGCCGATATCGCGCACGGACTGATGAGCATCAACGCGGTGAAAGGTGTCGAGCTCGGTGCCGGCTTCGCGGCTGTCACCCAGCGCGGCAGTGAACATCGCGACGAGCTGGGCCCTGGCGGCTTCTCGAAAAACGATGCCGGCGGCACGCTTGGCGGCATTTCCTCGGGCCAGGACCTGCTGGCGAGCATCGCGCTCAAGCCGACGTCGAGCATTTCTGTGCCCGGCAAGACGATAAACAAGAGTGGTGAGAAGACCGAGATTGTCACAAAAGGGCGGCACGACCCTTGTGTAGGCCTGCGGGCGACACCGATCGCCGAGGCGATGGTCGCCCTCGTACTGATGGACCACACGCTGCGTCACCGCGCTC
>JBCCNM010000119.1:0-9606 GCA_039025835.1 Pseudomonadota bacterium | reverse complement strand
TCGGCCGGGAAGAAGAGTACGCGAGGCTGGCCCAGCAGCGTGAGATCGAGATCCGCCGAGCTTCACAAGCGGCAGCCATTGCGGCAGAGCAGGCCGAGAAGCTGCGCGAGTCAGAAGAGGCGAAGATCACCTCCCAGCGCGAAGTCGACATGGCCAGCATTCTGGCCGAGCGTTCGGTTGAGGAAGAACGCATCGAGAAGGAGCGCCTGCTGAAGGAACGTGAGGTCGAGAAGGCCAAGTCGGTCGAACTGGCCGAGCAGGAGCGCGCGATTGCGGTCGCCGAAAAGTCCAAGGAGGAGTCGATCGCGCAGGCGGAAGCCGACAAGGCCCGCGCCCTGGCCGTCAAGGAAGAAGAGCTTGTTCGCACCGTTCGCCAGGTTGAAACGGCTGAACGTGAGAAGCAGGTAGAGCTGGTGCAGGCGCGTCAGACAGCAGAGAAGGACGCGATCTCGATCACCGTCGCGGCGGATGCCGAGAAGCAGGCGGCCGAGGACAAGGCGATCGCGGTGCAGACACTCGCCGAAGCCAAAGCCGAGAAGGATCGTATCGAGGCCAAGGGTGCTTCGGATTCCGAGATGCTTCTTGCTGCCGCTGCTGCCAAGACTTACGAGGTGAACGCGGCGGGTGAACGTGCCCTCAACGAGGCTGCCAACCTGCTGTCCGAGGAGATCATCAACATGAAGATCCGCCTCGAGATGCTCGAGAAGCTGCCGGCCATCATCGCCGAGAGCGCGAAGCCGATGCAGCAGATCGACGACATCAAGATCATTCAGGTCGATGGCCTGAACGGTGCACCGACCGGGTCCAGTGGCGAGGCGGTTGCCCATCAGGGCAGCATGGCCGACCAGCTGGTCTCCAGTGCCTTGAAGTACCGGGCGCAGGCGCCGCTGGTGGATTCCATTCTCGATGAAATCGGTATGGATGGCGCAGATCTGAACGGCCTGACGGCCGGCCTGACCGGCAACGGTGCAGCCAAGCCCAAGTCTGAGTAAGCGCCAGAAGCGCTAACAACGACTGACCCTCTCCGGGTAACCGGGGAGGGTTTTTTTGTGCGCTGTAATGTTTCACCTGCGACTCGTGTCTGTTGGCAGGACTGGGAGAGACCTATGAGACTTGCACTACTGATCCTGCTGTTCGCAACACCCGTACTGGCCGATGTGCCCGCCGATGGCGAGCGCGACGGCGAAATTCACCGCCATGACGACAGTTTCCTGGCCTGGGACGCGGTTGGCGGGCGCTGGCTCGAGCCCCGCGACTTCTGGCTGGCCTTTGCCGCTCGCGAGCGCGGCAAGAACTGGGGCGAGAGCGATCGCCTGCCGCCGTTTGCAGAGGTTGGTGAGCACGACGCCCTGTTGGTGAAAACAGCCGACGGCGAATGCCTGATGTACTTTTTCCACCGCCGCTGGCGTCGGGCCAACGACGTCTGGCGATGGCATCCGGCCTTTAATGACTATTCCGGCTGCGCAACCGTGTTCGATCGCTTGCCGTAAATCGCCGGTGTCGACTCAGGCAGCGAGTCGGCTGCCGTCGTCGGCAACGAGACTTACCAGCACACGCCGCTTGCCTTCAAATGGCCGGCGACCGTGCATAACCAGGAAGTTGTCGACCAGCGCGACGTCACCGGCTTGCCAGGCAAGATCGAAGATGTATTCATCACCGAGCTCGATCGCACGCTGCATACCCGCGACATCGATGGCTGAGCCATCGCCGTAGCTGATAACCCGGGTCGGGTCTTTCTCGGCATCTTTCCAGCCGCGAAATGCGGCGATCAACTGGTTAAAAAACACTTTGCGCCCGTCCTTAAGCTCGCGGATCGCCGGCAGTACCGGCGTCGTCGCCCGCAGCGACCCGTCGTCGAGCCACTGGTAGCTGTAGCCCAGATCGGTGAGCCGCGCTTCGGCCGCTTCCCGCGTATCCACGCTCAGCGTGCTCATCCAGCTGCGACCCTGACCCGATTCCGGATCGTCATTCGCCGGCATCGTGTTCGAGTACTTCACCCCGAGGCGCTCCAGCGCGTCGACAAATTCCGGTGCATCGCGTCGAAGGTGTTCGAGCACGATGTCCGACCGGCACAGCGGTGTCTGCCCGGCCTTCTCGGCAGCGATCTCACAACAGAAAAACAGCCGGGACGGGAACAGCGGTGTCTGCGCCATTTCGTGGTGCAGGAAAATCGACACCTCCGGTGGCGCCTCGTTGGCGGTGAACACAAGGTCCGTCTTGTTGATGCGCACCGCGTTCGACAGGGACTCCTCGTAGGTGAAGCTGTCGAGCCCGAATGCCCGGATAAAAGCGTCGAAATCCTCGGCACCGTCAATCGGGAAGCCGCGAAACAGAATCGCACCGTGGCGGGATAACTCCTCGACCAGGCGCGGCGCATTGTTCGCAGCCCACGTGGTGGCGTCGGCAAGCGATACGCCGCCGGTTTCCAGTTGATAGACGAACGGGAAGACTTCCTCGTAGTGCTGCTGGCCGTCAACGGCCGGGTTTCGGGTTACAAGCGCCGACATGTCGGTGCCTCCTGCGGGTCTAGTCGTAAATAGGGTAAAAGGTGCCAAACGCCTGCTCGGCGAATTCGCCGGGGTCGTTGAAGCGGCGATTCTGGTTCAGTGCCGAGATTGCGGTCATCTCGTCATCGGAGAGCGTGAAGCCAAAAATGTCGAGATTCTCGGCGAGTCGTTCTTTCTTCGTGGTTTTCGGAATGATCGATGTGCCACGCTGCACGCCCCAGCGCAGTACCACCTGTGCCGGTGTCTTGCCGATACGCGCGGCGGCGGCTTTAACCGCGTCGGCGGTCAATACGGTGTCCTGGTTCGTGGCCATGTCGAGTTCGACATAGGACAAGGCACCCAGCGGTGAGAACGCCGTCACGGCGATGCCGTAGTAGCTCGCCAGCCGGATCAGTTTCTCCTGGGTCAGGAACGGGTGGCTTTCTATCTGCAGCATCGACGGTTTGATCGTGGCATACGACATCAGGTCGTTGAGCAATCCGGAGTTGTAGTTACAAACCCCGATTTCGCGAACCAGCTCGGCATTCACGAGCTGCTCCATCGCGCCCCAGGTTTGCGACAGCGGCACCGGATCCAGATGCATGTGCGGCTGCTGTTCATCCGGATCGAACAGCCACTCCGGCGGATAGCGTGTCTCGATCGGCACATACTTGAGTGCGATGGGGAAGTGGATGAGATACAGGTCGAGATACTCCAGGCCGAGGTCCGACAGGCTCTTTTCGCAGGCTTCCTTGACGTGCTCCGGACGATGAAAGGTGTTCCACAGCTTCGAGGTGATCCACAGCTCCTCGCGAGTGCACAGGCCATCGGCAATCGCTCTGGCAATACCTTCTCCCGCCTCCTGCTCATTGCCGTAGTCACAGGCGGAATCGATGTGCCGGTAGCCGACTTCTATAGCCTCATACACCGAGCGTGCGGTGTCCTCCGGGGCAATCTTCCAGATGCCCAGTCCAACTGCCGGCATCTCGCCGCCGCCCACCCTGATCGTCGTTGTCATTGCGTATTTCTCTCCGTGTGGTTACGCGAGCAGGCGGTCCAGCCCGTGTTCTGAAATCAGATCGTTTATGCGTACGGATTCGCCCGTCGCTGATGATTGCTGCGCCGCAGAGGCCACGACGATCGACCACAGTCCCTGCAGCGGCGTCGCTGCATCGACAGACTGGCCGTCGAGCTGGTCGGCAAATGCGACGTGTTCAAACCAGGTGGCACCGTGATGGCCGCTCTGGTCTACCGGCTTTGTATAGCTGACGTCCGTCCTGCGGCTGGCGCCCATTTCGCCGAGCTCGACGCAGACGTCACTCCTTGCGCGGTCGTCGCGATGGAAGTCGAAGCGTTCACTGGCCGTCAGCCGGCCACGGTCACCACAGACCACCAACTCCTCATGAAACTGTGGGCAGAACATGCCGAGTGTGAAGTTCGCACGCACACCGTTGTCATAGTCGATGATGACAAAGCCGTGATCGTCAATGTCGGACGGCGAACCGTCGTATTTGAAGTCGGTGAAATTCACCGCCTGTCCCGACGAGGCGTAAACCCGGGTAGGTCGGCCCTGTGCAAACAGGCTCAGCAGATCAAAGTAGTGGCAGCATTTCTCGACAAGCGTGCCGCCGCTTTTCGCGTTGAACTTGTTCCATTGCCCGACTTTGTCGAGAAACGGCGGCCGGTATTCCGCCATCGACAGCATGTGCACGCGGCCCACCGTGCCGCGCTCAAGAATCTCATGCCGCGCCTCGGCGTAGGGTGCTTTGTAGCGGTACTGCAGGCCGAGCTGGATAAAGCTGCCATAGTTCTCGGCGACCTCGCAGATGCGCCGGGCATCCGGGAGCGTCGTCGCCATTGGCTTTTCCAGGAAAATCGGTTTGCCGCTCTTGACGGCCGTTTCGAATACGTCGATGTGGGTGTGGTTCGGCGTACAGATCATCAGCGCGTCAACGCTGTCGTCGTTGCAGGCTGCCTCGAGGCTGTCGTAGTGATGCAGTGCGTCACTGCAATGGCGAGTGTATTCCTCGGTTGCAACCGACATGCTCTCGCGCTGCGAGTCGTAGATGCCGTGAATACGAACGCGCCCGAGCATCGCGGCGACACGCATGTGCTCGATGCCGATGGTCCCGGTGCCAATCACGTTGACGCGGTGTACGGGTGCCTGGCGGGCGTAGATGTAGTGATCACCGGACTGAATATGGCGCTGTCCGGGGGATTCCTCGAAAAAACGAAGACGCGGTTTTGTCGGGTCTGTCATGGGTTTGCGTCCCTTGGTGGGCCGAGTCTAGTCCTCGGTTTCGATAAATACAAACGTTTGTATTTTTGCGGGCTGACCGAGCTGTTAAGCTCCGTGTTCTGTACAGAGTGTCGAGAAGCCCCGCCATGACCGGCAGTAACGGCCGTCGTATCACCATCAAGGACATCGCGAAAGCCGCCGGTGTGGATCCGTCGACGGTCACGCGTGCGCTGCAGGGCAGCTCGCGCGTGAAACCCGCGACGCGTGACAAGATTCAGCGTCTCGCGGCGGACATGGGCTATGTGCCGAACATGGCGGCGCGCACGCTGGTTCGGTCGCGCAGCGACCTGATCGGCGTGGTCATCCCGGACATGACCAACCCGTTTTTTCGCGATCTCGGGCAGGGCATTGAGGACGAGGCGGCCAAGCACGATCTGCGCGTGATCTTCAACGACACTCGAGGCGTGGAGTCCGCGGAGCGCGATGCGGTAAACCTGCTGCTGGAGCTCAAGATTGATGGCCTGATTGTGCCGATGGCCAGGAGCCCGCAGGACTACTACGATTCGCTCGCGCAATCGCTGGGTGCCTCCGTACCGATTGTGCATATCAACCGCGACGAGGCGCCGCACCACGTGTCCTGCGATCGGGTTGGCGGGTCTATTCGGGTCATGCAGCACCTGATTGAGCAGGGTCATCGGCGCATCGGTTTCGTACGCGGTCCCACCGGGCCCGGTGCCGACCCGAAGATGGTGGCTTACCGACGTGCCCTGGACCGTGCGTCCATCGACTACGACCCGGCGTTGATTTTCAGTTTCGACGGCACGCTGGCCAGCTCGTTGAGCATCGTTGATCAGTTGCTTGCGCTCGACGACACAGCGACCGCCGTGTTCGCGCACAACGACGTCAACGCGATTGCGATGATCCACGCATTGCGTGACCGTGGTTTGAGAGTTCCCGCTGATGTATCGATTGCGGGCCATGACGATATTCGTCTTGCCGCTTACGTGGATCCGCCGCTGACGACGGTGAGCTGGCCCATGTACGAACTCGGGCAGCAGAGTGTTCGCTACCTGTACAGTCTTGGCCATGGTGCATCCCCCGAGGAACCGCGGATTCCTGATCCGGAACTGGTGGTCAGAGAATCGACGGGCAGCCCGAAGGCTGCCCGCCTGGCACAGACTAGTAGTAGTTCAGCCTGAAGTTGACGCCGAAGTAGCGCTCGGCATCGCGGGGGATCTGGTAGCGGAAGCCGTCACCCGAGAAGGTTGTCGCGAAAGACTCATCGGTCAGGTTCTTGCCGATCAGCGTGACGCCCAGCTTGTCGTCCTCGCTCCACCAGCCGATGGATGCATTCAGGATGCTGTAGTCGGGCAGCAGGAACGGAACCGCATCTTCCTGGCCGATGTTGCCGGACAGCTTCTCGTCGGTGAACACGTAGCTGCCGTTGATTTCGATGCGGCTGCCATTCGCCAGTGGAATGTTGTAATCGGCCGCCGTCGAAATCTTTGTGTCCGGCGAGAACGGCAGGTCGGCACCCGTCGTTGACTTCGCATCCGAGAACGCGAAACCGCCGGTCAGGCTGAAGTTCTCGTTGACCTGCCACAGGTAGTCAAACTCGAAGCCTTCCGTCTCGACATCGCCACCGTTGGTGAAGCCGGTGATCGTCGTGCCGTCGGAATCGTCAAAGTCATTCGCCTGGAAGTCTTCGATTTCTGCCGAGTACACGGCGAAGTTGAAGAGGCCGAAGTCCGTTGTGATTTTCACGCCCAGCTCGATCGAGTCCGAGGTTTCCGCGGCGATCGGGTTCGTGTCGGCATCGCTCATGTTGTAGAACACGTTGAAGGCCGGACCCTTGTAGCCCATCGCGTACGTCAGGTACGTGTTGATCGAATCGGTGGCTGCCCACTGCACGCCGAACTTGCCGGAGACATCCGTTTCATCGGTGCTGCCGGAGAAGTTGGTATCCAGCGTCCGCGGGCGTACACCAACACCGCGACGACCGAATTCATCGAGGTTGACGCGATTGTGGCTGTACGACACGTCATCCGAGGTGTAGCGCAGGCCGCCGAGAAGGGTCAGCGTGTCGGAGATCGCGTAGGAGCCCTGGCCGAACACCGCAAAGTTTTCGAACTCGGTGTCCATGAAGCCGGTAGCCGCCACGATGTCGTTGGCGTTACAGGTGATGCCGTTCGCCGCAATAAATGCATCGATTCCGGCCTGGTCCGGTGCGGGCTGGCCCAGCGTGTTTTCGATGTGATCGGCGATGGCTTCGTTGAGCTGACCGTTGTTGTTCTGGCAGCTCGCATCGCGCGTGAAGTTACGCTGCGATTCGATGTTCCAGTAGAAGAAGCCGGCCTGCCATTCGAAAGCTTCGCCTGTGTTCGAGGCGATGCGCAACTCCTGGGAGAGCTGGCGCCATTCCTGCGGACCGACGTCGTGCAGCTGGAACGGTACACCGAACACCGGCAGGTTCGAATCTCCGGCGATCGACGTGAAGTCGCCTTCGCGGAACTCGGTGTTGTTCCAGGTCCGCTGCGCCGTGATCGACGTCAGCGTGTAGTCGCCGAGGTCCGCCTCAATCTGGATCGACATTGCGGTCGTCGCGTCCAGCGTGCGCGTTTCGAAGTCGTGATCGACCAGGCGTTGGTCGAGATCGAGACCGGTACCGCTCGGTACCGCTTCAGAGGCCGGATTGCGTCCGCTCGGGCGCGCTTCCAGGTCTGCACAGCAGTCGTTGTTGGCGTCGTAGTCTTCGAAGATCAGCAGTGCGGAGATCGAATCCGTGACGTCGTAGTCAAACATCGCGCGGATGCCCTGCTTGTCGTAGCCGTTGACTGTCTCGTTGTTGAAGACATTGCGGATGTAGCCGTCAAATTCCGTATTCAGCACGGTGACACTGGCGCGCAGGTCATCGGTCAGCGGTCCGGATATGCGTGCCCGCAGCTGGTATTCGGCGTCTTCGTAAAACGTGCCGCTGAGATAGCCTTCGAGCTCATCCGACGGCCGCCGAGTGATGATGTTGACGACACCAGCGGATGCGTTCTTGCCGAACAGTGTGCCCTGCGGACCACGCAGAACCTCGACGCGCTCCAGGTCGTAGAGATCACCGAATGCCTGTCCGGAGCGACCGAGAACAACACCATCGACAACGGTCGATACGGACGGCTCAGCGGCGACCGAGAACGATACGGTGCCGATGCCGCGAACGGTCAGGGCGCTGTTTCGTGTCGTGTTACCGGTGCGGAAGTTCACCGACGGAATCAGTGCCTGCAATTCTTCCAGGTTGCTGGTGAATGAGGATTCAATGGTTTCGCTGGTCAGTACGGAGACGGCCAGTGGAACGTCACTGAGGTTCTCTTCGCGCTTTTGCGCGGTAACGACAACCTCCTCGATGATGGACTGGCCGAATGCCGATCCGGGTGAAACGAACGATGCAACGCAAATGGCAAGGCCTGCCAGTGTTGCTGCCTTCAAGTCACGCATCTTATCCCCCCTTGTCAAAAATGCTGGTGACGGGGCGGCCGTGCTCGCGTTCGGAATTCACAGATGCGACCAAAGCAGCCCCCTAGCTTGGTTGGTCGAGTCCCGTTTTACGCCTCACATCGTGAAAATGCAAACGTTTGTATTTTTCCCTGCGCCCACGACTCAGGTGATCGTGTTGACCTTCAGGCCGCGACAGGCCTCGGTTTCAGCCTCAATACCCAGAAACCGACATTGGCCAGCGCCAGCGCGATGACCAGCAGCCAGAACAGCTGCGACAGTCCGCCGACCAGTCCGACGGGTGAGAACAGCAGGTACAGGAACACGACGCAGGACAGCAGCGTGAAGGCTACCGGGTACGCAAAGCGCCACGGCGTCAGATCGACCAGTTTCTGGTCTTCGTACGCCCACGGCGTTTGCCGTGGTTTCAGTGCACCGGCGGCAAGCATGATGCCGACCTCGATGACGAACAGCACGGCGTAAAGATGCAGGAAGTGCATCGTGATGATGTCGTCAAAAACGAACTTGGCGAGGCCGTAGGCGATGACGTGAAACACGATGACGATCTTCGCGCCCAGGGCCGGCACGCGGGTGGTGAACAGGCCGACAAGCACAATGACGACAACCGGAATGTTGTAGAAGCCGGTGAAGATACGGATGACCTGCCAGAGGCCCTCGGGCGCGAACTGCAGCAGCGGCGCGACGGTGAAAGAGAACAGGGCGATCGCGATACTGGCGTATTTGGCGACCCGGACAAGTTCACCATCGCCCATGACGCGTTTGCGCATCGGCTGGTACACGTCGAGGCAGAACATCGTCGCCGCTGAGTTCAGCAGCGAGTTAAACGACGAAAACACGGCACCCAGCAACACGGCGAGGAAAAAGCCGCTCAGGTAGGCCGGCAGGTAATCACTGATCAGTCGCGGATAGGCCTGGTCAATCGACGACAAGCCCGGGCCGTACAGGTGGAAAGCGATGATGCCCGGAATCATCATCATGAACGGCACCATGATCTTGAAGAAGCCGGAGAACAGTACGCCTTTCTGTCCCTCGGCGAGATTCTGCGCCGCCAGCGTCCGCTGGATGACGTATTGGTTGGTGCACCAGTAAAACAGGTTGGCAAAGATCATCCCGGTGAAGATCGTGCCAAATGGCGTCGGGTCTGCAGGGCCGCCGATCGCGTTCAGCTTTTCGGTGTGCGTCGACAGTATCGTGTCCAGACCGGCACCGACCGAGCCTTCGCCAAGTGCCGCCAGACCGAGGATCGGCACCAGTACGCCGATGATCAGCAGGCCGACCCCGTTTAGCGTGTCCGACACCGCGACCGCTTTCAGGCCACCGAAAATCGCATAGATCGCGCCGATGCTGCCGATGGCCACGATCGTGATAACGAGACCCATC
>JBCCNM010000118.1:0-9644 GCA_039025835.1 Pseudomonadota bacterium | reverse complement strand
CTCCGGCAGCAGGTTGCCGATGATGGCGGACTGTCCGTAGTCCTTACGCTCAACACCGATATCCAGGCACTCGCGCAGGCTTGAGCGGGCGCCGTCGGCCGCGACCAGCAAGTCAGCCTGCAGCGACTCGCCGGAATCGAGCTCCAGGTAAACGGCATCGTCCTGTTCGTTCACAGACTGAATGCTGTCCGGACACAGAAAGGTGACATTCGACGCTCGCAGTCGCCGGCGTAAAACGCCGCCGAGCACGCGATTGATCACGACGTGTCCCAGCGCCTCGACGCCCTGCTCGTCAGCATCGATGTGTGAAAACGCAAAGCGGCCCTTGTCGGACACGTGAATTCGCCGGATCGGCGTGCTGGCCGCGATGACGTCATCCCACAAGTCCATCGCAGAGAACATGCGCTGCGTGCTGCGTGAAAGCGCCGTCGAACGCTCGTCGAAGCTCGGTTGCTCATCATCGCTGACCCGCACCGGTTCGACGACGGCAACGTCGAGGCCAAGCGGTTCGAGCGCGAGCGCGAGCGACGTGCCGATCATGCCGCCACCGCCTATCACGATGTCGAATCGCTGACTCACGCTGCCGCCATCAGTTTTTCAATGTCATCGGGTTCTTTGGCCAGGCCCTTACTCAGCACGTCCGGGCCCTTGTTGGTCACCGCAACGTCATCCTCAATGCGAATGCCGATGCCGCGCCAGCGCGCCGGCACCTTGCGCGAATTCGGAATGTAGATGCCCGGCTCAACGGTGGTGACCATCCCGTTTTCGAGCAGACGCCACTCGTCTCCAACCATGTAGTCACCGACGTCGTGCACATCCATGCCGAGCCAGTGGCCGGTCTTGTGCATGAAGAATTCGCGATAGGCGCCGTCCTTGATCAGTCGCGGCAGACTGCCCGCGAGCAAGCCAAGCTTTTTCAGTCCGCGGGTGATGACAGCGACCGCTGCATCATGCGGTTCGTTCCAGTGATTGTCTTTCACTGTCTTGTTGATTGCGGCGAGCTGCGCTTCGAGCACAATCTCGTACACCGCACGCTGTTCGGGAGAGAAACGACCGTTAACGGGAAATGTGCGCGTCACGTCGGACGCGTAATAGTCCAGCTCGCAACCTGCGTCGATCAGGAGCAGGTCACCGTCCTTCAGCTTGTCACGATTGGTGACGTAGTGCAGCGTGCAGGCATTCTCACCGCCGCCGACAATCGGGCTATAGGACATCCATGCATCATGCTGACGAAACTCATGCAGAAACTCCGCCTCGATCTCGAATTCGAAGCGACCGGGTCGCGTCGCCTGCATCGCTCGCTTGTGCGCGTTGACAGCCACTTTGGCAGAACGTCGCATGGCCGCAATCTCGGCGCGACTCTTGTACAGGCGCATGTCATGCAGGAGATGATCCAGCGCGACGAACTCTTCCGGCGCATGCACGCCGCGCGAGCCGCCCGAACGCAGCGAGTTGACCCACTCTGCCATATGCGCATCGAACTCCGGGTTCAGGCCCATTGCGTAGTAAACGCGGCTGCAGGATTCCATAATGCCCGGGAGAATGTCGTCGATGTCATCGATCGGGAAGGCATCGTCCGCGTTGAAGTCCGCGATAGCGCCGTCCGGCCCGGCTCGGTAGCCGTCCCAGATCTCTTTGGTCTTGTCGCGCTCGCGGCAAAACAGAATAAACTCGCCGTTCGGCCGACCCGGCATGAGCACAGCAACCGAGTCCGGTTCTTCGAATCCGGTCAGATAGTAAAAATCACTGTCCTGGCGATAGCGATGCTCCACGTCGCGGCTGCGAATTCGAATCGGCGCTGAAGGCAGGATGGCAACAGCACCGCTACCCATCATCCGCATGAGTTGGCGTCGGCGTCGCGCGAATTCTTCCGGTTTCATGTGCCTCCTGGCATCCGTCAGTGAACGGCATCCGGCCGTGTATCGGGTTCGCGAAGGTCTTCGAGTTCTTCGAAGACCAGTTGCGTCGCTACGCGAAGGTACTCGACGAGCTCGGCATAGGCTTCCTCCGCTTCTTCGTCGTCGATCTCTTCCGCAGTCGCGCGAGTGATCTGCAGCATGTCCTTGATAATGTCTGCGATGGGCTCCGCCGACAGTCGGGCTTTGAGTTCGTCGCCGCGGTCGGCGGATACCAGGCCGTGCAGATAGCCTTCACACCAGTGGCCGAGTGCCTCCGCCCGTTGCGTGGTCGCTGCGGCGTCGTCCGGCAGGAGCGGGGTGAACTCGGACTGCCGTGCGGACAATGACGAGCCGGTTTTCTCGAACAGTGTCGACAGCAACGACTCGCATTCATTGCGCAGCACATTTGACGGGTCCGTGCCCTCGAGCACGAGCTGCAGCCAGCCGAATCCTGCCTCGCCGCCGGCAACCGCCAGCCGGCTGCTCAGCAGTCCGTGCGCCTGCGCCGCGTCCCAGCTGGAACCGCAACGTTTCAGGGCATCGTCCAGTTCTTCAAAATCGATATCCGTCGTCATTTCAGGCGCGTAGTCCGTGTGTTGAGGCCGCGCATGATCCCACGCCTGCAGCGTTGATCACAAACACCGGTTTCATCCGCAAACGATTGATTCAGACCGGGCGCCTGACTATATTGGCGCCATGGCGGACGATATCAACTCGATCTTCGAGGGCGAACTCAAACGGCTGGAACAACGCGTCGATGCGCTGGTCCGCGTTTGCGACCAGCTGCAGGACGAGAATCGTTCCC
This sequence comes from Pseudomonadota bacterium, assembly GCA_039025835.1. GTDB lineage: Bacteria > Pseudomonadota > Gammaproteobacteria > Steroidobacterales > Woeseiaceae > UBA1847. Next base: position 6,941 of record JBCCNM010000118.1, on the reverse strand, counting down.
TGAAGCAGCGGCAGGATGTACTAACCGCGGAACGCGCAACGCTGTTGCAGAAAAACGAACAGGTGCGTGCCCGGGTGGAAGCGATGATCGGCCGCCTGAAAGCCATGGAACAGGGAACCTGAAGACGATGAGTGAACAGGTGACACAGGTAAGCGTCCGAATTCTCGACAAGGAATACCAGGTCGCGTGCCCGGCGAATCAACGCACGGACCTGCTCGATTCAGCAGAAATGTTGAATGAGAAAATGCGCGAAGTTCGTGACAAGTCCGGCGTCGTTGGCCTTGACCGCATCGCGGTGATGGCAGCCCTGAACATGGCCAATGATCTGCTGCACGCACAGGCCCGTGACGAGGCAATCGAGGGAAATTTCAGCGATCGCCTTAAAGTCATCTCCGATCGGGTCGATTCAGTACTAGGAGATGCGCGCCGGCTCGACCTTGGTTAAGCTGGTGGCCAACGATTTAGCGCTCCCTGCGGTGTTCGATACGGTTCTGGTTACCTTTCGACCCTAAATACCTACATCGGGGTCGTGAACTGCATGTGGCATGTGAGCAGGGCCGGACTTCCGGTAAGCCTGTTGTCGCAGCGACTGACCCCACCTGTTGCTCCGGTTCGAGAGCGACGATCCGTAACGGCACATGCGGGGAGCGCTTCCCTAACACTTAGATCGCGCATGGATCACACCGCAGACCAGTCCCCTATCCGGCGTAACGGCCTGCGCGCACGACGGGCATTAAGTGACCTGCAAAGGTTGTCGTATTCACTGCGAATCGCCGACCGACTCGAACGACTCCCGGTTTTTCGTTCAGCAAGGTGCGTAGCTGTCTACCTGTCATCGTGGGACGAAGTCGATACCAGTGAAATCATTCTGCGCAGTTGGCGCGCGAACAAGCGCGTTGTTGCTCCGGTGATAAAAAATAAATCACACTTCGAGTTCGCCGAACTCGCACCGCAAACACGACTTCGCAACAACATTTACGGCCTCCAGGAACCTGCATCGTCACGCAAAGTGGCAAAGCATGACATCGATATCGTCATCACACCGTTGGCCGCATTCGATGCACACGCTGCGAGAGTCGGCATGGGCGGCGGCTATTACGACCGTTTTTTCTCATCGCTTGCAACGCGACACAGCTATTTCCGACCCAGGCTGGTGGGCGTCGCTTTTGCGTGTCAGCAAAGCACAAAAATCCCGGAAAACCCTTGGGATATACCGCTTTATGCATGTATCACGGAAAACCGCACACACACATTTTAGTCTACGCATACAGGGGTTTTCTAATCTCTCAGACTTTCACCATGCGCAATCGAAGCGCGTCAAGAACAGCGATGCCACGTTAAGCATTTTTGAGTAACACGGCGTTGAAACCGTCGATCGGATTCATCGAGTCACGTTGCCTTGCAGACACAAAGAACAATGAAAAAACGTTGCCGTATTTGCGCGTGAAAAGACGTGCGTCGCAAAACTTTAAATGGCATCAGTCACTTGCTGGATTTTTAGGTTGTTATGTATATACTCAGCCCCGGGTACCCGACACGGAGAACTTTCATGGCTACCAAAAAGAAGTCACGCAAGAAGACTTCTTCGAAGCGACCCGTCGCTAAGAAGAAGGTAACGAAGAAACCGGCAGCGAAGAAAAAAGTTGCCAAGAAAAAAGTAACGAAGAGAAAGGTTGCCAAGAAGGCAGCCAAGAAGAAGGTCGCTAAAAAGGCAGCGAAGAAGAAAACTGCCAAGAAAAAAGTAGCGAAGAAGGCCGCCAAGAAGAAGGCGGCCAAGAAGAAGACAGCGAAGAAAAAAGTCGCTAAGAAAGCAGCCAAGAAGAAGGCTGCGAAAAAGAAAACCAAAAAGAAGGTCGCTAAGAAAAAAGTAGCGAAGAAAAAGGCAAAGAAAAAAGCGGCGAAGAAAAAAGTCGCTAAGAAAAAGGTAGCCAAGAAAAAGGCTGCCAAGAAAAAGGTAGCCAAAAAGAAACCGGCCGCCAAGAAGAAGGCGAAAAAGAAGGTCGCGAAGCGCAAGGTCGCGAAGAAGAAGAAATAGTTCTTCACCTTCAACTCGCCGGGACCTTCTTTACCGGCACAAGAAACGCCCGCACTGCGGGCGTTTTTTTATGGTTTTTTGGACGTAAGTCTCAGATTTATCGACATTTCTTGTCTGACGAAGGAGCAGTACGCTATAGTCGCGGCGAGTAAGGCCGGGATGACGACGCGATGACGTCTGATGACAAGAAACGGAGTGCCGCGACAGCTTCGCTGGAGTTTATCCAGCCGGGCACACGTCTGGGAGTCGGCACAGGATCGACCGTGAATCACCTCATAGAGCTGCTACCGACCGTCAAGGATCGAGTTGACTGCGTCGTTTCAAGCTCGAAAGCGTCAACGTCGCTGCTCGAGGAACAGGGTTTCGACGTGGTGACGCTGAATGAGTCCGGCGATCTTGATCTGTACATCGATGGTGCCGACGAGGCCAACAAGCGCCTGCAGCTGGTCAAAGGCGGTGGCGGTGCATTGACCCGCGAGAAAGTCCTCGCTGCTGCCTCAAGACGCTTCGTTTGCATCATTGACGACAGCAAGCTGGTCGGCATGCTCGGTGAGTTTCCGCTGCCGGTAGAAGTGCTGCCGATGGCCCAGGAGTTTGTCAGCCGTCAACTCCTGAAAATGCGCTGCCAGCCGATCTGGCGCGAAGGCTTTACCACCGACAATGGCAACCATATCCTGGACGTCAACGATCTGAGCATCCCGAATCCGCTGGAGCTGGAAACCCGACTGAACCAGATCCCCGGCGTGGTGACCGTCGGGCTGTTCGCTCAGCGATCCGCAGACGTACTGTTAATCGCTGACGACAGCGGCGTCCGCGAGCTACGCAGCTAATACGACCACTCATTCCTTGGGCCGGCGGGCCAGCCGTTTTCGTAAATCGTTAATCTGGCCGGCAATCTGATCGAGCTGCATCTTCAGCGCCTCCCGCTCGTCATGCGCCGCCTCGGCCTCCGCCTGCATGGCGCCTGCAGTCTCCTCACTCAGGGACTGCATGGAGTTGACCACCAGCGCAATGAACAGGTTCAGCACGGCAAAGCTGGTGACGACGATGAACGGCACGAAAAACATCCACGCGTAGGGATACACCTCCATGACGGGCCGAACGATGCCCATTGACCAGGACTCGAGGGTCATGATCTGGAACAGGCTGTACATCGATGCACCGATGCTGCCAAACCAGTTGTCGAAGTGATCGCCGAACAACTGCGTCGCCATCACCGCCGCCACGTAATAGACCAGCAGCAGCACAGCAACGATCGAGCCCATGCCCGGCAGCGAGTGCAGTAGCGCGCCGACGACCTTGCGCATCTGCGGTACCACCGAAATGATCCGCAGTACGCGGAGAATTCGCAGCGCACGCAATATCGACAGCGGTCCCGCCGCCGGTATCCAGGCGACGGTGACGATGACAAAGTCAAAGTCATTCCAGAAATCGGTAAAGAATCGTCTGCGATACACGAACAGTTTGAGCGCGAGCTCGACGGTGAAAATCCACAGCGCGATGCGGTCAATGGCGTGCAACAGGTTGCCGTAGGAGGCCATCGCGGCATCCCAGGTCTCGAGACCGAGCGTTATCGCATTGATCACGATCACCGCCGTGACTGCGTGCCTGAAAAACTCGGACTCGACAAATTTCCGGATTCCCCAGCGGGGCTCGGGCACAGGTTGAACATTCTGCATCAGAATTCCGTTGACCGGGTCTTTGGAAGTGTACGGAGAGGCCGGTATTCAAACCGGCGGGACTTCCTCAGAGAACGCCTGACTGCTCGTTTTGCCTTCCGGATGCTCAGCATCAGGGCAGCGCGAAGCTCCTCGCGGGTCGTCTCGGCAATGATGACCTGACCGTTTTGCAGACGCAAGCGAAGCGACACCTGCTTGTCATGCCCGCCTTTGGGACCGTTAATATCCGAGAGAAACACGTCGACGTCCATCACCTGGTCAGCGAATCGGCCCAGCGCTGAGTCGAGCTTGTCCTCGACGAACGCCTTCGCGGATTCTCCCAGTGGCAGGTTTTGTGTCCGAACGATGAGATTCATGCGAGTACTCCTCTTAGGCCAAGTCTACGATGCCGAATAGTTCGTACAATTCGTAGTTTTCGACTTCCCAATACGATTTCGCCGAAGTTAAAAAAGTTCGGCAATTCCGAAGTATCGCTAAATTTCTAACGAGTAACTCTGACGCTGAATACACCGCACAATGCACAACAACTGGATTCCGACAATCAGAGCTGAACGACGATGACCCTACCGAGAGAGGCCTGGCGGGACCCGACCTACGACCGACCCGACACAGACATTCTGCCAGCGGCGCGCCGGAAGAAACCCAGGATCGGGCGATCCGGCTGCTATCATTCGCCCATGCGGCACCTCAACTACAACCATCTCCTGTATTTCTGGACTGTTGCTCGGGAAGGCAGCATCGCCAAAGCATCCGAGGTTCTTCATCTGACGCCGCAAACGATCAGCGGGCAGCTGAAGCTGCTGGATGAATCGGTCGGTCAGTCCCTGTTTAATCGCGCAGGACGCCGCCTGGTTTTGTCCGATATCGGCCAGGTCGTTTTCGAGTACGCAGACGAGATCTTTTCGGTCGGCGCCGAGTTGGCGAACGTCGTACGTAGCGAGAGGCTCAGCGGCCCGAAAACCCTGAATGTCGGCATGGTCAGCTCCCTGCCGAAGCTGATCGGTGAGCGCATCATCGCACCTGCGCTGACATCAGAGAATCCGATCCGTGTTCGCTGTCATGAGGCGTCGCTGGAGTCGCTGCTGTCGGAACTGGCGATTCATCGGCTGGATATTGTCTTGTCGGATCAGCCGGTGCCCGACGGACTGAGCCTGAAGGCCTATCACCATCGGCTGGGCACCAGCGGCATGTCATTTTTTGCGAACAAGGGTTCGGCGCGGCGCTACCGCACAAGATTCCCGGAAAGCCTGACCAACGCACCGATGTTGCTGCCGTCACAAAATTCGGCCCTCCGTCGTCGTCTGGACGACTGGTTCGAGGCGCATGAGATCCTGCCTCGAATTGCAGGCGAGTTTGACGACAGTGCATTGCTGAAAGCCTTCGGAGAAGCCGGTGTCGGCCTGTTTGCGGCTCCCACCGTGATCGAGGAAGAGATCTGCCGTATGTACCGGATGTCGGTGGTCGGGCAGACAAATGAGATTGAGGAACGGTTTTACGCGATCTCGTCAGAGCGAAAACTGAAGCATGAATCGGTACTGCACATAACGAATACGGCGAGGAGTGACCTTTTTGGGTAGGTGTTCAGATCGCTAATTCATGAGACCAGAATGCCGGTACCCACTCGTGAGACGAACCGAGCGTCTACCGTCGAGCATGCACGGTCACAATTTCGCTCATCGAGCCAGACAGCTCCTGTGTGTCAGCATGCTGCCAAAACTGGCGCGCAAGTTCCTGAGCTTGCTCCCAAACATCCAGTGTGTTGACTGACGGATTAGGTGAGGCAATGGCTTCGTTCCGAAGATTGCCACTTGCCGGTGGGGCGTATGCCATAGGCAATTGATCGAATGCAGGTGCAACACGATACCCTTCGTTGCTCGGGTAGAGTGATAAGTTGTAGTGATGCCGGTCAGTATTTGCGATTAAGGCCCCATACGCATCAAGCAAGGCGACCCTTTCCAGATGCTCCGCAGCTAATTGTTCCTTTCTGTGTAGAAGCTCGGCTGAATCTGTCCAAGAGCCCTGCACCGTATCCGCCGCCGCGGCCAACGTCATGACCGATCGGCGGCCGAACTCGCCTACACGATCAAAGCGATCTACAACCAGACACCTTACATTTTCAACATCCACCAAGTTTGTCTCTGCTGCGCTTATGCCTGCCTTACGCAGAGTCTGAAGTGCTAAATGCTCCAAGAGCAGAAGGTCTCTCCATCGGCGCGCATTGTCGGTGCCATCGATCGCGAACTTGACTATTCGGTGCGTACCGTTGACGAGCGCAGTGAACTTCGGCTGTTCGCCACCAGCGGATGAGCCAACGTGTTCGCCAGCCAAAGCTGCCGAAGCGAGACCAGGGAAGTCGTCGTATTGTCGAGGCAGATGCTGTAGGACTTGATAGCGGTCGAACGACTCCCGGCCTACAAGAAGACTGCCAGGCAGATCTTCTCCGCGGCGACTTATGGCGATCAAGATGTGGTGATCAGACCACCGACTAACATCCTCGGGAAATTTCAACTCCGTATGACGGCGGGCAAACGATCTACCCAAGAATCCTTTCGGAGCGACATCGTGCATCTCCGGAGGTAGCCCTTCGAGGACTCTCTCGTCGGGAAGCCAAATCGATTCGGTTGCTTCGAGCGTGATGAGCTTGCCGGCTTTTTGCACCTTGCCGGTCTCATCTATCCGGAAGACCGGGAACTCATCAGTGTCCAGGCCGGCATGAATATACCGGGCAGCGTAGCTGGTTGAACGGGCAGCGCCGAACCTCAGTATGCGGTCCTGCTGCCGTTCGTAGGCGTTCTTGAGGGTGCCGCGACTAATTCGCAAAGACTCAACAAGTTCTCCGCCCTGCCGTGCGCCTGCCAACAAATGGGGTAAAAGCTCAAACATCTAATGAACAATACTTTTCTAACTAAGTGTTTGTATTGTCTGTTATTAATGCTAATCGATCAACAATTAATTAAACGATAATTTTAACGTTCTTCGTCTTCAAAAAACCATTCGCGGGCTTGTTTCGTTCGGTTCGGGGAGAGGCATAGATTCGAATCGACCTGGGTCGATTCTCACCGCTTCGCGGCGTTTGCGGCGTGCAAAACGCTGGCGCGTTTTGTCGAACCTGGGGGCTCTGTTTATCCTCTCCCTGAGCCAAATAAAAAGGCCCGCGGTGTGCGGGCCTTTTTATTTGGCTGGGGGAGAGGGATTCGAACCCCCGTTGACGGAGTCAGAGTCCGTAG
>JBCCNM010000117.1:0-9667 GCA_039025835.1 Pseudomonadota bacterium | reverse complement strand
GTGATACCGTACCGGGGGTTCGACAAAACGCGTGAGCGTTTTGGACGCCGCAGGCGCCGCGTAGCGGTGAGAGCCGACCCCAGGGAGGATCGAATCCATCCCGAAAGCGATAAAATTCGGAGAGGTGGCTGAGTGGTTTAAGGTGCTCGCCTGGAAAGCGAGTGTACGGTGATACCGTACCGGGGGTTCGAATCCCCCCCTCTCCGCCAGATACCAGAAAGGCCCCGACGGGGCCTTTTTGGTATCTGGCCCCTCATCCATTGGGCCCACCCACCAGACCCGCTATAGTCCCTCATCACCCACCAGCCCGTAACCCGATGCCCAGCGACAAGTTCCGCTTCCCAACGATTACAGCCGTCGTGATCGCCAACATGGTCGGCACCGGTGTGTTCACGAGCCTCGGCTTTCAGTTGCAGGGCATCCAGTCCGGCTTTGTCATCTTGCTCTTGTGGTCGCTGGGCGGACTGATCGCGCTGTGCGGCGCGATGACCTACGCTGAACTGGGCGCGGCATTCCCGCGTTCGGGTGGCGAGTACAACCTGCTGTCGCGCATTTATCATCCGGCAGTGGGATTCGTTGCTGGCTGGGTGTCGGTCACCGTTGGCTTCGCCGGGCCGTCAGCGCTGGCCGCGATGACTTTCTCAGCCTACGCAACGTCGATCCTGGAAACACCGCCGTCGATCTGGCTCGAGCGAGCAATTGCCGTGAGCCTTGTACTGCTGCTCACGGCCGTACATGCCGGCCGGCGCTCGAGCAGTGGCGGCGTGCAGGTCATTTTTACCGTGCTGAAGGTTGTCGTGATTGCGGGCTTTTGCCTGTTGGCGTTTTTTTGGGTCGGTGAGCCGCAAGCGGTGAGTTTCTGGCCGGCGGCTGGCGACGGTCAGCTCATTATCGGCGGCGCCTTCGCGGTGTCTCTTATCTACGTGAGTTATGCGTACACCGGCTGGAATGCGGCGACCTATCTGTCCAGCGAACTCGAACATCCGCAGCGGACGCTGCCGTGGATTCTGGTCTGCGGGACACTGGTCGTTACCGCTTTGTACGTGGCTTTGAACGTCACGTTTATGCTGGTCGCGCCAGTCTCGGCGTTGCAGGGGGAGCTCGAAGTGGGGCTGATAGCCGCCAAGTCGGCCTTTGGCGATCTCGGCGGACGGTTCGCGGGCCTGGTCCTCGCTCTGCTTCTGGTCTCCACCGTGAGCGCCATGTTGATGGCCGGGCCGCGTGTTTTGCAGGTTATCGGCCAGGACTTTCGCGTGCTGTGGGTCGTGGCCCGGGTCAACGAGGACGGTATTCCGACCACCGCGGTTGTTTTCCAGTCCTTGCTGGCCTGCGTGTTCATCCTGACATCCAGCTTTGAGTCGGTGTTGTTGTTTGCCGGTTTCACACTGGCATTGAGCAGCTTTGCCACGGTGTTGGGTGTCTTTGTACTGCGCTGGCGGCAACCCGAACTTGAACGCCCGTATCGCACCTTCCTGTTTCCACTCCCGCCGATGATCTATCTGGCCCTGATGGGCTGGACTCTATGGTTCGTGCTGGTCAATCGACCGAAGGAGGGTTTGTTCGGACTGGCGGCCGTGCTTTCAGGGCTGTTGGTTTACGCGCTGTTGCAATCCTTCGACCGTGGGTCTGACCACATCGGGTCCGGAAAAAGGGAACAGTAAGGGATACTAAGAAGGCAGCAGGCCGGAGTTTTGCTTAAACTTAAACTTGGGAGACGCCGATAAGCGCATGTAAAGATGCCTGTCGGAGGAGGGGCTCAATGGACGATCTAAAAAGGTACGGGCGAGTCGCCCAGGATGTCGATACGGCGGAATCAGCGCCGAGCAATGTCGCCGAGTTAACGCCGGATGTGGTGCAGCGGCCGTCAGTGCCAGATGACGTGCTTATTGCAGACTCTCTGTCCGAAGAGGAACTGCGTGCGCTGAACTCCCACAAAGGACTTCTAAAATTGCTCAGTGCCAAGAAGATCAACGTCGACAAAGCGCTGAACAAACTTCGCTATGAGCAGGAGCTCAAGAAACTGCAAATGGAACTGGTAAAGCTGCAACGCAGCGTGCAGCTTGAGGGTCGCCGTGTCGTCATTATTTACGAGGGCCGCGACGCAGCGGGTAAAGGCGGCAACATTCGTCGCTTTATCGAACACCTGAATCCGCGTACGGCTCGCGTGGTCGCGCTCCCCAAGCCAACCGAAGTCCAAAAAGGTCAGTGGTACTTCCAGCGCTACGTCGAGCAGCTTCCCAATCCCGGCGAGATCGTGTTTTTCGACCGCAGCTGGTACAACCGCGCCGTGGTAGAGCCGGTTATGGGTTTCTGCACCTCGGCACAATACAAAGTCTTCATGCAGCAGGTGCCGGAGTTCGAACACATGCTCTACGAGGACAATCTCGAGTTCGTCAAATTCTGGTTTTCCATTTCGAAAGACGAACAGGCGGCGCGCTTTGCATCGCGTCGCGAAGATCCGCTAAAGCAGTGGAAAATCTCACCGGTCGACGAGAAGGCGCAGGAGAATTGGGACCTGTACACCCGCTACAAGGACGATATGTTCAGCAAGACTCATACGTCCTACGCACCGTGGATTATCGTCAAGGCCAACGACAAAAAGCGCGCCCGGCTCGAGAGCATTCGTCATGTTCTGTCGACACTCGATTATGTTGGCAAAGACGAGCCACGCACGCACTTGTCACCGGACCCGGAAGTGGTTCTCCGTTATCACCGCTCGCAAGTAAGTATCGACTAGCGACACACCGCTACCAGGGAACGAGATCGCCGGTGTGGCTGCGGTACACGCCGTTGTCCTCGACCGTCATGTTGGCAATCACGGCTCGCATATTCGTGACCGATTGTTGCGGCGACAGCGGTGCCTGGTCGCCACCCATATCCGTGCGCACCCAGCCCGGGTGCAACGTCAGGCATGTGAAGCCCTCCGTCCCGAGTTCCTGGGCCAGCGTCCGCGTGAACATGTTTAGTGCGGTCTTGCTCTCTCGGTAGCCATAGAAGTTGCCGCTGGTGTTCAGCTCGATGCTCGCGAGTTGACTTGTAATATTGACGATGTGTTTTTTGTCGCCGCCACGCAGGTTCGGCATCAATGCTTGCGTGATGCGTACCGGTCCGACCGTGTTCACCAGAAGTGTACGCGTGTAGTCGTCGATACTGATGTCGTCAATCTGGCCGACGCGCGGAAAGATGCCGGCGTTGTTGATCAGCATGTCGATGCCACGACCGTCGAGTGCGCCGACCAGGGCATCGATGCTCTGCTGGACGGTGACGTCGAGCTGCAGCACTTCAACGTCGAGCGCGTTGAGTTCATCGGCGCGGTCGGGTGATCGTGCTGTTCCTATAACGGTCCAGCCAGCCTCGGCATACTGTCGAGCAAATTCAAGGCCCAGTCCTCGGTTCGCACCGGTGATCAAAACAGTTCCGTGTGCGCCTTCTCCGTGGTCGTGTGCGTGGACGGCGGGGGACAGAGAAAAAACGAGCGCTGTGGCGACAACGATACGACGCAAGAGGCGCTGGAAAGGCTTATGAATCATGACATCACATTCCGGCAATGGTTAGAGGAAAGCAGGCTGGTAGACTGGGCATCTCCTGTTTCGTGGACGCTGTCGATGGACCCGCTGGTGATCAGATTTGACGAGACGAAAGAGTACTACACCGAGGAAAGATGCCATATTCTCGAGTTGTCTAACTCCGCTGCTGACAGTGAGTTGTCTATTGCCCGTGCGCGCGTTGAACCGGGGGTGACCACCGCCTTTCACCGTGTCCTGCAAACTGCAGAGCGATACGTCATCATCAGCGGTAGCGGATGTGTGGACATCGATGGCCTGGATACCACTTCGGTGACTCCCGGTGACGTGGTGCTTATTCCGCCGGACGTGAAACAGCGAATTTCAAATACGGGCGACGAGGACCTCGTGTTCCTCGCGCTGTGCACACCGCGATTCCAGCCCGAAAACTACCTGCACGACGAGGGATGCACTTAGTGAGCTTCAAGGACTATTTTTCCGGCGTTGCGGCCGGCTACAGCACCTACCGACCTGGATATCCGATCGGCCTGTTCGAATTTCTCGCAGCCGGATCTCCCGGTCATGAGCTCGCCTGGGATTGCGCGACCGGTAGCGGGCAGGCGGCAACGATGCTTGCCGCGCATTTCGATCGGGTTGTTGCGACCGACGGCAGTCAGGCGCAACTCGACGCCGCCGAGCTGCGGGATTCGATCGAGTATCGCCAGGAGCTCGCGGAAAAAAGCTCCCTTGATGATCGTTCGGCTGACCTGGTGACAGTCGGGCAGGCGCTGCACTGGTTCGACCTGGCGGCATTCGAAACAGAAGTCGCTCGCGTCTTGAAACCGGGTGGTCTGCTGGCGGCCTGGAGTTATGCGGTCCTCAAGTCCGAAGCTGATATTGATGCGGTCATCGACCGTCTTTATGACGACATCCTCGGTGAATTCTGGTCGCACGAGCGGCGCATGGTCGAAGAGGGCTACCAGAGCGTCGTCTTTGGTCTTGAGGAACTGTCGGTTCCCGTTTTCGCGATGCAGGCGGAGTGGACACTGGCGCAGCTTGCCGGTTACCTGAGTACCTGGTCGGCGAGCAAGCGCTATGAAGAGACGCAGGGAGAGAACCCGCTGTTGCTGGTGGGTGACGATCTGCAAAAGGCCTGGGGTGATCCTGAACGCAAGCAGCTGATCAGGTGGCCACTGACGCTGCGAGTCTGGAGAAAAGGCGCTCAATGATAAACGCCGGCTTGTCACCGCCATTCTCTAGGCATACTATCCGCACCCCACTCAGGAGTGGTGCCGGAGTGGTCGAACGGGCCTGATTCGACTAAACGCGGCAGCGTTTGGACGCCGCAGGCGCCCCGAAGGGGTGAAAATCGGCACACGCCGATTTGAATCCAATCAGGTGTATAGGCGCGACGCGCCAGCTGAACAAGTAGTCACGACCGGAGAGGTGCCGGAGTGGTCGAACGGGCCTGATTCGAAATCAGGTGTACGGTTGTACCGTACCGTGGGTTCGAATCCCACCCTCTCCGCCAAAACCTAAGAAGCCCTTGCACCGGGCTTTTTTTGGTTCTGACACAGCGGATTGCTGTTTCTCACCCATCAAAATCGACACTCTGAAAACGTGACCGTCGGCCTTGGCTCTTGATCCACGCTGTAACCACCGCTAGTTTTCCCGGCTACAAGGATCAACAACAAGCATTTCAGGGAAGAGGAGCCATGGCCAAGGCATTCAGATTTGCGCTCGCGCTGGTCGCAGCAATGACGCTGGCGGGTTGCGCCAGCACGCCTGCAGAACCCTCGTCACGTTTCGAATCGTGGCCCGAATCCGAGAGACCGCTGACCGCGGAAGGCATTGCGTCACTCGAAGCGTTTTTCGAAGACACCGGCACCTCATCCTACCTGCTGCTGTACCAGGGCAAGGTGGCCTACAGCTACGGCAATATTCACGAGTCGCATCTCATCCACAGCATGCGTAAGCCACTGCTGAGTCTGCTGTACGGCGAAGCCGTGGCATCAGGCGCGATAAATCTGGATGAGACAGTGGCCTCGCTGGCTCTGGAGGAGGAGGGCGTCGCGTTTACGGACCAGGAAAAGACTGCGACCGTGACCCAGCTCTTACAGTCGCGTTCCGGTATTTACCTGCCTGCAGCTGCCGAGACAGAGCGCATGTCGGCAACAAGACCGGAACGAGACAGCCACATGCCGGGAACGCAGTACTACTACAACAACTGGTCCTTCAACAGCGTCGGCACCCTGTTCGAAAACAAGACCGGCCAGGGAATCTACGAGGCGTTTAACGAAACCCTCGCCAAGCCACTCGGAATGCTCGACTATCAGCACCGCATCGGCTCGATTTCAACGGCGGACATCGAAGGCGATGATCTGCCGATCGATGACCTCGATGGTTTCTATTACCTGGAGCCCGAGCAGTCCCGTCATCCCGCTTATCATTTTCGACTGTCGAGCCACGACCTCGCGCTGATTGGCCAGATGCTTGCCAACGGTGGCACCTGGCAGGGACAGCAGATCATTCCGTCCGACTGGATCGAACAGAGCACCGACTGTTACTCGGTCGTCAACGACAACATTGGCAACGGGCTCTCTGTTTGCTACGGCATGATGTGGGAAGTCACCCGATCCAACGGGCGTCCTTCATCGTTTTCACACACCGGCCTCGGTTCACATCTATTGTTTGTCAATCCGCGCTCGGAGGTCGTGATCGTGCATCGCGTGGATTCCGAGAATTCTGATGATGTGAAATCCGGGCGAATGCCTCGGCTCATTGGCACAACGTTTGGCGCGTTGCGGCGCTAGGCTCAAAAATGAAGGCGAAAAAAAGGCCCCGCTAGGGGCCTTTTCGTTCGGCTGGGGGTCGCGCTCAGAAGCTGTAACCGACTGAAGCGATCACCATGCGGGGGTTGCCGAGCGATCCGGTCTTGATACCGAGGACCGGGATGTTATAGCCGTTGGTCAGGTATTCCTTGTCGCCGATATTCTTGGCGTGAACGGCAAAGTCCCACTGGTCGACCGTGTAAGCCAGCGAGGCGTTCCAAAGTTGGTAAGCACCCTGTTCGAGCGGAATCGTACCTTCGCCTTCGTTGGTCATCAGCGTGGCATCCCGGTAGGAGAAGCCAAGACGCGCGGTCAGTACACCGTTGCCGATCGGCGCGAACATGTCGGCAAACACGGCGGCGGTTTTCTGCGGTGCATTGGTGATCACCTGCACGTCAGCGAGGCCGTTGTCGTTCAGGTCAACCTCGTCCGCGTCGGTGTCGAGGTAATTCAGGTTTCCCGACAGGCGCAGCCAGTCGAGGTTAGTCGGCGCCAGACTCCATTCGACCTCGATTCCGGAGATCGTCGCTTCGCCGGCGTTCAGGAACGAACCGAAGAAGGCGTCGTCGGTGCCGTCACCGTCTGAATCGAAGTCGGTGAAAGTACTGACCTGGATGTCGGTGTAGTCACCCCAGAACAGCGCGGTGTTCAATGTGGCCTGGCCGTCGAGAAACGCACCCTTCATGCCGAATTCAAAATTGGTCAATTCTTCGTCGTCAAACGGCAGCGCGGAGTCCGGGAAGGCCGTCGATTGTGCGCGGACATTGAAGCCACCGCTCTTGAACCCCTGGCTGACATGGCCGTACAGCAGGACGTCGTCGTTGAGCCGGTAGTCCAGGCCGAACTTCGGCGCCACCGAATCGAAATCCTCGGTCTGGTCGTAGTCCGCGGTCGTTGCCGTAACCGTCGTGAAGGTCGCGTCGGAGAAGCCCTGGTTTAAAGCGATGCCACGTTTTTCTTCCGCAATAACACGGACGCCGGCGTTCAGTCGCAGCTTGTCGGTGAGGCTGTAACTCCAGTCTGTGTAGGCCGAGATGGATTCCGTCTCGGTGATACCGTTGGTTGTACCGAAGATAGCGCCGAAGAAGATATTGCGCACCAGGCCGCCCGCTTCACCATCGAGGTAGTAGATCCCGGCAACACCGGCAAGACGATCGCCGGCATCGTAGAGCACCTGGACTTCGTGCGTGTACTGCTCGTCGTAGTAGATCGCGAACACGTCCGTGATCGGTGCCGGCGTGGTGTCAAAATCGATGTTGTTGTTCGAATCCGATTCCCGGTAGGCGCTGATCAGTTTCGCGGTCCACGCATCACTAATGTCCCAGGTCGCGGTCAGCGAGCCGCCGTTCGATTCGGTGCCGTTGGTGGGTTCCAGGCCGGCTTCCACATCAAACGGATTGCCCAGCGGGTCACAGGTAATCAGGAACACCGCGCAGTTCGGGTTGGCCTCCAGGCGCTTGTAGCCCTTGGGCGCGGCGGAGTCGTCGGTCTTGTCGTAGGTCAGCTTCACCGAGAGATTGTCGGTGGCCAGCCACTCTACGGCGAGCCGATACGCTGTCGTGTCCTTGTTGGCGACCGGATCCCCGGTAAACAGGTTTTCGCCAAATCCGTCATTTTCGATGATTGCCGCAGCGGCGCGGGCGCGAAGCACACCGTCTATCAGCGCACCGCCGACGGATGCGCGCAGTTCGCTCGTCTCGTATTCGCCGAACGTGTAGGAGACAGCGCCATTGATCTCGTCGGTCAGCGGCTTGCTCACGTACTTGATCGCGCCGCCGATCGTATTCTTGCCGTACAGCGTGCCCTGCGGACCGCGCAGGACTTCGACGCGTTCAACGTCAAACACATCAAGCAATGCACCCTGCGGGCGCGCCATGTAGACATCGTCAAGGTAGATTCCGACACCCGGATCAACACCCCATAACGGGTCAGCCTGGCCGATACCGCGGACGAAGGCGGTGATTGTCGTGCTCTGGTTGCGACCCGGATAGATAACGAGGTTCGGCGAAAACGCCTGGATCTCTGTCAGGTCCGTCGCTCCGATGTTGGTCAGCTGCTCCCCACTGATCGCGGTGATGGCCACAGGAACATCCTGCAGCGATTCTTCGCGACGTCGTGCGGTAACGGTAATCTCTTCCAGCGCCAGTTCGGCCTGGTCCTGAGCGAGGGCGTCGCCGGGCATCAGGACAGTGGAGAGTGTCAGCGGTGCGAGCGCGGCAACCGCGAAAAACGTACGGCGTGGACTACGCATGATTTCCCCCTAATTGCGTGTGCAAACACGCTCATTTCAACGAGCGTTGGATGAAGGTTAGTTCAACGATCGTTGAAAAGCAATTTGCGCGCAGTCAGGGCTGCTTTTTACAGAGGCGTTCGAAGCCAGCCGCCAGAAACTTCGGCATTCGATCTCGAATCTGAGCGATGTCGCTGGATTGCACCGTGCCGCCGGACAGGTTGTCGATGCGGCCCGTCTCGACAAAGGTCAGGGTCAAAGCGCCGGACAGTATGTGGTAACTCCACATCAGGTCGACCTCGTCGCAGTCGGGCAGGGCCTTTCGCAGTGCATCGACAAAACGGCGCACCAGCGGGTCAAAGTATCGCGTCATCAGTTCGCCGCCCCACTCGGGGGAATTGTTGATCTGGGCGATGAGCTGGAAGTAGTGAGACCACTCGTCGTGATCCTTATCCAGCAGGTCGAGCAGTGGCGTCGTGAACGCCGAGATAATCTCCTCGACAGACGGTGCCTCGTCGCCGCGGCGCTTCTCAACGTCGATCAGTGCCTTCAAGCGGATATCGTTGAGAATCTCGGCACGGCGCAGCATGACCTGGTCGAACAGGTCGCGCTTGGATTTGAAATGATAGTAAGCCAGTGACACATCGGCGCCGGCCTTCGACATGATTTGTCGTACCGAGACGCCTTCGAAACTTCGTGTGGCAAACAGTTCTTCCGCCGCGTCGAGAATACGATCGCGGGTCTTTTGCTTGTCATCCCCCATATCGCAACCCTATTTGAGTTTGAACAATCGTTCAACTACCATTCAACGCTCGTTGAAATGTGCATGGGGATGCGCAGACCGGAGGGGGAAAGTTCATGGCGTGGTTCGCTAAGCGCCCGTTAACGGTTGCAGACGTCATCCGATGTTCTGCCGAAGCCAACCGAGACAAGCCGGCCGTCGAGTGTAACGAGCTCGAGGTGAGCTGGCGAGCGTTTGATACGGGGACCTGTCAGGTCGGCAATGCGCTGCTGAACCTTGGACTCAGCAAGGGCGACCGGGTTGTCGTGCTGATGTCCAACAGCTACGAAATGGTTGAAGCCATGTTTGGCATTATCCGCGC
>JBCCNM010000116.1:0-9791 GCA_039025835.1 Pseudomonadota bacterium | reverse complement strand
GACATCGTCTCGGCCGAGGTCGCCAC
This sequence comes from Pseudomonadota bacterium, assembly GCA_039025835.1. Lineage (GTDB taxonomy): Bacteria > Pseudomonadota > Gammaproteobacteria > Steroidobacterales > Woeseiaceae > UBA1847. The sequence goes on along the minus strand of JBCCNM010000116.1, from coordinate 9,765 downwards.
CCGTTCCGGCGTCAACACGACGCAAGCGCTGGATCCGTGTTCGCGTGAGGACGTGGTGCAGGTGATCCGCCAGTTCGCGGCCAACGACCGCGATGCGGATGCCCGCACAGCGACAGAGCAAGCATTGCGGACCTGGCCGGATCTGAAAATTGAACTGAGCGAGCTGGCGTCATGAGCCGACGGGACTCCGCGGCGGAGCTGATCAACCGTCTGAGCTGCGTGCACTACGACCTGCTCGAGGTTGGCTGCCTGCATCGCTACGACGTCCGCATCGACACCCGCGACGGCTTCACTGTCAATGGCGCAATGACCGACATACGTATGGACGCTAACCGCGACGAGTTCCTGGTGCTGCGCGGTGACGACCGCGAGTATCTCGTGCGTCTGTCGGCCGTGTCGCGATTGCAGCCTCTGGATGACGAGGCGAGTTTCGGGCCGATCGAATTTTCCGAGTCGGACTGACCCCGGCTCAGGGCGTCAGTTCGAGTCCGACGATCAGCGGGTCGTGGTCGGACGAACGAAACGGCTCGCTGCCGTCGAACCACGCCGCGTCGCGATTGCTTTCCTCGTTGTAGTCCGACAGGCGCCACTCATCGGCATTGATATGCCAGTCAACCGCGCCCGTCACTTGCGCTGCAAGGCTCGCGTTGGCAAAGGCGTGATCGAGCGCACCGGCATTACCGCGAAATACAAAGGAGTAGGACTCGCTGCCGTTCGCGGATTCGACGAGGTTGGTGTAACCCGCCGCGGTGATCGTCGTCGCCGGGTCTTCGCGGTAGTAGGCATTCAGGTCGCCGATGATCAGCACGTCACTGTCGCCACTGCTGGTCGGGTCGGTCGCGAGCCAGTCCACCATCGCGCTCGCCGCATTGCGGCGCGTCACGTTGCAATTGCCCTGACCGTCATTCAGATCCGGGTCACCGAGATCGTCGCAGTCCGAGCCCTTCGACTTCAGGTGGTTGGTTGCCACCGTCAGCACCGCACCGTTGGATACCTGGCTGAAGGTCTGCGCGAGCACCGGCCGATTGCGTGAGTCGATGAAGCGCGCATCGACGCTGCTGTCCAGAATCGCAAAACCGCCAACCGTCTGCACAGTTGCCGGCTTGTAAATGAAGCCGACCTTGATGGCATCGGTGCCGATCGTACCGGTGTCGACGAAATCGTAATCGAGTCCGGCGGCGGCCAGCGCCGTGACCAGCGCATCGAGTGATTCACTGGCGTTATTCTCGATTTCCACGAACCCGACGATGTCTGCGTCGATCGCGGCCAGCGCAGCCACGATTTTGTCGAGTTGCCGGTCGAATTCGCTGCTCGAGTCCGCGCCGCGGCAACTCAGTGCGCTCGGGCCGCAGGTTGCCGAGCCGTTGTCGATTGTTGTGAACAGGTTCAGCACATTAAAGCTGGCCACGCGCAGCGAGCCGCCCGGATTCGGCGCGGGGGTGCGCGGGTTACTGCGCACAAACACCGGATCCTCGGTAGGCATCAGTCGCCAGGTTTCGGTGCCCGCACCGCCGGCGCCGCGCGAATAACGCAATACGCCGGTCAGGTTGGTGACCGTATCGCCCGTACGAATGGGGCTGGCGTCGTCGAAGTAGCGCACCGGACGCACATCCGAATCCCGCTGGCCGTCGTCGAGAATGATGCTGCGTCGGCCGGTTTCGGTGCGAAAGTCGGCGAAGCCGCTGACCGACGGCGCGTTGTTGTTGGTAAACGTGATGCCGCGACCGTTCAGGGTCATGACCAGTTCACCGAAGCGTCCAAGATTAAAGGTGTCGCTGACGGTCAGCGTCGACGTGAAGCGCACCAGCATGCCCTCGAATCGCTCGAGATCCGGTATCGGGTCTCCGTCGCTGTTCAGCACCGTGTCACCAATACCGGCGAGCGTAGCCGGTGAAATTGAGCCGCCGCCGATCACGGCTACGGTGGAAGCGGTGATCTGGGTTTCGCCGAAGAATTCACTGACCTCGCCGGTGACCGAGACGCTGTCGCCGACAGAGACGTCCGTGGACGGTGTGTCGCCGTCAAAAATGAAGATGCCGTCGGACGAATCCAGCGAGGCATCCGGAAAGCCGACGATGTAGAAGCCGCCGAGATTACTGCCGGTGTCGGCATCACCCTCCTGGAAGTCGCCGACGACCACGCCTTCCACAGCCACGGTCTGGCCGACCAGCGGGCTCGCGCTTCCGGTTCCCTGCACCTCGCCAATCGGCGTGGATGACGTGGGTGGTGGGGGCGGCGGCGGTGGTGCCGGCGGAGCCGGTGTCGAGGTGACACCGCCGCCTCCGCCGCCACAGGCGGCGAGGCCGAGTAGAGCAAAAACAGCGGTGAGTCGCGCAGAAATTCGATTGTTCATAGTGTCAGTCGCTCATTCGGCGGGTGGTGTCGACAAGGCTTGCGGTGAGCCCGACTACGGTATCGCGATCGCGCTCGTTTTTCAGGTTGCCGTCATCGTCAAAGGCCTCGTAGGCCGCGCGCAGGGCGAACTGCTTGGGGATTACCATGACACCGAGATTCGACAGGATGGCACGAACGTGCACGAGGCCGCGCAGTCCGCCGAGGCCGCCCGGTGACGCACCCATGATGGCGGCGACCTTGCCGGTGTAGGCGACCATCGACGGCTCATCGTCATGGCGGCGCGACAGCCAGTCGAGCGTGTTCTTCAACAGCGCCGTTATCGAGCCGTTGTACTCGGGCGAGGCGATCAGCAGGCCATCGTGTTCTGTGAACAGTGTTTTCAGCGCCGCAACGCTGTCCGGCTGGCCGTGCTCAGCTTCTTCGTCCTGGTGGTACAGCGGCATCGGGTAGTCACGCAGGCTGATCAGGGTAACGTCCGCGCCAGCGGCCTCTGCGTGACGCGCGGCGGCGGTAACCAGCTGCTGGTTAAAGGAGTCTTTCCGGGCGCTGCCGGAGAACGCGAGTATCCTGCTCATCGTGACGACCTCAAACGTAAAAAACGGAGCGGCCCGAACGGACCGCTCCGGATCATGCCACGCACTTGGCGTGTGCGCATGTTTCAGCTTGAAACGGCGGGTTCTGCGGCGGCCTTCGGTTGCGGCAGGCGCAGCGCGTAACGGCCGCTGCCCAGCAGTGCCTGCACGATCGCCGTGACCACCAGGAAGGCCGGATATTCCCAGCCACCGTTTTCGTTACTGAACAGCCAGCCAGCGCCGGAGTGCACGTAGGTGGCACCGAGCAACACCGGGATCAGTGCGATTGACACCGCGCGCGTACCGACGCCGGCGATCAGCAGTACGCCACCGAGGATCTCACCGACCGTGACCACGTAGGCAAGAAAGCCGGGAAAACCGACCGACTCAAAGAAGCCGACGGTACCGGGCAGTGTGACAACCAGGACCTTCAGCAGGCCGTGGGCGAGAAACATGCTGCCAAGCGCAAGGCGAAGCAGCAGGGCTGCGATGTCAACGGGATTTTTCATGGTCGGGGTCTCCTGAGGGCTTAGGCCGCTTGCGGGGCCGTGTGAACACGTTCGGCAATATCCGCGCGCGCTTTGTCGAGAACATCCGCAGGCTCGCGGCCGTTCTGGCGTGCACCGACGGAGGTGATATCGTCGATGCCAATGAATGTGAGGACCTGGCGCAGCCAAGGCGTCGCGAAGTCGGCCGGGCTGTCCATGTCGACGCCGCCGGACACCACCAGCAGGTAGGCTTGTTTGCCATCCAGCAGACCCACCGGGCCTTTGTCGGTGTAGGCGAAGGTGACGCGCGCGCGAGCGACCTGGTCGAACCAGGCTTTCAGCGAGGCCGGCACGCCAAAGTTGTATATCGGTGTCGCGATGACAACGACGTCGGCGGCCTGCAGCTCGGCGACCAGCGCGTCGGACTCGGCCAGCGCGGACTTTTGCGCATCGCTGTGATCGTCGGGATCGGTAAAGGCAGCGTCAATCCACGCTTCGTTCACAAAGCCGACGCCGTCCGCGAGATCGCGGGTGACAACATCGAGGTCACCGTGGTGTGTTTCCAGTGCGTTGATAAGGTCGGCGGACAGGGTGCGCGACAGCGAGCCGTGGTGGCGGCCGCTGGCGTTGATGGCGAGGACTCGTGTCATGGGCGTGCTCCGGGGTAATCGTTGGCGTGCAGTATTGTTGTGCTCGATTCGGCAATAAACCTCTGATTAGAGAAATTACTTTTGCTAAATTAGCAACAATAGTCTGAGGAGCCCGCGCATTGGATCGATTCGAGGACATGACGGCCTTTGTCGCCGTCGTGGAGGCCGGCAGTTTCACCGCGGCCGCCGACCGGCTGGACGTGGCGCGGTCGGTGATCAGTCGGCGCGTGGCAGCTCTGGAAGAGCGGCTCGGTGTGCAGCTGCTGCGCCGGACGACGCGCCGGATCAACCTGACGGACTCCGGTCGCGGCTTCTACGAACGCAGCGCGGCGCTGCTCGCGGATCTCGAGGAGGCGGAGTCCGCTGTCGCGCAGCAGCACGGCGAGCTCAAGGGCCGGCTGAAACTGGCCCTGCCGCTGTCGTTCGGCGTACGCCACATGCTGGACCCGCTCGCGGAATTCGGTCGCCGGCATCCACGCGTCAGCTTCGAACTCGACTTTAACGATCGTCGCGTCGATCTGCTGCAGGAAGGCGTGGATCTCGCCCTTCGAATCGGTCGCCTGTCCGACAGCAATCTGATCGCGCGCAAGCTGTTCGATGCACAAACCGTAATCTGTGCGTCACCGGCGTTTCTCGACGAGCACGGCGCGCCGGAGCGACCGGACGACCTGTCCTCGCTGCCCTGTCTGGTTTACAGCAATCTTGCTGAACCGGATCGATGGGCGTGTCGCGACGCCGGCGGCCGGTCCATCGAGGTGCGCGTGCAGGTGGCAATGCGGGCCAGCAGCGGCGATTACCTCTGCGGTGCAGCGGCGGAGGGCATGGGTATCGTCATGCAGCCGACCTTTATCGCATCCGACCTGATTGCGCGCGGCCGTCTGGTTCCGTTGCTGACCGACTACCGGTGGCCCGTCACGCCGGCCTACGCGGTGTATCCGCCAACCCGGCACCTGAGTTACCGGGTTCGCCAGCTCATCGATTTTCTTGACGAGTGCTTTGACGGGCAGCCGCCGTGGGACCGCGACAGCGGCGTTTGATATTCTTCGCGGAATGTTTGTTGCGCGCACCGGTCGAATCACTGACCTGCTGCGGACCGGAGAGTCCTGAATGAAAACCCTGTTTACCGCTGTACTGTTATTGCTGTTGCCGGCGCTGGCGCAGCCCGCCGAGCTCATCCGCGAGTTTCGCGGCGACAAAAACGCGACCACGGCGTCTTTTGAAGTGACCGGACCGTGGACGCTGGACTGGCGTCTGGATGGCGATTTCGACAGCCTCATAGCCCTGGACATCACGCTGATCGACGCGAGAACAGGTCGGCATGTTGGCAAGGTCCTCGACCGACAAAGAACCAAAGGCAACGGTCTCAAGCTGTTCCATGAACCCGGCCGCTACCAGCTGCGTATCTCGACAACACTCGGGCGCTGGCGCGTGAAGATCGAACAGATCGACGCTGCGGATCTGGATCGTTATACCGAGAGAAAACCGCCGTCCCTGCTGGACGACATTTAATCCGAGTCGCCGGCGGAGCGAGCGTCGAGCTGCCGAGATCGACCGTGCACGGTTGCTCCGCCGTGGCCTGAAGCGCCCGGTACTGCGTCGCTGCATTGTTCGGGACGCTGTGCCATCATCAACGCCGTGAACGAAACCACCAACCACAAATCCAACGTCGTCCTCGCGGTCGCGGCGATTGTTGTCGTCGTTTACGGCATGCAGATGGCGAAAGTGGTCATGGTGCCGCTACTGCTCGCTGCCTTCATTGCTTTGATCACGGTGCGCCCGATGCTGTGGCTGCAGCGCCATCGGGTGCCGGCCGTTTTGGCCGCCATCCTGATCGTCCTGATGATCATGCTGATCCTGACGATCGTCGGCAGTATCGTCGGGCGTTCAGTCGCACAATTCACCGCATCGCTACCGGTGTACCAGGCGCGTCTCGACGGGATCGTCGCCCAGCTCCTGCTGTGGATTGCCGAGAATATTGAGACCGAGCAGGAGATCCAGGAGCTCGGTGACCTGATCAACCCCGGCTGGGCCATGGGACTGGTCGCCAACCTGTTGAATGGCGTTCGTGACGTCCTGACCAACGTATTCCTGATTTTCTTTACCGTCGTTTTTATCCTGCTCGAAGCGTCATCGCTGAAGACCAAGGTTGAAGCGGCATTCGGTACGGCGCCTGACTCGCTGGAGAAAGCCCGCAACTTCCTGTCAAACCTCGGCCGCTATCTCGGCATCAAGACCCTCGTCAGCGTGGCAACCGGTTTTCTCGCTTACGGACTGACCAAGTCGGTCGGCGTCGATTTTCCCGGTCTGTGGGGCATGCTCGCCTTCCTGTTGAATTATGTGCCGACCATCGGTTCGATCATCGCCGCGGTGCCGGCTGTGTTGCTCGCGCTGGTGCAGCTCGGCGTTGGCGAAGCGGCTGTGGTTATGATCGGCTTTATCAGCATCAACGTCGCCTTCGGCAACCTGATCGAGCCGCGCCTGATGGGCTACGGTGTCGGCATTTCTCCGATGATCGTTTTTATCGGTCTGGTCTTTTGGGGGTGGGTGTTCGGCCCCGTCGGCATGTTGTTGTCGGTGCCGCTGACGATGACTCTCAAACTTTGGCTCGAGGGTGACGAAAGTACTCGCTGGATCGCCGTTCTGATCGGCTCAGAGCGTGATGCCCTGCACGATGTGGAGGAGCGGCGTATTTCCGAGGAGACCCGCAGCTACCCTACAGAGGAAGCCGATTCCCCGACTTGAAGGTCTCCATGACGAAGGTGGAGCTGATATCGGCAAAATCCACTTCGCGGATCAGCCGCTTATAAATCTCGTCGTAATGCCGCACGTCGCGCGCGACCACCTTTAACAAATAGTCGATGCTGCCGCTGGTGCGGTGGAACTCGAGGATCTCGGGGATCGAGTTCACGGCCTGCTCGAAACGAGCAAACCACTCATCGCTGTGCTGGCTGGTACTCACCAGCGCGAACACGGTCAGCATATAGCCCACGGCCTCGGCGTCGACCAGCGTTGTCCGCCCGCTGATGACGCCGCTTTTTTCCATCTCCCGCACCCGCCGCCAGACGGCGGTTTTCGATAACGCCACGCGATCGGCCAGATCGTGCATCGCAATAGCGGCGTCATTCTGCAAAACGGACAGGATCAGACGGTCTTTAGTGTCCATAATTCCTAAAAAATCCGAAAACGCGAAACAATATTCTACTTTACTCGCTTTTTTGCTTGCAAATAGCAACAAGATTTCCCGCCACCTGCCGATAATACTCAGGACGGATACGGAGGATGGAATGTCGCTCAAAGAAAGATTCACGGAACACCCGGCCACGGTTGGCGAGTCCTACGGGGAGCATTTCGTAACGGCCATGGGGTTCAGCGTATCGCTGCTGAAGGCCGCGTTTTGCTGTGGGGTGCACGCACTGCTGCCGTTCCTGTTCGTGAAAACGGGCAGCCACTGCATCACCGAGTTGCATGATCGCATGGTGACCCACCGCAGCAAGCTGCCGCCGGAAAGCCACGACGAAGTCACCGCCTGAGTACCCACCCACGGTAAACACGGATACGGGACTCACCAATCGAGTCCGTATACTGTTGCCATGACAGCTCGATTGCTTGTTCTCTGCCTGCTTGGCATGGGCGTACACGCCGTTGCCGACACCGACGCGGACCTGATTATTCGAGGCGCCGTCGATCACTGGCGCGGCCTCTCCTCCTACAGCGAAATGACCATGACCATTCACCGCCCTGACTGGGAGCGGTCGATGACAATGCAGGCATGGACCAAGGGCGATGAACGGTCGCTGGTGCGCGTGCTGGAGCCACGCAAGGACCGCGGCAACGCGACGCTGACTGATGACAACACAATGTGGAGCTACAGCCCGCGCATCAATCGTGTCATCAAGATTCCGTCGTCGATGATGGGGCAGAGCTGGATGGGCTCCGACTTCTCAAATCGCGATGTGACCCGCGCCGACGACATCATCGATCAGTACGAACACACGCTGCTCGACGAGCGCGTTGACGGCGACTTTACGATCTACGAAGTCCGCTCTGTGCCCAGGGAGGATGCGGCCGTGGTCTGGGGAAGCGAGGAGCTGTCGATCCGCAGCGATCATGTTCTGCTCGAGCATCGCTTCTACGATCAGGACGGCGAGCTGGTCAAAACCCTGAATACGCTGGAACTTGCCACGATGGGCGGGCGCACGATCGCCAAACGACAACGTATGCAGAAGACCGAGACGCCGGGCGAGTGGACCGAGATCCGAATCAACGATGTCGACTACGACATCGAGGTGGGTGACAGCCTGTTTACGCTGTCGTCGCTGAGAAATCCGCGAAACTGACCGATGGACATCGTACTGCGTCTGGCCTGGCGGAACCTGTGGCGGCAGCCACGGCGGACCTGGCTGACCGTCGCTGCGATGGTGTTTTCCAATTGCCTGCTCGTGTTCATGATCTCGCTGCAGTTCGCAATCTATGACCTGATGATCAACAACACACTGCGCGCCTTCAGCGGTCATCTGCAGGTGCAGGCGCCGGGGTATCTCGACGATGCGCGCATGCGCCAGGTGGTCGACAACGCGATCCCGCTGGCGGACTCGCTCCGTCAGTCGCTGCCCGACGCCGATATCGGCGCGCGGGCGACGGCCTTTGTGCTCGCCTCCAGTGAAGACCGCAGTTACGGGATCGCTATGTACGGCGTGGAGCCGGCCTTCGAACCGGGGATCTCGAGCATCCCGGGCCTGGTCAATGAGGGGCGCTATGTGGACGCCGGCGACGAAGTGGTCGTCGGACGTGTTCTCGCACGCAACCTGCGTGTCGACCTGGGCGACGAGCTGACGATTCTCGGCAGTGGCCGGGATGGCTCGTTTTCGGCGGCGGTGCTGACGGTCGTTGGAATTTTCGACAGCGGCGTTCCCGATCTTGATCGCAGTATCGCCGAGATGCCGCTGGATACCTTCCAGGACGTGTTTTTCATGCGCGACGCGGGTCACCACATTGTTGTCAATGCACCGACGCTGGCAGACGTCGACGCGATGAGCGCGCGGGTGCAGCCCTTGTTGCCCGACGGGCTCGTGTTGCCCGACTGGGATGCGCTGCAGCCCGGGCTGCAACAAATGATTCGCGCTGACATGACGTCGGCGTTTTTCACCTACGGCATTCTGGTCGTGCTCGTCGCGTTCAGTGTGCTCAACACGCAGCTCATGTCCGTTCTCGAACGCACGCGCGAATTTGGTGTCGTGATGTCGCTGGGCCTGTCTCCGGGTCGACTGGGACGCCTGGTCCTGCTGGAGACTCTGATGATGGGGCTGATCGGACTCGCCCTCGGTGCACTCGCCGGCGCGGTGTTGACGGGCTGGGTCGGTACCGTCGGCTTCACGATGCCGGGCATGGACGAGATGGCCGCCCGCTTTAATCTGCCGGCGCGGCTGTATCCGGACTTCACGCTGGCGACCCTGTTTGCCGGACCGCTGGTCGTGCTGCTGTTTACGCTGTTATCCGCGGTGTACCCGGCGCTGCGGTTACGGGTACTGCATCCGGTAGAGGCGATGAGGTCAGCTTAATGATGGTTCCAAGCCAACTACCGGTAGAGGCGATGAGGTCAGCTTAATGATGGTTCCAAGCCAACTACCGGTAGAGGCGATGAGGTCAGCTTAATGATGGGTCCAAGCCAACTACCGGTAGAGGCGATGAGGTCAGCTTAAT
>JBCCNM010000115.1:0-9833 GCA_039025835.1 Pseudomonadota bacterium | reverse complement strand
GCCACCCAACTCGGCCTGCCGCCGGAAGGCGATGCCGTGAGCTGCCTGCGGTCCGTGTTCATGAAAGCGGAACAGCGCGGCTACGTCAGTGAGATTCTTGAACGGCTGGACGCCGTGGCTGTTGCGTCAGGCCAGCGCCCTTAGCGCCGTATAGCCCAGCCAGAAGGCCAGCAAGCCACCGACCACGGACAACAGCAGGTAGGCACCGGCGGCCAGCCAGTCACCTCGCCCGGCCAGCGTGTTCATTTCCAGCACAACCGTGGACAAGGTCGTGAAACTGCCGCAGAAGCCGACCGCGAACAGCAGTCGGTACTGATCCGGGATGATGCCGGCGTTGTTGAACCAAGGGCTGCTCGATACCAGATAGGCCACCGCACCCATGACCAGGCAACCGAGCACGTTGGCACTCAGGGTGCCAATTGGCCACGGGTTGTCACGCTGCAACGCAAGATTCAGTGAAAATCGCGCCATCGCACCAAGAGCGCCGCCAAGCGCGACGAACAGGTAAGACAGCGCGAGGATTTTCATGCCGGCGTGAGACGCGCGAGCGTCGATCGATACTCGGACTCCATGCGCAGGATCAATTCGCGCGCCGGCAGCACGTCGTCGACGGAGCCGACCCCCTGCCCCGCGCTCCAGATGTCCTTCCAGGCCTTGGCTTTGCGGTCCTTACCGAAGTCCATCGAGTCCTTGTTCGCATCCGGCAGATCGTCCGGATCCAGCCCGTTGTTGCGCACGCTCTCCTTCAGGTAATTGCCAAGGACGCCGCTGAACAGCGAGCTGTAGACAATGTCGGACGCCGCCGCGTCCACGATCATTTGCTTGTACGCCTCGTCCGCCGTCGCCTCTGCTGTCGCGATAAACCGGGTGCCGACGTATGCGAAGTCCGCGCCCATTGCGCGCGCCGCGACGATATCGCCGCCGTTGCTCATCGCTCCGGACAAAATCAGGATGCCGTCGTAGTCCTTGCGGATTTCCTTAATTAGTGCGAACGGGCTGAGCGTTCCGGCGTGACCGCCGGCGCCGGCACACACGGCAATCAGTCCGTCGACGCCCTGCTCCAAGGCCTTGTGAGCGTGCCGCAGGCTGATCACATCGTGAAACACCAGTCCGCCGTAACTGTGCACGGCATCGACCACGTCGCCGGGCGGCCTGAGGCTGGTGATCACAACCGGCACCTTGTGCCGCACACAGGTCTCCATGTCCTTTTCGAGACGCGTGTTGCTGGCGTGCACGATCTGGTTGACGGCAAACGGTGCCACCGGATCCTCCGGATGCGCTGCCTTGTGTGCGTCGAGCCGTTCGCGAATCTCAAACAGCCAGTCATCCAGCAGCGACTCAGGACGGGCATTCAGAGCCGGAAACGAACCAACAACACCGGCTGCACATTGCGCGACCACCAGGTCGGGGCGCGACACGATAAACATCGGCGCGCCGATCAGGGGAATTCTCAGCTTTGCGGCCAGCGAATCAGGAATACTCATGGGCGCTGCAACATGAAACTGGCCTGGCAGTCGGCGATCAGCTTATCGTCGCGAACCCTGGTCGCCTCACCGCGTAACTGGACGAGACGCCCCTTTTCGCGTTCGATCCAGCCTTTGAGACGGATCGTTTCACCGACGCGAAGCACATCCCGATAGCGAATTTCGCAACGCGCCGTGTGCGCTTTGCGACCCTGCCGGTAAATGACATTGGCCGTCACGTCATCGAGCGCGGTGTAGATGATCCCGCCGTGCACGGTGTCCTCCCAACCCACGTGATTTTCGCCGGGTGTGAAGTCGGCGGTGCAGGTTTCGCCGTCAAAACGGTACGGTATTTTCAGGCCGATAGGGTTGTCTTTGCCGCAGGCAAAGCACATCGGCGCGGACTCTTGCGCTGTGTTCATGCGCGTCAGGGTACCTGCTGGCTGATCTCCACGTCGACCGTTTCACCCGGCGAGGCGTTTGCGGTGCCAAACCAGTCGCCGCTGCTCTGGATCGGCTGGCCGGTCATCGACACACGGGCGACGATCTCGACCGACTCAAAACCACTGATGACACGTCCAGGAATCATCGCATCGTCATCGGTCAGCGCGACACTGCCCGGCAGGTCCGCCAGGGTTCGGCGCACAACCGCAATCGGCGGTGACGGCGCATTGGGATCGCGTGCGATCACGAACACCGGCGTAGACGCCGATACATCGTCTGGGAACGCGTCGCCGAGGGTGACAGCGATGCTCACGACCGGCTCAGCCGCCACCTGCGGCGTGCTGCGCCACTCGGCCACGCGCTGCTCGATGATCTCGCGGACCTGCGGCGGCGGATTGGTCAGCAGCAGGGTTTCCCAGCGATCGGCCGCCGCGCCGATATCGCCGCGATTGGCCGCCGCGATCCCGCCCCAAAACAGCGCGGACGGATTATTCGCCTCCAGAGCCAGGGCATTTTCGAACACATTGACAATGTCCGGCGTCATTGCCTGACCGGATGCCGCCAGCATCGATTCGCCAAGGTCAACGAGCGTCTGCGCGTTGCGTCCCTGTTCGAGCACCACAGCACGGCGAAACGCGTCTGCGGCTTCCGGATACTGGCGGAGCGTAATGAACGATCGGCCGAGCATTTTCCAGCCCTCGATATCGTTCGGTTCGGAGGCCAGGCGTGCCGCCAGCGAGGCCACCATACCTTCGACATTCGAGCCGGCCTGTTCGCCCGACAGGTCTGGTCGGCCGATTTGCGTGTACAGGCCGAACGCGAGCAGCACGGCAATCACCGACACCACCGAAGGCACCGACACCAGCCGTCCGGCCAGCAGCGGCCGCAGCAGGAACGCAGCCGCAACAATGGCCATAGCAGCCATGAGAATCCAGAGAATCATGATCAGTTCTGCTCTTGCGGCTCGTCGTCGATGGGCAGTGTCATGCGTCGACGCAGAACGAAAAACAGTGCCACGCCACCGCCCAGCAGCAGCACGCCCGGTGCCAGCCACAGCACCAAGGTCTTGCCCTGCATGCGGGGACGATACAGGGCGAATTCGCCGTATCGCGCGACCAGGAAGTCATAGATTTCCTGATCACTCATGCCGTCATTGAGCATGCGACGAATCTCCCGCTTCAGATCGGCGGCAAGAAAGGCACCGGAATCTCGCAGTGACTGGTTTTGGCACTTCAGGCAACGCACCTCGTCGACAATCTTGTCGTATCGCGCCTGCAGTTCCGGATCGTCGAACGGTGCGTTGACGTCCTGGGCCAACGCGACGATCGGCAGCAGCAGGAACAGTGCGACGATACGCATCTAGCCTTCCTCACCCAGGCGCGGCACGAACTCCCGTTGCCAGGTCGCGGCATCGAGCGGACCGAGGTGTTTGTAGACCACGATCCCGTCCGCATTGACGAGGAAGGTCTCGGGCGCACCGTAGACGCCCCAGTCGATGCCAACCCGATTAAACTCATCGAAGCCGGAAAACTCGTACGGGTCGCCAAGCGCTTGCAGCCACTCGATCGCCTTGCTGCGTTCGTCGCGCCAGTTGATACCAATAATCGGCACGGCACCGGTGCGCGCGAGCTGCATCAGGAACTCGTGTTCCTCGCGGCAGCCAACGCACCAGGTCGCCCAGATGTTGACGAGCACCGCGCGTCCCTCCAGGTCTGCATTACTGACAATGCGCGCCGGGTTCTGCAGCGTTGGCAACTCGAAAGCGGGTGCGGGCTCGTCGATGAACGGTGACGGGATTTCACTGGGATCGCGAAACAGCGCGACCAGGAAAATCGGTATAAAGACCAGGAACGCGACCAGCGGTATCAGAAACCGGCTCATGCGAGCGCCTCATCTCCTTCGACACCCGTCGACGCATCATCGATCGCCTGCCTTTCGGCGGCGGGCACTCGTCGGTAACGTCGGTCGGTCATCGCAACCAGGCCGCCAATGGCCATGATCAGGCTGCCGAGCCAGATAAAACGGATCAGCGGCTTGTACTGGATGCGCACGCTCCACGACTCGCCGCCGAGCGGATCACCGAGGGCGACGAACAGGTCGTTGTTCCAGCGCACGTGAATACCGGCCTCGGTCATCGGACTTTGCTGCACCAGGTACTTGCGCTTTTGCGGTCGAACGCTGCCCACGTAACTGCCGTTTTTGCGGATCTCGACCAGCGCCTCACGCGCGGTGTAGTTCGGGCCCTGTGCGTCGCGGAGCTCGCGCATTTCGAAGTCGTAGCCACCGACATTCACCGACGCACCCGGCTTGAGCGCGCGATCCGTTTCGATCGCGTAAGCCATGACCACGGCGACCCCCAACGTGAACATGCCGACGCCAAAGTGCGCGATATTCATACCCCAGGCGGAGCGCGTCAGTCCCGGCGTTCCCGGCTGGCGCCGTAACGATCTGGTCGGCTCGATCAGTGCAGCCAGCATCACCCAAACACCGGCGGCGACGCCGATCGTCACCATCGGTCCTGTGGCGCCGTAGAACAGCCACGGAACGACTACACCGGCAATGACGGCGGCGATCGCAGCGATTCGCAGTTTCCGCTGCAGCGTGCCTTTCGGATGCGATCGCCAGACGGTGTGCATGCCGACACCGATCAGCAGCGTCAGCGGCACCATGGGAAGAGCGAAAGCAATATCGAACCAGGGCGGGCCGACGGAAATCTTGCCGAAACCGAACACCTCGACCAGCAGCGGCGCCATCGTGCCAAGGAAGATCAGGCCGGCCGCGATGACCAGCAGCACGTTGTTCAGCAGCAGGAAGGTCTCACGCGACATGGGCTTGAAGCCGGCCTGCGAATCCAGGCTCGGCGCGCGCCAGGCGTACAGCCCGAGTGCACCGATAATGACGATACCGAGAAAGGTGAGAATGAAGATGCCGCGCTCGGGATCGGTGGCGAAGGCGTGAACTGATACCAGGATGCCTGAGCGGACGAGGAAGGTGCCCAGCAGACTCAGCGAAAATGCGGTGATGGCTAATAGCAGCGTCCAGCTTTTGAACAGGCCGCGCTTTTCGGTCACGGCAAGCGAGTGGATCAGTGCGGTGCCGATCAGCCACGGCATGAAGGAGGCATTTTCCACCGGGTCCCAGAACCACCAGCCGCCCCAGCCGAGTTCGTAGTACGCCCACCAGCTACCGAGTGCGATGCCGATCGTCAGAAACAACCAGGCGGCCGTGGTCCACGGCCGGGTCCAGCGGGCCCATCGCTGGTCAAAATCTCCGCCGAGCATGGCAGCGATTGCGAAGGCGAAAGCCACCGAGAAACCGACGTAGCCGATGTAGAGCATCGGCGGGTGAATCGCGAGCCCCGGATCCTGCAACAGCGGGTTGAGGTCCGCGCCGTCGAGCGGAGCCGGCACCATCCGATCAAAGGGATTCGAGGTCAGCAGCGTAAACAGCATGAAGCCCACGGACAGCAGGCCCATGACGCCGAGCACGCGTGCCGCAAACGCCTCGGGCAGGCTGCGGCTGTAACGCACGACGAGCACGGTCCAAACGGCCAGCACCAGGATCCACAGCAAAAGTGAGCCCTCGTGCGCCCCCCAGACGGCAGACACTTTGTAAATGTCCGGCAGCGCGAGCTGCGAATTATTGGCAACGTAGGCGACGCTGAAATCGCTGACCAGGAACGACCAGGTCAAGCAGACGAACGAGATCGTGACGAAGAAAAACTGACCGAGCGCGGCCGTCCGCCCCATTTGCATCATGCCGGCGTCATTCTTGTGCGCACCGATGAGCGGAAAGACGCTCTGGCAAAGCGCCAGTGACAGCGCAAGAATCAGCGCAAAATGTCCAGCCTCCGGGATCACGTGAATTCACAGGGCGCGACCGGGTTGGTCGCGAGTTTGTCAGCCGCGTGCGCCGCGATCGCCTCAGCGACTTCCGGGGCCATGTAGTTTTCATCGTGCTTCGCGAGGATCTTGTTAGCCACGAACACGCCGTCGCTGCCTTCGATACGGCCGTGCGCAACCACACCCTGCCCCTCGCGGAACAGGTCCGGAAGCACACCGGTGTAGCTGATCGGCACTTCACAACGCCGATCGGTCACGAGAAAGGCCACTTCCAGCGACTCGGAGACGCGCTGTACACTGCCGTCCACGACCAGCCCGCCGATGCGAAATGTGCGGTCCGCCGGATACTCGCCGGCCGCCACTTCGGTCGGGCTGACGAAAAACATCATGTTGTCCTCAAACGATCGCAGCGTCAGTACCGTCGCGATGATGAGGCCAGCGCCTGCGAGTCCCACCGCAAGCATGCGCTGTCGTCTGGGTGTCATTGCTCTCCTTCCTTGGCCCTCACGCGGACCTGCACGTCGCGAAACAGGCGCTTGTGACGCCGTCTCGCATGCCACTCGTTAAACACCAGCACGGCCAGTCCAAGGCCGAAACAGGTCCAGACATAAGGGCCGTAATCGCCCATATCAAACATAGTCATCAGGCCGCCTCACTGCCAAGTACCAGGTCCCGGACCCAGCGTTTGCGGCGCTCGCGGTACAGCACTTCTGTGCGGATTCGGCGCAACAGCACGGCGCCAAGCACCAATGAAAAACCCAGCAGATTGGCCAGCAGCGGCCAGAGCATATCGGCATCCATCGCGGGTCCGCCGCGACGAATCAGCGTGGCGCCCTGGTGCAGCGACGTCCACCAGTCCACCGAAAACCGGATGATGGGGATGTTCAGTGCACCGACCATCGCCAACACAGCACAAGCCTTGTCCGCCTTTGCGGTGTCGGAGATCGCATTGCGCATCGCGATCAGGCCGAAATACAAAAACAGCAGGATCAGCGCCGACATCAGTCGCGGGTCGCCCCACTCCCACCAGGTGCCCCACATCGGCCGACCCCAGATCGAACCGGTGACCAGCATCAGGATGCAGAAGGACGCGCCGATCGGTGCGGCCGCCGCAGCGACCGCGTGGGCGAGCTTCATCCGCCAGATCAGACCGATGGCACCGGCCACCGCCATAATCGCGTACGTCATCTGCGCCAGGTAGGCCGCAGGAACATGGATGTAGATAATGCGAAACGCATCGCGCTGCTGGTAGTCCTCCGGCGCAACGAACAGACCGGTGTAGGTCCCCCACGCAATCAGCAGGTAGCCGGGAATCGCCAGCCAGGGCGAAAACAGCAGCGACAGCCGATAAAAATGCGGCGGCGATCCGAGTTTATGAAAAAACGTCCACATACAGGCTGGTTCTACTCGTCCGTGTTACTCGTTAGATATGCGCAGCGCAGCCGCTGTTGCAAAAGGCGCCAGCGCCAGTGCTCCGACCAGGTAGGCGGCCAAAAGATTCAGTCCGCCGAAGTACGGCTCATCGCCGGCCGCCAGAGATACCGTGCGGGCGCCGAAAATAAGCAGCGGCATTGCCAAAGGCAATACCAGCAGGCTGAGAAGTGTTGATCCGCGATGCAGACCCACCGTCAGCGCTGCGCCTATGGACCCCACGAGGCTAAGGCTGGCCGTTCCCAGTGCCACCGTCACCATCATTACCGGCACCACATCCGTTGGCAGTTTGTAGGTCAGAACAATCATCGGACTCACCACCATCAGCGGCAATCCCGTACTCATCCAGTGCGCCAGCGTTTTGCCCAAGGCCAGCAAGGGTAAAGGCTGCGGACTCAACAGCAGTTGGTCAAGGCTACCGTCCTCAAAATCCGATAAAAAAAGCGTATTTAGCGACAGCAGCATCGCCAGCAGGGCCGCAACCCAGGTAACACCGGCGCCGATATCCCGTAATACCTCTGCATCCGGGCCGATCGCGAGCGGAAACAGGGTGCAGACCATGATGAAAAACACCAGTGGATTCAGCAGGTCACCGGGACGCCGCCACACCAGCAGCAGGTCGCGTTGCACCATCGCCAGAAAGCCGGCGGCGAGTCCGGGCATCGGTGCCGGACTCACTGTCCGATCTCCAGCGTTTTTACCGGTTGACCATCGAGCATGTCGTGGTGGGTCGCGACGATTGCCATGCCGCCCCTGCCAACGTGCTCGGCGACCAGCGACTCCACCAGCCCCCGGCCCTCGGCGTCGAGGTTAGTAAACGGCTCATCAATGACCCAGACATCAACACCTGACAGCAACAGCCGCGCCAGCGACGCACGGCGCTGCTGGCCGGCGGACAGACTGCGTACCGGCAGCTGGCGTTGCCGCGTCAGGCCAAGTCGATCAATGGCTTCGCGAATATCGCGGCCGCTGGCCGCCCGCAAATAACGCTCGAAGCGCAGATTCTCCTCGGCTGTCAGATCCGATTTGAAGCCGGTCTTGTGGCCGTACCAGGCGAAACGGGCCCGAAAATCCTGGCGATTACGACCGATGTCTTCGCCGTCCCACGACAGGATCCCGTCGTCGAAGTCCAGCAACCCGCACAAGCCACGCAACAAGCTGGTCTTACCGCTACCGTTTGGGCCCCGCAACAGCAGCAGCTCGCCACTCTCGAGCGCAAAATCAATCGAGTGGAACAGGCACCGCTCACCGCGAAACAGGCTGAGTCGCTCTGCTTTCAGTTTATGAGTCAATGGCTTACCCGATCGGTCTGGAAAAACCGGTGAATTGTAAGTCAGCGTTATTCAATTATAAAACAACTATTTATGAACTTTACTTAAGACATTAATGATGTAAAAGCACGTTAGTGACTGATTTATTTATGTCAACTCCGTGACTATTTACATGAATCGGGCACGCCACCTACACTGCATCGCGCGGCCTGCAAAACAAAATAATAACGGCCGTCAGCGCGGGATATTTTACCGTTCATTTAACGAGGCAGGTTCCTTTTATGGATCTCATTGCGACTGGCTTGCGGGAGCAACCTTTCCGGACTCACGGAAAGCCTATTGCTTTGCATCGCTATGCCGCCTTCGAGTCCGTTCTCACTGCCCTCCACGACATGCGCAAGTGCCGCAACGGCCTGGTTCTCCTGCAAGGTCCGCCATTGTCCGGCAAATCCACTATGTTGCGTGTCTTTGCCGAATCCCTGACCGACCAATGCGCCGTAGCGGTGGTCGACGGTCGCGGCCTCAACACGACCGGCCTGCTTGAGGGCGTGCTGCGCCAGTTCGGCTATGAAATCGACTGCAGCTCCAACAGCGAGCTGCTCGCCATGCTGCGGGTGTTCTGCCAGCAACAGACATCCTCGCAGGAATCGCCGGTCCTGATCCTTGAAAACGTTCACGAATTGAACCCAAGTGCTCTGCGAGCATTGTGCGAACTGGCAAACATGAATCTGCAGGGATTCTCGGCGCTGAAGATCGTCCTGAGCAGCAATCGCTCGATGCAGACGATGATGGCGTCAGATGCATTGGCCTGCCTGGCAAAACGCGTCAGTAATGACGTTCATTTGCGCCCGATGAGCGCCGCAGAGACGCGCCAGTTCCTGCACGCCAAACTCATCGCCGCCGGCACCAACCGGCCGGAAGAGGTCATATCGAGCTTCATGTGCGATGAACTGTGGCAAGCCTCCGGTGGCTGGCCCGGCATACTCGATCGTATCGCGCTGCTCGCCCTGGCCAAGACTCCGTCCTTGCCGGTGAGTATCGACGCCGTGGAGCGACCGAATCTGCCGCACGGCACCTGGGATCAGAAACGCAAAACACCGTCTGCACCGCCCGCGGCACCGGCCGTCGATGAACCGGCTCATCTGATTGTCTCATCCAACGGCAAGGTGATTGACGATATCCGCTTTGATCGCCAACGCGTACTGGTCGGTCGTTCCGACCACAACGACATCTCGATAGACAGCAAGTTTGTCAGCCGACATCACTTATTGCTGGTCCGTCACGGCAACACAACCTTCATGATGGACCTCAACAGCACGAACGGCACCTATGTGAACTCCCGACGGGTATCCAACCAGGTACTGATCGACGGCGACATCATC
>JBCCNM010000114.1:0-9839 GCA_039025835.1 Pseudomonadota bacterium | reverse complement strand
TCACGCCTTTCCCTCGCAGATGTTCGGCGCCGAGGATGCATATCGCCGCCATCGATGGCACGAGGGAGGGTGGGACGACAGCAAACGGGTTAGAGGCACCAAGCGCCTCCTGCGTCGACCCGGAAGGCGCTCGTATCGATCGTCACCTGGGCCAAGGACTTGGGCCAAAATGGCTACGGATGAGAGAGAGAGAGAAGGAGAGCGAGAGAGAGAGAGAGAGAGACCCGGAAGTGCGCGGTCGCTGGGGAGAAATCACGCTGCGCCGGCTGGTGGAGCTGGCCGGCATGGTCGACCACTGCGATTTCCAGGAACAGGTGCACACGGAATCGGACTCGCAGATCATTCGTCCGGACATGATCGTGCGAATGCCAGATGATCGCGAGCTGGTCGTCGACGTGAAAACGCCGCTCGATGCCTACCTAGAGGCCGTTGAAGCAACCACCGATGCGGACCGTCAGGCGGGCCTTCAGCGTCACGCCCGCAAGGTCCGGGAACACATCCGGGCATTGTCGAGCAAAGCCTACTGGTCGCAGTTCTCGCAAAGCCCCGAATTCGTCATCCTGTTTATTCCGGGCGATCAGTTTCTCAGCGCCGCGCTAAACGAAGATCCGGACCTGATCGAGTACGCACTGAAACAGCAGATCATCCTGGCGACGCCGACATCGTTCGTCGCCCTTTTGAAAGCGGTTGCGTACGGCTGGCGCCAGCTCACTCTCGCGGCTAACGCTGAGGAGATTCGAAAACTGGCGGAAGCGCTGTACGATCGCCTCGGCGCCTGGACCGGGCACCTTGGGCGCCTCGGCAAGCAGCTTTCGACCAGTGTTGAGACCTACAATAAGGCAGTTGGCTCACTGGAACGGATGGTGTTGCCGGGTGCACGCAAGTTCAAGGAACTCGGGGTTCACTCGAAAGCCGAGCTCAACGAACTTGAGTCCATAGAACCCGTGCCGCGCATCCTGATCGATTCCACCGACAACGACGACGAACGCGACGACAGCGACCCCACACTGCAGTAGAGAACAGCATGCAAGAACCCAAAGACTACGCAGCGCCTGCCGGCCTGCTCGACGGCCGTATCATCATGGTGACCGGTGCCTCGGATGGCATCGGTAAGGCGCTGGCTATCCGCTGCGCAGAACTCGGCGCCCGCGTCATTGTGCACGGCCGTAACGTAAAAAAGCTCGAAGCCGTGTATGACGAGATTGAAGCCATTGACGGAGCGCCACGGCCTTCCATTGTGGTCCTCGATCTCGAGAAAGCCGACGCCGTCGGCTACACCAGCCTCGCAGAGAGTCTCGAGAAAGACTACGGCCGTCTCGATGGCCTGGTGCACAACGCGAGCATCCTCGGCGAGCGTTACCCACTCGAGCAATACGACATCGTTATGTGGCAGCGCGTTATGCACGTCAACGTCACGGCGACATTTGCACTGACGCAGGTTCTGCTGCCGCTGTTGAAATTGTCAGAGGACCCCTCCGTGATCTTCACGTCGAGCGGCGTGGGTAACAAAGGCAAGGCTCACTGGGGTGCCTACTCGGTATCAAAATTCGCTAACGAAGCTATGGGGCAGATTCTGGCGGAGGAGTTTGCACACGCAACACTGCGCTCGAATATCGTCAATCCCGGCCCGGTTCGCACCAAATTGAGGGCCGAGGCGTATCCGGCGGAGGATCGGGATTCGGTGACTACGCCGGACCAGATGCTGTCGGCCTACGTGTACCTGCTCGGACCGGACAGCCAGGGTGTAACCGGCAAACGTTTCGAAGCGCAGTAGTCAACGCCGCCGGCGTCTTGGCGACGGCCGCGGCTTTTTGGCAACCTCATCGGGCACCTTGATCCCGGCGGCCCAGTAGAGCTGCCGAACCTGCCCCGGCGTCAGCGCTTCGTAGTGACCTCGCCTGAGCGCGCGCGGCAATTCAATCGGACCGTAAGCAGTGCGAATCAGGCGACTGACCTCGTAACCCAGCGCTGCCCAGAGGCGTCGCACTTCACGATTGCGTCCTTCCTTCAGGCTGACCTGGAACCAGCGGTTTGCTGCGTCTCCGCCGGAGGCCTGCACGTCATCGAAGCGCGCCATGCCGTCTTCGAGCTCGATACCCTTTTCCAGCCGCCGAAGCTCCTTCTTGTCCGGGTTGCCGTGGACCCGCACCGCGTAGCGTCGTTTGACTTCGGCCGAAGGATGCATAAGCGCGTTAGCCAGACTGCCGTCAGTTGTGAAAAAGATCAGACCGGTGGTCGTCAGATCCAGACGCCCTACGGCCACCCAGCGGGCATGCTTCAAGGGCGGCAGGGTATCGAAGACGGTCTTGCGGCCCTCCGGGTCTGATCGGGTCGTGACCTCGTCGCCCGGCTTGTTGTAGATGATGTGTTTATGCGCCTGGCGGACGCCTTTCAACGACAGCGGCCTGCCGTCCAGAGTAACCTTCTCGGTACCCTCGCACGCCTGTCCCAGCGTAGCCGGCTTGCCGTCGATACGCAGCCGACCCTCCCGGATCCACTGTTCAACCTTGCGGCGCGAACCGTGGCCGGCTGCCGCCAGTAGTTTGTGAACGCGTTCGGTCACCGGTCTGGTGTCCTAGCTGTTGGTCCCGGTCTCCGGGTCCTGGTCGTTGGTTTCAAGCGTCGCGATGCTGCTGGCATCGACCGGGTCCGGCCATTCAGACACCTTCAGCTCATCGTCCGCAGACTCAGCCAGCGGCGGCAACTCCGGCAGTGCAGACTCATCGGTGGATGACGATAAATCAGGAAGATCAGTGTGCGTCTGCTCGGTCAGCTCCGGTATGTTGTCCGGCACATCGGACTGACCGTCCAGTGCTTCCACGGCTCGCACGCCAGCTTCGGCAGCCGGCGCAAGCTCCGGCAACTCATTTGGCGAATCAACGACGATGCCCGTTACCGGCGCCGCGTCAACGGATTCGAAAGGAATCTCTGCGGTATCGTCGGACGCATCCGCCGCGGCTTCACCGTGCTCGGGCGCAGCGTCGGCTGGCGAATCGGCTTTGACCGGCAACTCGGCAACAATCCCGTCGGCCGAATCGACCGGGGAATCGCCGTCCACTTCGGGAAGGTCGAGCTGCACACGCAGCGACTCCCAGTCCGACAAATCGGCAAGCTCCGGCAGATCGTCGAGTTTTTTCAGTGAGAAGTAGTCCAGGAATCCCTTGGTCGTGCCGAACATGGCCGGGCGACCTGGCACGTCACGATGACCGACTACCCGTACCCACTCGCGCTCTACCAGACTGCGCATGATGTTGCTGCTGACAGAAACACCGCGCACTTCCTCAATCTCGGCCCGCGTAATTGGCTGACGATAGGCAATCAGCGCCAGCGTTTCGAACAGGGCGCGGGAGTAGCGTGGCGGGCGCTCTTCCCACAGCTTGCCGAGACGATCGGCCATCGCCGCCTTAACCTGCATACGAAACCCGGTAGCCACCTCGGCGATTTCGATGCCGCGATCGTCGTAGGTCTCGTTCAGCGCCTTGACCGCCGCGCGAATGATCGACTTGTCCGGCGTGGAGCGACCGTCAAACAGGCCCTGCAGCAGGTCAATGCTCAAGGGTTTTCCGGCAGCGAGTAGTGCCGCCTCGATAAAATACTCGACTTCTTTCTGGTCCATCAGGAGATTTCTTTAAACAGATTCGTTGCCCGTCGACTCACTTTCGTCGACGAGTCGTACGGAGGATGCGGCGCGCACGTGCAGCGGCGCGTATTCGTCGGATTGCACGACTTCGATGACCGACTCCTTGAGCAGTTCGAGGCAGGCCAGGAAGGTGACGGCGACACCCATGCGACCTTCCTCCGGGTCGAACAGGTCGACAAACAGCGTGAAGGAACCCGCTTTGACCCGCGACAACACTTCGGACATGCGTTGCCTGACCGACAGGGGTTCGCGCTGCAGATGCAGATTGGAATACATTTCTGCGCGCTTCAGTACGTCGTGGAATGCGAGCAACAGCTCCTTCAAGGTTACATCCGGCAGCTTGGTGACAACCTTGCGCTCCGGCGTCTCGGCCTGTGCCACAAACACATCGCGTTCGAGACGCGGCAAATCCGAGATGTCCTGCGCGGCCTTTTTGAAGCGCTCGTATTCCTGCAGTCGACGTACCAGCTCGGCGCGCGGATCATCCTCGTCCTCATCTTCAGCCTGCGGACGCGGCAGCAGCATGCGAGACTTGATCTCAGCGAGCATCGCCGCCATCACGAGGTATTCCCCGGCCAGTTCAAGCTGCATCTCGGTCATCAACTCGATGTACTGGACGTATTGTTTGGTGATCTCGGCGATCGGGATGTCCAGAATATCGATGTTCTGGCGCCTGATAAGGTAGAGCAGCAGATCCAGCGGCCCCTCGAACGCCTCGAGGAACACCTGCAGCGCGTACGGCGGAATGTAGAGATCCTGCGGCAGCGTCGTTACGGGCTCGCCATCCACCACGGCAAAAGGCATCTCGCCCTGGGCCGGGTTGAGGGCGTCTTCGGTCTCGGGTTTCGGGGCGTCGTCCGGGGTCAGAACGTGCAATTCGGGTTTCATGGGGTTTCCACGCAGCAATCCCGCTATTCTAGCCTAAATCTGCGTGGTGTCCTTCGTCTTCAGACGAACGCAGACACGTCTCCGCGCCCCTCACGGAGCACGTCGACATCGCCACCCGACAGGCTCAGCACACTGGTTGGCTCGATACCCACCGGGCCGGCATCGATGATCGCGTCAATCTCATGGCCGATGCGCTGTTCGATCTCAAACGGGTCGGTCAGCGGCACATCGTCGCCGGGCAATTGCAACGTCCCGCTCATGATCGGCTCGCCGAGACTGTCCAGCATCGCCTGAACCACCGGGTGATCCGGCACGCGCATGCCGATTGTTCGCCGTTTCTCATTCTGTAACCGTTTCGGCACTTCCCGCGTGGCGGGCAAAATGAAGGTGTATGGTCCCGGCGTCAGCGACTTCACCAGTCGATAAGCCCAGTTGTCGACGCGCGCGTAGGTGCTGATCTCTGACAGGTCGCTGCAGACCAGTGTGAAATTGTGGTTCTTGTCTGTCCGGCGGATACGACGGATTCGGTCCATCGACCGTTTGTCGCCGATATGACAGCCGAATGCGTACGACGAATCGGTCGGGTACGCGATCAGTCCGCCGCCCCGGATAACCTGCACCACAGCCGCAATCAGACGCTGCTGAGGGTGAGTCGGATGGATTTCGATCATTCTGGCCACGCGCGGATTCTAGAGATTTAGCGGGAAAAGGCGAGACCGTTGTTCTCCCAACCGATGCCGCCCTGCGTTAGACTTGCGTCCCCTTTGCCCGCACCGGCCACCGTATTGTGCAATTGCTGATCGAATTTCTGCCGCTGATCCTGTTTCTCGGAGCGTATTTCCTGGCGGATATCTACGTGGCCCTGATCGTGCTGATGGTGGCCATGCCGGTCGGCCTGCTGCTCAAATACGTGCGTACAAAAACCTGGGACAAGATGTACCTTTGGTCGACGGTGTTCCTGATCGTCATGGGCACCGCGACGCTCTGGTTCCGCAATCCGGAATTTCTGTACTGGAAACCAACCGCGTTCTACTGGGCGCTGGCCGTCGCCTTTCTCATCAGCGGATTCGTGGGCGAGAAAACTCTGGCGCAGCGCTTTTTCGATCTGACTGGAGAACTACCGACCGACAAACTCTCGCAGCGCGAATGGCGCGGTGTGAATTTGTCCTGGGTCAGCTTTTTCATCGTTTCCGGTCTGCTGAATATCTGGGTGGCCTATCGTTTTGACGAGGCAGTGTGGGTGAACTTCAAAGTCTTCGGTTTGATGGCCGTCACCTTCGTGTTCCTGCTGGCTCAGGGCGCCTGGCTGATGACCAAGTTCAAGGCCGAAGATCTGCAAACGGACGACGACTAGCATGTGGTACGCAATCATCAGCGAAGACGTGGCGGACAGCCTGGAAAAACGCAGGGCAGCACGACCGGCGCATCTTGAGCGCATTAACAAACTGGTCGACGAGGGTCGTGTCCTCATAGCCGGCCCACATCCAGCGATCGATGCCGACGACCCGGGCGAAGCCGGCTTCACCGGTAGCCTTGTTGTTGTGGATTTTCCAAGCCTCGAGGAAGCACAAACCTGGGCCGCAGCGGATCCCTATGCCGACGCCGGAGTCTACGCTAGCGTCTCGGTCAAACCGTTCAAGCTGGTGTTACCGTGAAAACCGAACGCAGTACGCGCATTCACGACCTCTTGGCAGAAAGCCTGAACCCGGCGCATCTGCTCGTGAAAGACCAAAGTCATCTGCACGCCGGGCACGCCGGCGCCGAAGACGGCCGCGGGCACTTTGACGTGAATATTGTGTCTGACGCCTTCGAAGGCAAATCGCGGATTCAGCGACATCGAATCGTCTTTGACGCTCTGGGTGACATGATGCAAACCGACATCCATGCCCTGTCTATCACCGCCAGGACTCCGGCTGAGTAACGCCGCATGCTGGAAAACAACGAATTCTTACTCTGAGGACATTCCCGATGCATGACGTATCACGCTCCGTTCGCCGGAGCTCACTCATCGCGCTGGTCGCAATAGCGGCTGCGCACACCGCAACCGCAGAGCCGGTGGCGACGATCAACGGTGCTGACATCGACAGCACGGTGTTTAACGCCTACCTGGAAAGCCGAACGCAGAAAGCACTGGCGGACGTGACTGCCGAGGAGCGGGACGTTCTCCTGCGTGAGTTATCCGACATCTACCTTTTGTCGACGACACCGCGCGCAAAGGAATTGCAGGAGACTGACGAAGTTAAGGTCAATCTGGAACTGCAATTCCGGGGATTCATCGCACAGGCTGTTGCCACTGATTTTTTCGCGAGCAATGAGGCCACTGAAGATGAAATTTTCGAGGAATACAGCAATGTGATCGGTGGCGATCTTGGCAATCAGTTCAAGGCACGACACATCCTCGTCGAAACGCAGTCAAAAGCCGTCGAGCTCATTGAGGCGTTGCAAGGCGGCGCCGACTTCGCGACGCTCGCACAGGAGAACTCCACGGGACCCACAGGGCCCAATGGAGGTGATCTCGGCTGGTTCGCACCTAATGCGATGGTCGCGCCATTCTCCGAAGCCGTGCAGGCCCTGGAGGATGGTCAGTTCTCACAAGAACCTGTGCAGACGCAGTTCGGCTGGCACGTCATCCTGCGCGAGGATTCTCGCCCCAACGAGCCGCCGACACTCGACAGCATCCGGGATGCGGTGAAACAGCAGGTGGAAGCGCGCAAGTTCCAGGCCTTCCTGGAGGGATTACGTGAAGAACAGGCGTCAGAATGATTTGACGTAATGCGTTAAAAACTGTGAGAAAAGGCGCCTTTTGGCGCCTTTTTTTCTGCTTCCGGCAGATTTGTGAAGGCAATCACAGCCGCCTTTGTGCTGCGGTCCTAGCATCAGTCTCGAGTCGTCCCTAATCGCTCGGGGGCGGCTCCTCCAACCCTCGCATCTCCCTTCTAGGTTGATACGAGATCTAAGACGGCAGGGACGCCGTCTTTTTTATTCACCGTTTCGTTTACAACGTAACGGCAGAGCAAAGAAAAAGGCCACGCGAAGTGGCCTTTCTCTTTTTCAAGCAGCCGGCTCCTTCCCTGGAAAAACCCATCGGCGAGCGCTGCCGAAAGATCGCGGCTCTAACTACTCAGTTGCCAGCACCTCGGTGGACAGAAGTATTCCATCCTCGACCGGCTGGATGCCACTGAAAATGTACAGGTTGCCCTGGGGAAACGATCCATTACTCAACGCCTGGGTAAAGTCGACCATCAACCCACCGACAGTGGCGGAACCAACAGTGTCGTCGACCTCTGACATGATGCCTGTGACCAGCACAGGTGATGAGCCTGGCACATACATGTCGTCAGAGACAGCTATCTCATCCGCGTACAACCAACCGGCGCCCATAACGCTACCGTTGACCGTGACATAGTCGCCTTCATTCAGATCTCGAAGCATCGTCGTGGATGCAACGATGGTTTGACCCATGGAGGTGAATACGCCGTTGATGAGGTCGACAGATTCGACGGGGCCATGGAGGACTCGCGATTCCTCGGAATGGTTCTCACCAGGGCTACCACTACTAAAAGGTTGGCTTCCATTAACCACGTGTTCGATAGCGCCTGGAGTTGTCCCTGCAATGGCTCCCGTTGTAATGCCAGCAATCGAGCCAGAGTTTATTCCTGCAATCGCACCTGTCGTGATACCCGCCGAAGCACCGGAGGTTATGCCTGCAATCGCACCTGTCGTGATACCCGCCGAAGCACCGGAGGTTATTCCTGCAATCGCACCTGTCGTGATGCCTGCTATAGCACCAGTGGTGATGCCTGCTATGGCACCTGTCGTGATACCCGCCGAAGCACCGGAGGTGATGCCTGCAATCGCACCTGTCGTGATACCCGCCGAAGCACCGGAGGTTATTCCCGCGATTGCTCCTGTTGTGATCCCAGCAACCGAGCCAGATGAATTTCCTGCGATTGCACCTGTCGTGATGCCCGCTGATGCACCGGAGGTAATGCCAGCAATCGCACCGGTGGTGATACCGGCAACTGACCTTGATTTGCCGTGCGCGGCGCCTGTCGCGATTCCAAGTGACGCTCCGGTCGTGATACCCAAGGACGCGCCGGTTGTTATGCCTAATGACGCACCAGTCGTAATGCCCTTGTAAGATGCCGATCGATCTCGAAGAGAATTTTCGATTTCGTCAGTTATCGACCTTTGCCAGTGACCACTTTTTTCTGACGCACTGCTGTCCGTAAATACGACGGCCTCAGGTCCTTCGGTTGCGCCTTCACTCTCTCCGTCGATTGATTGAGAGTTCGCGGTCCCGAATGAAACCAATGCAGTCAGCGTCGCTCCCAAAGTGCAAAGCACTCTGGCGCCTCTTGCCGTTTCCATTTTTTCGCTCCTTATAAGATGTTGGCTCCAACCAACGCAGCGCCCGCCTTCTCCTAAGGCTTGTTGGGCTATTTTTTTGGCTTCCTAAACCAATCTAAGTTTTTACTTTTATTTTGATTTTCCGCTCGTAGTCTTTTGTATTTTGGCTTTAGTTATCTTTCTTCATTCGGTCACGCAGTACGTCTTGCAAGTCTCTTCGCTCATCGGCCGTCTCCACGTAATGGACCATGTACACGCCTGTATTTTTTCTTTCGCCGACCAAGTTTTCGGGATTGGCTGACCGAGACGAAAACCATGTGTCAATCTCTTCCAGCAACT
This sequence comes from Pseudomonadota bacterium, assembly GCA_039025835.1. Classification (GTDB taxonomy): domain Bacteria; phylum Pseudomonadota; class Gammaproteobacteria; order Steroidobacterales; family Woeseiaceae; genus UBA1847. The sequence goes on along the minus strand of JBCCNM010000114.1, from coordinate 622 downwards.
CTTGCCCCCTTACTTTAATGTACTCGTCGAATTTAGATATCAGTGGATCAGTGCATCCATCATCCGAGAAAACCATACGGTCAAAATAGCCACTGCCTTCCATCTGTTTATCGATATTTTTGGCTGCGGTTGACATCACTCGATAACCAACTTCGCCAAGCCTTTCGATGAACTCTGGCGACAAGGTTGTGAGGATGTAGTCCCTTCTTATCACCTTGAATCGTCCTTCTACTTCTACAACGGAGCCCGACGAAACGAGCTCGTTAAGCATTTGACGAGGAGCCATGTCACCACTGTATTCCCTTACTAAACTGACGATGCTCTTTCCGTCCTCAGAGTCAGACTCATAAGGTAATTCCAGCGGTATACCGTAAGGACCCGTGTACTTCGGATCTGAATACCATCCTGTTAGCACCCTCTCTGGTCTCGATGTCTTTCGCGAACCTGGATGGGTCCCAAGAGTCTTGTCGATGACATTCTTAACGTCTTTACGCGTGAGCCCGGTCAGGATCGCGATTTTCGACTTGTTTAGATTCTCCCCTTCATCGAAATACCTAATTGCTGTCTCCACATATACCTCTTTCGAGATGTCTGAGAATTCAGCGTGCGTAACGCCTTGGCT
>JBCCNM010000113.1:0-9915 GCA_039025835.1 Pseudomonadota bacterium | reverse complement strand
GTGATTCCCGAGCCATCCGATCGTGAATTTCATATGGGTTCAGTCGAAGCCAACGTGGACTTCGGCTTTGCAACCCTGACCTCGGCGACGTCGTACTACGACAACCGCGGCGGCAGTGAGAGCGACAATACCGGCTTCTATGCGAATAATTTTCCGCAGTTCTACTACTTCTACCCGCGTCCGCTGTACACGGCGGAACGCACCTTCGGCGATCGTGCGCTGGTGCAGGAACTGCGCCTGGTGTCCAAGGGCGGAGATAGCTTTGACTGGATCGTCGGTGGTTTTTATCGCGACCAGAATCGGGATGTGACCCAGGTCAGCGATCTCGTCGGTTTCGAAGCCTTTGCTGATGCACTGTTTCCGCCGGTCGACTTTGTGTCCACCGACAACGTCTTCACCTATCTGCGGGATGAAGACTTCACCGATTTCGCGCTGTTCGGCGAGCTCACGTGGTACGCCACAGACCGCCTGAGCATCACCGCTGGGCTGCGATATTTCGATATCGAGTCAGACGTGAGTACCTTCGTGCGCGCTGGCGCCTACGACTCCATCGCCGACTCGGTGTCGACGCCGTTTAACAGCACCGAGGATGACGTGTTGTACAAGCTGAACGCAGCCTACGACTTCGGCGACGATGACCTTCTGTATGCGACTATCTCCGAGGGCTACCGGCGTGGCGGTAACAACGGCGTGCCGACAATCGGCAGGTTCGCCAACGATCCGGGCTGGGAGATCTACAACTCGGACAACGTCACCAACATGGAGCTTGGCATCAAGGGTACGTGGAACAACCAGCGCTATGATCTCAGCGTGTTCTCGATGGACTGGGACGATCCGCAGTTCAACACGGACGCCCCGGTTGGTGCTTTTTTCGCTGTGGTCAACGGCGAAGAGGCTGAAACATCGGGCCTTGAGCTGCAGATCAGCGGAGGGCTGACTGACAAGCTCGGTTATGCATTTGGCTATGCCTTCGTCGATGCGCAACTATCGGCGCCGCTGGTTGAGCCCATCAATATCGTGACCGGCCTGCCAACGCAGATTGCCGACGACGGTGCGCCGCTTCCGGGCATCGCAGAGCACATCCTCAACCTGGCAGTTGATTACATCACGCCGGATGTGGCCGGTGGTGAAGTGGCCTGGAGACTCGATGCTTACTACCAGTCGGAAACGCAGAATGTGTTGCAGGAAGGCGTCCTGCTGGCGGAAGAATTCGACGGCTTCAGCATCTTCGATGCCAGTGTGGCGTGGTACAACGACGCATGGACCGCGGCATTGTGGATCAAGAATATTGCCAACGAGGAGGGCACCACCGGCTCCTTTACACCCGACGCATTCGGCTCGGTCGTCGATCCCGCCAGTCCGTTCACCAGCGCCGAGTTCTACGGCAGCAACAGCCGGCAATTCCTGGTGTTGCCGAGAACCTTCGGCCTGACGGTCAGCTATCGCTTCTGACCCGCGGATGAGCTCTTGACACTGTCTCCGGCAGGCACACGGGCGGGGCTGGCCAATCACGAGGCGTTTCAGCAGCGGCTGGAACGTCTGGTGATCGATGGAGCGATTGCTGAGGCGATCGAGGCGCTGGTGGCAACGGAGGCGTCCGCCGGTCACGACGCAGACACGCTGCATCAGTGTCTCCATTTCTACACGCAGCTTGGTCGGCACCAGCGTGCATTCGAATGTGCAAAGCGCCTGGTCGAGGTGACGTCTGGTAACCTCGACGCGCGTTTTGCGCTGGCCAATGCGGCTGTCGCGACGGGTGATCTGGCACTCGCCGAAGCAGAACTGGACGCCGTGATAGAAAACCGATCCGGCCAGGCAGAGGCTTATTACGCCCGCTCGACGCTCAGAGGCCAGACAATTAACCGCAACCACATTGATGCGATCAACGCAGCACTGGTTGCAGGGTCCGATCCCGAATCCGAGATACCGTTGGCATACGCGCTGGGCAAGGAGTACGAGGACCTGGGACGCTGGCGCGAAGCATTTGCCGCCTTCGCGCGTGGTGCCGCGGCGCGTCGGTCGCGACTGTCCTACGACGTTTCCGTTGATGTTGATGTGATGCGGCAAATAGCGAGGACGTTTAACGACGCGTGGTGGTCAGAGGCGTCGTCCGGTTACGACGAAGACGGTTCCGTGTTCATCTTCGGCCTTCCGCGCAGCGGCACAACACTGGTCGATCGCATCATGTCCTCGCATCCGGCCGCGTCAAGCCTAGGCGAGAACAACGATTTCACTTACGCGGTCATGCGCCAAGGCTCCCCGGCGGCGTCCCGAGACGAACTGATGAGCAAAGTCGCCAGATCGGATATGGCGAGTTTGGGCGAAGGTTACTGGCGAGCCTGCCTGGGCTATAGCGAAGCCGGCCCGAAGCTCGTCAACAATACGCCGGGCAACCATCTGTACCTTGGGCTGATCGCGAAAAGCCTGCCGAACGCGAAAATCGTTCACGTTTACCGTCACCCCGTCGCAAGTTGCTACGCGATGTTCAAGTCACTGTTTCGGATGGGTTACCCGTTTTCTTACGCGCTCGATGACCTGGCCGCTTACTGGCTCGCGTACCGTGAACTGATGGATCACTGGCGATCGTTATTCGGCGATCGAATCTTAGACGTCAGCTATGAGGAGCTGGTCGATGACCAGGAAACCATCAGCCGGGAGCTGATCACACACTGCGGGCTGGGCTGGGATGATGCGTGTCTCCACTTTCACGAAAATGCTGCGCCAACGGCGACCGCCAGTGCGGCACAAGTGCGTTCACCGATCTATACATCGGCCCGCGACCTTTGGCGAAACCACGAGTCAGGCCTCGAATCCCTGGTGTCTTTGCTGCGCAATGCGGGCGTGGAGATGTGACGTGAGGGTGTTTGTTCTGTCGACCCTGATGGTTCTGTTGGCGTTCCCGGTGCACGCGTCAGACACACTTTTCTTTGACGATTTCCAGGACGGTGAGGCCGATGGCTGGACCGCCGGTGGGGACGGCGCGGTCGCGATGAACGACTATCGGGGCAACCGCAGCCTGCGCCTGACCAAAAAGGCCTACGCCGTGGCCACGATCCCCGTCGCGGGCTTCAGCCGCGTACAGGCCGGCGCCGCTTTCGCCGCTGCGGATCTCGAGGGCGAAGACCTATGTCTCGCCCAGCTGTCGCTCGATGGCGGTAGGTCGTGGACGACGCTTGCGCGCGTCGGCGATGGCCAGGACGATTCCTTCACGATGCACGGTGGCGGCAAGACGATAGAACTGCCGCAAGGCGTCGACTCAGTCATGCTTCTCGCGCGTGCTGTCGGCGATGCCGACAACGACACCTGCTGGCTCGACAACGCCTACGTGTTCGGTCTCGGTGGCGCTAAAAAGACGACGAAGACGGTACTCACCGAACGCTTCCTGTCCGGGCGCAAACCGATGAATGCGCCGGTGCCGATGGACGAGTTTCGTGCCCCCAAATCGGCGAAGGCGCCGGCCTCGAGCCTCGGCGGCGTGCTGTCGTTCACGCCAAACCACGGTCAAATGGCCATCGTGCAGGACAACTGGGGCCGGGTGAAACAGACCGGCGATGCGATACGTCGTCTGCCTGCTTTCAGCTTCGAGTATGCCCAGGACGGTACCGATTTCGTGCCGCTGGAGCGGCAAGTGATTCGTACCGAGCATCCGTATTGGGAATACATCCTGCTGCCGGGCAAGGCGTGGGATATCGGCAAAGGCAAGGCGCGCGTGTCCTTGCCGTTTGCGCTGCAGGAACGTGCGGCAAACTGCACGCACAACGGTGTCATGAGCTTTTCGCTGGACGAAGACGGCGAAGCCTCTCGCGTTGCCTACCAGGTCAGCACGGAGACCTGCGGCTACCTGAAACTCGATTTGTGGGGCATTGTCGATGCTGACTTCGAGGTCCGTGCAGCTGATGAGCGGCACATCGAGGCCCTGGCGGTGGAGCGTGCCCACCGCGATAGCCGAATGCCGGTCGAGAGCCTCGAAGTGCTCGCGTCTCGCTACCCGGGTGTCGACCCGCTGAGCTTCGGGATTGAGGACGGGGTCAATCCGCAGGACATGAGCGTGTTCGGGCTTGTGGTTGAAGGTGTAAATTACCGCAGCGACTGTTTCACCCGCGAGGGACCGTATCCGTTTTGTGATTCGATGTCGCTGCCGTCTTACTCGACAGCGAAGTCGATCTTTGCCGGTGTCGCGGTCATGCGGATGGAAAAACTCAGGCCCGGATCGTCGCAAACCGCGATTAGCGAGGTGATCGACGAATGCAGTGCCGGTCAGTGGAACGGCGTTACCGTCGAGCACGCAGTCGACATGGTCACCGGCAATTACCAGTCGACGGCAACGAGCGCCGACGAGGATTCGCCACCGCACGTCAGGTTCATCTTCGACGACACCCATGCGTCGAAAATCGACTTCGCCTGCAAACACTTCAAACGCCGGTCCGACCCCGGCGAGCAGTTTGTCTACCACACGTCCGACACCTACCTGGTCGGAACTGCGTTGTCTAATCTCTGGGCCAGCGAGTCCGATGGAGGTGACCTGTACAGCGACCTGCTGGATCGTGACCTCTGGCGCGCGTTAAACCTGAGTCCGTTGATGTCGCACACCAAGCGGACCTACGACGACCGTGCCCAAGCCGTGGCCGGATACGGACTGACCTACGAGGTCGATGACATCGTTCGGGTGACACGCTGGCTGAATAGCGACGGCGCGCGCATTGACGATACGCCAATGCTCGATGACGACATGCTCGCGGGAGCGCTGCAACGCCGGCCGTCAGACACCGGGGTCGGCGCTGGCTCGCCGTTGCTGCGCTATAACAACGGCTTCTGGGCCTATGACGCTGGGCCGTCACTAGACTGCTCCAAGTCTGTCTGGGTTCCGTTCTTGTCCGGTGTCAGCGGCATCACGGTCGCGATGTTCCCGAACGACATCATTTACTACTACTTTTCTGACAGCTACGTGTTCCGTTGGCAAAGCGCCCGCGAAGCGGCACACACCATCAAGAGTCTTTGCGAATGAATGACACTGCTGAAAGCGTCGCGCCGGTTTCCCGGACGCCGCTTGACCCGAACGGCATGGCTGCACGAACGATACTCGCTTTCCTGGCCACGGCGGGCCTGTTCTATGTCAACATCATGCCGGCCATGGTGGACGGCCTGATCAATGGCATCGCCTTTACGCCACAACAGGCGGGCGATGCCTCCTCGGCTAATGTCGGTGGGGCACTGTTCGGTGCGCTGGGCATCGCGATGCTGTTGCTGGTCAGGACCATCTCTTGGCGTCCCGTCTCCTACGCGATGCTGGTCCTGCTCATTGCGATCGATGTGTTCTCGCTGTTCGTCACGTCCCCTGAGCTGATGGTGACCACACGCTTCGTGCATGGCTTTGTTGGTGGCGCGCTCGTTGGGGTCGGTTTCTACGTGATTGCACGCACCTTCAAGCCGGACAAGACTTTCGGTGTACTGCTCGTCGTACAATTCGGCCTTGGCGGTCTGGGCAACCTGTTGATTCCGAGGTTGGTGCCGGCCTTCGGTGTCGAGATCGTGTTCTACACACTGATCGCGTTCAGCCTGGTAACGGCGGCCATGGTGCCTTTACTGGGTGACTATGCGTTGACGGACGACGAAAAGCGTGGCGCGACCAAGTCCGAATCGATCCGTTGGGCACCGTTGTCGCTGACCCTGCTAGCCCTGTTCCTGTTCCAGGCGGGCAATATGGGTCTATTCGCGTTCATTATCGGTCTGGGTGAGTCGTACGCGCTGGATCGCGAGTTTATTACCTGGACGCTGGCCGCATCAGGCTGGATCGGCATCGGCGGTGCCGCACTGGTGGTCATGCTGCAGACCACCTACGGCAGAACGCTGCCGCTGACAATTGCCATCATCGTGACCGTCATTGGCACCTTCCTGCTGCACGCCAGCGACGTCAGAACCGTTTTTTTCCTCGCCAACTGCGTCATCGGAGTGACTTGGGCTTTTGTCATTCCGTACCTCCTCGGATTGTGCGCTGCGTTCGACAAGGCGGGTCGCATGGCGGCGCTCGGCGGCGCCGCGTCCAAGGCCGGGCTTACCTTCGGTCCCTGGCTTGCGGGCCGCGTTCTCGTCGACGACAGTTACGGCTTGATGATCAATATCGGTGCCGTAGCCATCGCCGTCAGTGCTGCGGCCTGTATCGTTCCTGCGCTGCTGCAGGATCGATTGGCGAAGCAGGCCGAGGCGGGGTAGCCAAAAGGGGGCGGCGGCGCGCATAATCGCGCGCCTCTCTGGAGGGCCCCCAGCATGAACTGGCAGGACATCGCGTCGGTCTCGCTGACGCTGTTTTTCATCATGGATCCGCTCGGCAATGTGCCGATTTTTCACGCGGTACTCGCCAACTGCGACGCAAATCGTCGCAGCCGCATTGTGGCGCGTGAACTGTTGATTGCGCTCGGGATCCTGCTGGGCTTTTTGTTCGCCGGTAATGCCATACTGACGTTTCTCGGCCTGTCCCAGTCGTCACTGAACATCGCCGGTGGCTTTCTGCTCTTTATTATCAGTCTGCGAATGATCTTTCCGCCGGGTCGGCACAGCGGTGTGGCAGACGCGGACACCGACGATGAACCGTTTATTGTGCCGCTGGCAATCCCGCTGATCGCCGGCCCGTCGACAATCGCGATTTTGTTGCTTTTGAGCTCCAGCCAGCCAGATCGGATGCTCGAATGGAGCGTGGCGCTGTTCGTTGCGTGGCTGGCGAGCACGCTTCTACTGGTAGCGTCGCCGTGGCTGATGCGAGTATTGGGCACGAAAGGCTCCCGGGCCGTAGAGCGACTGATGGGGATGATTCTGGTCATTCTCGCGACACAGATGCTGCTGAATGGCGTTCGGGACTTCGTCGCGAGTTTATAGTCGGACTCGATTGAATCGTGTCGGATGCGTAGATTCCACAGTGCAAAGTCTGGCCTGACCGTTGTAGCCTGAACTCGGGTTGCAATGGAAGGAGAGGGCCGTTGCACACCCCGGTTTGAGTCCAGATCTCAGCCGTCGTGATATCGGGCAGCCCAACCCCCCCAATGCCCGTCAACAAAGCCCCGTTGTGGCGACACATCGGGGTTTTTTGCGCCACTCGAAACACATCGTTTTGTCGCCTGTTGCCAGTTGTTTCAGGGGTTTGCGCGCGGCGTCCGGATTCCCGTATACTCCCGCTCCAGCGCGGTAGAGCCGGGTGTGAATCGCAGACACGGGTTGTCTTCGAGGATCTGGCCTCCGTAACCAGATTATTGGTTGTTCGAAGCCCCGCTGAGGGCTTTTTTATTGCCTGTCTGGTGCCGGCAGCGCTGCTGTGGAATGGGCCGTGAGCCCATTTTTTTGTTTTAAAACAGAGGTTTATAGTTTTGGCGATGACGACAGATGAGCTGGTCGAATTGCTCGAGCCAACGGTAGAGCGACTGGGGTACGAGCTGGCTGATCTGGAGGTGAAACTCGGTGGTAAGGACGGTGTCCTTCGGGTGTATATCGACAAGGCCGACGGCATCGATCTTGATGACTGCGAGAAGGTCAGTCACGCGGTCAGTGCGTTGCTCGATGTCGAAGACCCTCTGCCGGGCCAGTACAACCTGGAGATATCATCGCCGGGCGTCGATCGTAAGCTGACGAAAATGGAGCATTTTCAGAGGTTTATTGGTGAAACCGTGAAGGTGCAAATGCGCTTTCCGGTGGACGGGCGCAAACGCTTTCGCGGCACGCTGACCGGCTGCGAGGACGAAACGATTGTTGTAGAGGTAGACGGAGAGCCGTACAGCCTGCCGCTGGCGACGCTCGACACTGCCCGACTGGTGTACGAGGCCTGATACAGGGCCCGGAGTAACTGCGAATGAGCAAGGAAATTCTGATGGTCATCGACGCTGTCTCGAACGAGAAAGGCGTCGACAAAGACATCATCTTCGATGCGATGGAGGCCGCGCTGGCCCAGGCCACGCGACGCAAGCACGGCGGCGAGATTGACGTGCGCGTGTCCATCGACCGCGAATCCGGCGACTACGACACGTTTCGCCGCTGGCTGGTGTTCGAGGACGAGTCCACCGAACTCGAGGAGCCGGAGCGCGAGTTGCGCATGATCGACGCCGTTGACGTCGATGCCGGTGCCGAACCGGGTGGATACGTCGAGGTACCGATGGAATCCGTCGAATTCGGGCGCATCGCCGCGCAGACCGCGAAGCAGGTCATCGTGTCCAAGGTTCGCGAGGCTGAGCGTGAGCAGGTCGTCGAAGAATTCAAGGATCGCGAGGGCGAACTTCTGTCCGGGCTCGTCAAGCGTGTTGACAAGCACGGGGTCTACATCGATCTCGGCGGCAATGCGGAAGGCTTTGTCCCGCGCGACCAAATGGTGCCGCGCGAGCCGGTTCGTCCGCAGGACCGCATCAAGGCGCTGCTGACCGAGGTCCGCTCGGAGCAACGCGGTCCGCAGCTTTTTATGACGCGGACGTCGCCGCAGTTTCTCATCGAATTGTTCAAAATTGAGGTGCCGGAAGTCGGGCAGGGCCTGATCGATATTCTCGGCGCCGCTCGCGACCCGGGCCTGCGCGCCAAGATCGCGGTCCGCAGTAACGACAACCGTATCGACGCCGTCGGTGCCTGTGTCGGTATGCGCGGCTCCCGCGTCCAGGCGGTCTCCAACGAGCTGGCAGGCGAGCGTGTTGACATCATTCTCTGGAATGACAATCCGGCCCAGTTCGTGGTCAACGCGATGTCGCCGGCCGAAGTCGTGTCAATCGTTGTCGACGAAGACTCGCACAGCATGGATATCGCGGTGGAAGAGGACAAACTGTCACAGGCAATTGGACGTGGCGGTCAAAACATCCGGCTCGCCAGCGAGCTGTCCGGCTGGGAGCTCAACGTCATGACGGCGGCCGAGGCCGAGCAGAAGAGCGAGTCCGAAATGCGCGAACTCATCGAACTGTTCTCGAAGCAGCTCGATGTCGATGAGGAAGTGGCGCTGATTCTCGTTCAGGAAGGTTTTTCGACGATCGAGGAAATTGCCTATGTGCCAACCTCCGAACTGCTCGAGATCGAGGAATTTGACGAGGACATCGTTGAAGAACTTCGTAGCCGCGCGCGTGACGTCCTGTTGACGCAGGCGATCGTGCAGGAAGAGAAGATCGACGAAACTGAGCCGGCAGAGGATTTGCTGACCCTGGAAGGCATGGATAAAGGCCTTGCGTTCCTGCTTGCGAGCAAGGGCGTGGTTACCCGGGAAGACCTGGCGGAGCTCGCCACGGACGACCTTCTGGAGATCCAGGAGATGGACGCCGAAGAAGCGGCAGCGCTGATCATGAAAGCGCGCGAACACTGGTTTGAGGCTGAGGAAGTTGAGGCCTGAGGCCGGAAACACGAGGTAAATGCATGGCCGACGTAACCGTTGCACAATTCGCTGAAGTCCTGAAAGTCCCCGTCGACAAGCTGCTGACGCAGCTCGACGAAGCGGGCATCAAGGTCAGTGGATCTGACGACACGATCAGCGAGGACGCTAAGCTCGAGCTGTTGACTCACCTGCGCAAAAGTCATGGACAGACCGGTGAAGCCGGTTCTGTGGCGGCGCCGCGCAAAATTACGCTGAAGCGCAAGTCACAATCCGAGCTGCGACTGTCCGGCAATCAGGGACGCTCCCGAACCGTCAACGTCGAGGTTCGCAAGAAGCGCACCTACATCAAGCGTGACGTTCTCGAAGAGCAGGCGCAGAAAGAGCAGGAAGAGCTCGACCGGCAGAAGCGCGAGGAAGAAGAGCGCATCGAGGCGGCGAAAGCGGCCGAACAGGCTGAGAAGGACCGTATCGAGGCTGAGCGTCTCGAAGCCGAGCGCCAGGAAGAAGAAAAGCGCCAGCGCGAGGAGCAGGAACGCCAGAACGCCGAAGAGGTGGCTCGCCAGCAGGAAGAGGCCCGTGCCAAGGCCGCTGCG
>JBCCNM010000112.1:0-10077 GCA_039025835.1 Pseudomonadota bacterium | reverse complement strand
TCATCATGGTCGTGTTCGCCATGATCGTGCTTGTCATGATCGTGACCGTCATGATCGTGCTCATGCTCGTCATGTTCATGATCGTGGTCCGCGGCCGCCGTGATCATCGAATCGAGATACGTCGGCGCGATGATCGCGGTATCCGCAATGGCGCACCCGGCGGCGGCCGGCACCCCGAACATGGCATCGGCGTCGGCGAGGATGGCCGCTACGCGTTTCAGTTCCGCGTTCTGTGCATCATTGTCGGGCGCATGCTCAAAGCCGACGACGTCGGACAACGGTGCGTCAACGGTGACGGACAGCGTGTTGCCTTCCACAACAACGCCAAGGTCGATCACACCGTGAACGTGCTGCGCGTGGATCAAAGCGGGGGTGACGCCGGCGGCGATGGCCAACGCGATCACGGAGCGACGCACGGAGGCGCACGGGCGGCAAGTTGTCGATTCGACAGCGGAGGATTTGCGCGTAACGGTCATTGGATTTCCTTTCTCAGGCCGCAAGCCAAAAGCGTAAGACGAGAGCCGTATTCTACATGCAGGCAGCAACCTCATGCCCACTCGACACAGCTGGCCGAAAATATAGACCACTGAACGAAGCCGGAATTCCCGGAGTTCGGCAAGCGCAGCCGCCCCCCTTACCTCTGCCGCGAGGCCCGAAAGTCACCGAATGTCTCTGCGTCCCGGGTAGACCTGCCGCCCTGCGGTCTGGATCGCTGAAAAAGATATGTTATAACGTTTGACTGATCTCTCCGACGGGACCTCGGACAATGACTAACCCAACTGCAGAAAAACTGCCGGTCACCGTGCTATCCGGCTTTTTGGGCGCCGGCAAGACGACGGTGCTGAGCCATGTATTGAACAACCGCGACGGCAAAAAGGTGGCGGTTATCGTCAACGATATGAGCGAAATCAATATCGACGCCAGCATCGTGCAAAACGAGGTGTCGCTGAATCGCAGCGAGGAGAAGCTCGTTGAAATGAGCAACGGCTGCATTTGCTGCACGCTGCGCGAAGACCTGCTCGAAGAAGTCACCAAACTCGCCGGCGACGGCCGCTTCGATTACCTGCTGATCGAGTCGACCGGAATCTCAGAACCGTTGCCCGTGGCCGAAACATTCACCTTCGCTGACGAAGACGGCATCTCCCTGTCTGACGTCGCCAGGCTGGACACCATGGTCACCGTGGTTGACGCCGTGAACTTTCTCAAGGACTACGAGACCGCCAAGCTGTTGCAAGATACCGGCGAATCACTCGGTGACGAGGACGAACGCAGTGTCGCTGACCTGCTCGTTGAACAGGTCGAGTTTGCCGACATCCTTCTGATCAGTAAAACCGACCTCGTCGAACCCGGCGATATTGATCGACTGACAGCGATTCTCAAAACGCTGAACACCGATGCGCAGATCGTACCGATCGCCAACGGCAATGTGGACATCGACAGCGTGCTGGACACGGGGCTGTTCGATTTCGAACGCGCACAACAGGCCCCCGGCTGGCTGAAGGAAATGCGCGGTGAGCACGTCCCGGAAACCGAGGAGTACGGCATCGGCAGCTTTACCTACCTCGCCCGGCGTCCGTTTCACCCGCAGAAATTCCATGACTTCCTGCATAACACGCAGGGCTTCGGAAAGCTGATCCGCTCCAAAGGCTACTTCTGGCTGGCCTCGCGACCGCAATTCGCCGGCCAATGGAGCCAGGCGGGCGGCGTCGCACGCTACGGGTTCGCCGGCATGTTCTGGAAAGCGGTGCCAAAGGAAAACTGGCCGGACGATGAGGAATACCTCGCCAGCATCCGCAGCAACTGGGTGGAGCCCTTCGGCGATATGCGCCAGGAGCTCGTCTTCATTGGACAGGGCCTCGACGAACAGAAAGTCACCGAGGCGCTGAACGCCTGCCTGCTGACGGAAGAGGAAACCCTTCGCGGACAGGCCTACTGGCGGACCCTGAATGACCCGTTTCCTATGTGGGACCAGCCCGGGTGAATCGACTCCCCACACCACACGCTGAGCCGCGTGTCGGGTCGACTCTGTCGAGGTTTCCGACGTCCGGTGAAGAGCCGTCAATACTCGCCGGCATTTTCACCGAGAGTGTCAATATCGCTGTCTGGCGACGAGCGCTAACCGAGCAGCTGCGTACCGAGGTCAGTGACCTGGTGTCCCGATTCCCGTCACTGGCGCTGTCGAGGACCGTGTCCCCGGAGCATGTGCAACAGGACATCCGCGCGTCACTGGGCGTCGCCGAAGACAACCTTCTCAGCCGGGATATCGCGTTCCTTGCCGAGATGTTTTGCGATTTGCTCGATGTACGGCGGGTCGGCCTTCGACTGTCAGTACTGAACAGTGCGATGTGCCCGAAATTCCATGTCGACCGTGTGGCCTGCCGGCTAATCACCAGCTACCAGGGCATCGGCACTGAGTGGCTGCCGCACGACGCCGTCGATCGCAGCAAACTCGGGCTTGGCAGCGGCGGTCTGCCCGATCATGAATCCGGCCTGTACCGTTCCGCCCGGCACATCGAGCGTCTCGCGGTCGGCGATGTTGCGATAATGAAGGGCGAATTGTGGGAGAACAACGAAGGCGCGGGACTCGTGCATCGTTCACCGTCGATCAGTAACGATACACCGCGCCTGATGCTGTCGCTGGACGTCGCGCGGTAGGCAGGACCGCTGACGCACGGGCCTGGTCCGTGAAGCGCCTGAGGAAAACCCTCGCTACAGCCAACCGATCGACCTCGCCAGCAAGCGCAGACCCAGTCCGGCGGTGACCAGCAGCACGGTCACACCAAGCAGGTTAGCGATTCGACCGTTGACGTGTGCACCCAACAGCCGCTCCTGGTTCATGACCATCAGCAGAAAGCCGGCGACGAAGGGTAGCAGCAGGCCGTTGGCGAACTGTGCGGCGACGATGAGCTCCAGAGGTCGGATACCGGTCACCGCAAGCAGTGCACCGGACAACAGCACGGCGACTGCGGTGCCGCGAAATGCCCGACTGCGAACACTCGTATCCAGGCCGAGCAGTTCAGTCACGACGAACGCCGTCGCCAGCGGCGCAGCGATGGCGCTGGTCAGGCCCGCGGCGAACAGACCGACGCCCAGCAGCACCCGGGAATAGGACCCGAAAGCCGGCTCCAGTTGCCGAGCCATGTCCGCCGCACTCGCGACGCTGTGGCCCGCTGAAAACAAGCCGGCCGCGGCCGTGCAGACAATGAGGATCGCGATCAGGCCACCGAGACCGATCGACACGGTCGTGTCAAACCGTGCGTCGGCAATGTCCTCGGCACCCCGCCAGCGATGCTTTGCCGCAGACGCATGCAGGAACAGATTGTAGGGCACGATGGTCGTGCCGATCAGGGCGATTACCGTGAGCAGGCTGCCGTCGGGCAGGCGCGGAATCAATGCACCCTGCAGCAGTGCACCAAGCGACGGCCTGACCAGAACGAAAGTTGTGATGAAGGCCAATGCCATCAGGGCAACCAGGCCCAGCAGGCAGCGCTCCAACAGGCGGTAGTTGCCAGACAACAGCAGCGCCGTTGCAACGATGAACAGGCCGGCGACCACCGCCGGCACACCGGCGTCACTGACACCGGTCAGCGTGATGATTCCAGCCGTCGCGCCGGCGATATTGCCGGCTTCGTAGGCGCAGTTGCCGAGAAAGATGGCGACCAGCACCGTGGCGTATACCGGCCAGCGCCAGACCGACGCCTGCAGCGTGTCGCGAATCGCGGAGCCGAGCCCCCGCTGGGCCACAGTCCCCAGACGCGATGACATGTCCTGCAGGATGACGGTCGCCAGCGTCGCAAACACCAGCGCCCAGATCAGGGTGTAACCGTAATTGGCGCCGGCCAGTGTGCTGGTCGTCACTGTGCCCGGGCCGATAAAGGCGGCGGCGACGAGAGCTCCCGGGCCTATCGTACGGAGTCGTTTGAACATTGTTGCCAGTATAGCGGCAGACACCGCTCAATTACGGCGCAGCCTTCTTGCGGACGCGGTCACAATGCGCGTTGTTCTGCATCGCTGACGCCGGTGGGAAATGTCGCCTATCCTTGCTAGTCTGAACAGCACCTCTCAGCGCGTCCGCTTGCCGAAAGCCCCGACCACTGGGTATGCCCCGACAGTCAACTCATCGTCAACGGAGCGAACGGGCCTTGCCTACGCCACGCCTCACTCACAGCGGTTCCCGACAAGGCCCTGCATGCCGGCCGTGACGCCCGAAATGCTGATCGTCATGGGCGTCATGCTGCTGACGATTATCCTGTTCGTAACGGACAAGCTGCGCGTGGATGTGATCGCGATACTGATCCTCACGCTGCTCGGTCTGATCGCTTCCATGCCGGGTCTCGAGCCGATCCTGACGACCGGCCAGTTGTTCTCCGGCTTCGCCAGCAGCGCGGTCATCTCCATTATTGCGGTCATGATTATCGGCCGCGGCCTCGACAAGACCGGGGTTATGACGATCATTGCCGCCGTCATTTTTCGCTACAGCGGCCGCCGCGAAGGCAATATCATGGCCGCAACGTCGGGCTCGGTCGCGGTACTGTCTTCGTTCATGCAAAACATCGGCGCCGCCGCATTGTTTATGCCGGTGGTCTCCCGCCTGTCGACTCAGACCGGCCTGCCGATTTCCCGATTGCTGATGCCCATGGGCTTCTCTGCGATTCTCGGCGGTACGCTGACCATGGTTGCCTCCAGTCCGCTGATCGCGCTGAATGACCTGATCGATGCCAAGAATGCGACGCTGCCTGCCGCTGACCGGCTCAACAACCTGAACCTGTTCGACGTAACGCCGGTGGGTCTTATGCTCGTCGGCTGCGGCCTGTTGTACTTCATGTCGCTGGGAAAGCGACTGCTGCCGTCACGCGGTATCGACCCGTCCAACCCGACCGCCCGCGCGACCGGCACGGCACGCTACATGCGCCGAATTCACGGCGTGGATGCCGCGGTGCGCGAAATTGTTGTACCACCGGGCAGCCCGATTGTCGGCTTCACGATCGACGAAGTGCAGAATCAATACGAGGTGCGGATCGTCGCAACGCGCTACAACGGGCGAAGCTATATCGAACCGCCCACGGAGACGGTGATTACCGCGCCGGCGACCCTGGCCGTGATCGCTGAGCCCAAGCCGCTGCGCACGTTTATTTCCGAAGGTCGCCTGACCCTGAGGCGCAAGCTGCGGGAATTTCGCTACATGCTGGCGCGCTCGATCGCCGGCATCGCCGAGATTGTCATCCCGCCGCAGTCGGCGCTGGTCGGACGAACGGCCAGCGAGATCCGGATGCGGAAGGTCTACGGTCTGACGTTGCTGTCCATCCTGCGCAACGGCAAGGCGATCAAGGAGCGTCTCTGGGAGATGCCCATCCAGGCGGGCGATACGCTGCTGGTGCATACCCAGTGGACGGATCTGGCGATGCTGGAACGCAATCGCGACTTCGTCGTGGTCACCAGCAACTATCCGCGAGAGCCGCAAGATCCCTACAAGGTCGCGCTCGCGCTGTCGTTCTTTGCGCTGTCGCTGTCGCTGGTCGTGTTGTCCAACATCCCGGTGCCGGTTGCGTTCCTGACCGGGGCCGTCGGCATGATCCTGTTCGGGGTGCTGTCGATTGACGAGGCGTATCGGGCGATCAGCTGGCAGACGGTGTTCCTGCTCGCCGGATTACTGCCACTCGGCGCAGCGGCCGCCACGACGGGCGTGGCAGACTACCTGGCGCAGGGCCTGTTGCAGCTCGCCAATGACCCGCCCGCCTGGGTATTGCAGACCCTGCTGGCGCTGCTCGCAACCTTGTTGACGCTGATCATGTCGAACGTCGGTGCAACGGTCATTCTCGTGCCAATCGCGATCAGCGTGGCGCTCGGTGCCGGTGCCAACGCCACGATGTTCGCGTTGACCGTCGCGCTCGCTGCGTCAAATTCCTTCATCCTGCCGACGCACCAGGTCAATGCGCTGGTCATGGGGCCGGGAAAATACCGGGTCAGCGACTATGTTCGCGTCGGCGGCATCATGACGCTGATCTTCCTCGTCGTGGTGATCGCGGTCCTGAACCTGATCTTTTAGCCGGCTCCCGGCATCGCGGACAATGGTATCAGCGCGCCGTGGTGCTTAATGACCTGCGCTGCCAGCCGATTGCCCGCGAGCGCGGCGTCGTACGCCGATTGCCCGTCCAGCCACGCCGCCAGAAACGCCGCATTGAAGCTGTCGCCGGCGCCGGTGGTATCGACGGGCTGAATCACATCGTCCACCGTCACGTGCTGTGCGTCGTCTGCGCGATCAAACACCCAGGCACCGTCGGGTCCGTTTTTGACGACGACTGTATCGACGCCGTAGGAACGCCAGCGAGACGCGTGATCGACCGGTTCAGCGGCTCCGAACAGTTTGTCGTCGTCTTCGCTGGTTGGCAGAACGGCATCCGCGATCTCCCCCACTGTTTCCATGTATGCACGGGCCGTTGAGGTCGACTGCCAGCCATACGGACGGTAATTGCCGTCGAACGCCACACGGCCGTTGCACCGCCGTGCCACGTCAATCAGTGTGTCGCGGTCACCCGTCGACAGGATCGCAAGGGAAATCCCTGAGAAGTAAAACAGCTCAGAGTCGATCGCGGATTCGATCAGTGCGCTCGCATCCGCCAGCTCAAAAAACGCTCGTGTCGCTGACTGGTCGCGCCAGTAGGTGAAAAACCGCTCCCCGGTGTCGTCCGTGCGAATGGCGTAGAAACCGGGCACCCGAGACGGGTGCCGACCGACGTGTTGCGTGCTCACTCCCTCATCGCGCAGTCGCCCGAGGATGGCGTCGGAATACGCATCCTCGCCGAGTGCCGTGATAAAGCGCACGTCGTGACCCAGACGCGACAGGTACACCGAGGTATTCAGGGTGTCACCGGCGACGCCGAGCACCGCGTCACCCAGCACGCTGCCCGCACTCGCCGAGGCAAGCTCGAGGAGCGGTTCGCCAAAAACACTGATCGTCGCCACGAACGTCTCGCTTCGCTGTCAGGAGAAATACAATCCGCCGTTGATGTCGATACTCGTCCCGGTCACGAAACTCGACTGCGCCGACGCAAGATAGAACACGAGATCAGCGACCTCCGGTGCCTTGCCTTCCCGCCGCAACGGCGTGGCGGCAGCGACGTTCTTGCGGACCTCGTCCTTGGAAAAGGTATCGTGGAAGGTCGTACTGATCATGCCCGGGCAGACACAGTTAACGCGAATTCCCGAGGGACCGAGTTCCTTGGCCATACTGCGGGTGAAAGTCATAACGGCGCCCTTCGACGTCGCATAGGCTGACGCGCCGGGACCACCGCCGTCGCGACCAGCCTGAGACGCAAAATTGACGATGGCCGCGCCCTCGCCCATGTGCGGCACGACGGCGTGCGTCGTCAGAAAGGTGCTGGTCACATTCAGGCGCATCAAGCGATCGAAGAATTCATCGTCCATTTCAGAGAGGGTTTTTCGTGCGACGAGTCCGCCAACCACGTTGACGAGGATATCAATGCCGCTGCCAAACGCTTCCCGGGTTTTTGCCACCAGATTCTGTACGTCAGAGGACTGTGTCATGTCCCCGGCCACTGCGATCGCTGTTCCGCCTGCAGATTCAATCGCCGAGACCGTTTCTGCACCGTGTTCAGCGTTGCTGAAGTAATTTACGACCACCTTGGCACCTTCTGCCGCCAGACGCTCGGACACTGCGCGTCCAATATCCCGCGCACCGCCGGTCACGATCGCGACTTTTCCCTCAAGCGTTGTCATTTTTTGCTCCCCTCTGTCCTTCTAGTTTGATGAGTTGTGACGCTGCTCGGAGGCGGCATCCAGCTTTGTGTAGTGAAACGGCCCCGACCACTCAATGGTCTGCCCGTCAATGTGAATCTCGTGCGACGTGTCTGTCGCCACATTGTGATTTGCGACAACACACAGGAAATGCTCGTCCCGCCGGTTTGTCAGGCGCACCGCGGTGTATTGATCAGAGTCGACCACGATCTCGACAGCCGTGATCTGTCCCCGCGGGTTTATGGTCAGCTCGGTAACCGGACTGTAGCTGCCGTGGGATTCGATTGTCGTAGCAAAGGTGGTGGTGGACGCATCAGTATCCCGCCGGATCAGCAACGCGGGATCCCGTCGCAGATTGAAATCCGGATCGTTTGCGCCGAGTCGGGCAAACATCCAGCCATCGCCGGCTTCAAGCGCGGACGTCAGCGTGTAGAAACGGCCGTTGTTGAGCCATTGAAACGTGCCCGACGGGTCGCCCGCTTTGCCTTCCGCCTCAACATACAAGTGCTGGTAGCCGTTATCGTCACCCAGCGGCTGTAGCGTGTTTGCCGCAGACACATTCACGCTCGATTCGAGAAACTGGCCCATGTACCAATACGGCAGATCGTAACGATCGCCGGATTCGGATTCTGCGCGGAACACGTCCAGGATAAAGGCTCGCTCGGATCCGGCTTGTCGGATCATCGCCAGCGTCCGTCGGAGTGTCGTGCCTGGATAGGCGTGGCGATCGATGGCGCTCACAACTTGCTGTGCCGGATTGTCAGCGTCGAAGAACACCAGCTCGGAATGGTGCTGGCTGCCGATCTCATACTGCCCACCGAAATGCGACGACTGGTCTTTCGTCAGGGTGTTGTGCGAAATGGTCTGCTTCGCCCAGGTGGTGTTCTCCGGCAGGTAGTTGCCGCCGCCTTTCTGCTCGATATTGACGAAGCGCACTAGCCCGTAATCCTGCAGCACTTCGTGACCCCGTTCGTACAGGGAAAACGACAGTTTGTCGTAGTGACCGTGACTCAAGCCCTGGGCGCTGTACTTGAAGACCAGTGTCAACGCCTCGTTGTCGTCGCGGAGTATCGCGACCCCGCCCTCGTCACCGTCCGGCCCGTCCGCGAGGTTCACGCTGCGCTTCTCGAACGGTCTCGCCGTGCCGTCACGGAGTCCGATCGCCACGGCGATGCCGGCGTCATCGAGCGCCACTTCGCCCTGCCGGCGCGCGATGTCCAGCAGGCGCGGGTCGTTGTCACCGGAGTGGTAGGCGATATTCACCGCCGTAACCAGCGAGGGGTTAAACACCGACATGCCTTTTTGTGCATCGTTCAGCGGGAAAAACTCCCCGTCCGCATCCGACAGGTTTAACAGCGCGTCGATGGCCTTGAGCAATACGCCATCCTTGTAGTCGAGGATGCCCAGCTCCGGCTTGGCGTTGTGCAGGCTCTGGCCGAACATCAGGAACGGGTACATCGCGTAACGCTGGTAGTACGGGCCCTCGGTGTAGTAACCGTCCGGCGAGAACGGCTCCTCGAGATTGGCGAGGAAGCCGGCGTCCTGCCCGGCCGGCCGGATGAACCCGCCGTCGTCATCGCGAGCATCGGCATCAAGGCCGTCATCGTCGAGTCCGTAGAGCGCGCGATTCACCAGCTCGTCGTCACGCATGACCAGTCCGATCATGCCAACGGCGGCAGCGCCCCAGGTACTGTGGTTGTGAATACGATTGAAGAACTGCGGATTCTCGATGGACAGAAAATCCGCGAAGGGTCGAAAGAGATTGGTCTCCAGACGCTCGCGCTCAGCCGGTGACAACCACTCGTAGATCGCGTCGTAGGCCTGGCTGGCATACAGCAACCAGTTGGCGTCGTTCAGGCACTGCCAGAAAATCTTCCCCCGCGCGTAGGAACGTTCCTGCGGGTGCAGAGGCAAGGTCGGGTACATCGCCTCGTATTGAAACAGCATGTCGCGTATGTAGATGGCGTAGGTGTCGTCCTCAAGTATCTGGTAAAGCGCACCGGCTTTCGGCAGAACGAGGAAATTTCGCTTGTGCCGTTCGTGGGTGTATCCGCCAGAGAAATCTTTGGGTATCGGTGTCTGAATGCCGAGCGCGATCTCGGCGTCCACCTCGGCCTTGACCTGTGCCAGCGTGTGATCGAACAGCGGCACCTTGCCCAGCTCCTCGCGGATCTGCTCGACACCGGACCTCGTCAGGATCAGTCCCGGATGCCCCGCCGACTGCGCAAGGACTGGCAGCAGCACACCGATCAACAGCAGGCCTCGCAGGCTATGTAGTGGTGTTGGTGTCATCCTTGTTAATGCTCCCCCGGCATCGAAACT
>JBCCNM010000111.1:0-10344 GCA_039025835.1 Pseudomonadota bacterium | reverse complement strand
GCAGCCAGTAGTAAGCACCGGCCATCAGTGCGAACACGGAGCCCGGCACGAGCACGTAATGGAAGTGAGCCACGACGAAATAGGTGTCGTGGTACTGGATGTCGGCGGCGGTAATCGCGAGCATCAGGCCCGAGAAACCGCCGATCGTAAACAGAAACACGAAGGCCAGTGAGAACAACATCGGCGTCTCGAAGGTCATCGCGCCCTTCCACATGGTGCCGATCCAGTTAAACACCTTCACGCCGGTCGGTACCGCAATCAGCATTGTCGCGAACATGAAGAACAGCTGGCCCGACAGCGGCATGCCGACCGTGAACATGTGGTGCGCCCAGACAATGAACGACAGGAACGCGATCGACGAACCGGCGTACACCATCGAGTCATGTCCGAACAGCGGCTTGCGCGAGAAGGTCGGGATGATCTCGGAGATGATGCCGAAAGCCGGCAGAATCATGATGTACACCTCGGGGTGGCCGAAGAACCAGAAGATGTGCTGGAACAGGACCGGGTCGCCGCCACCGGCCGCGAGGAAGAATGAAGTGCCGAAGAACTGGTCGGTGAGCAGCATCGTCACGGCGCCGGCAAGAACCGGCATCACGGCGATCAGCAGGTAGGCGGTAATCAGCCACATCCAGACGAAGATCGGCATGCGCAGCAGGTCCATGCCCGGTGCGCGCATGTTGAGGATGGTCACGATGATGTTGATTGCGCCCATGATCGACGACAGGCCCATCAGATGGACGGAGAAGATCAGGAACGGAAACGCATCACCGGTTTGCAGCACCAGCGGCGGATACATCGTCCAGCCACCGGCGGGTGCACCGCCCGGCATGAACAGTGTCGACAGCAAAATGCCGAAAGCCACCGGCAGGATCCAGAATGACCAGTTGTTCATGCGCGGCAGCGCCATGTCCGGCGCGCCGACCTGCATCGGGATCATCCAGTTGGCGAAGCCGACAAACGCCGGCATCACAGCACCGAACACCATGATCAGCGCGTGCATCGTCGTCATCTGGTTGAAGAACTCGGGGTGCACGACCTGCAGGCCGGGCTGGAACAGCTCCGAGCGAATGACGAGCGCCATCGCCCCGCCGATGAAGAACATCGCGAGACTGAAGATCAGGTACATCGTCCCGATGTCTTTGTGGTTTGTCGTGAACAGCCAGCGTTTGATGCCTTTCGCCGGGCCGTGGTGATCGTGTTCCTTGAGTGCGTCAGCCGTCGTGGTTGCCATGTCTCTCTCCGATCCTAGTTGCTGCTGGCGAAACGCTGGTCAGCGTTCATCTGCGTGTCGAGCCACGCCTGGTACTGCTCAGGCTCAACCACCTCGACCACCACCGGCATGTAGCCGTGGTCCTTGCCGCACAGTTCTGTGCACTTGCCGCGGTAGGTACCGACCTGTTCGGCACGGAACCAGGTCTCGTTGATGATGCCCGGGATCGCGTCTTTCTTGATCGCGAAGTCCGGTACCCACCAGGAATGAATCACATCGTTTGCCGTGATCAGCAGGCGAACCTTGGCACCGACCGGCACAACCATCGGGTTGTCGACATCGAGCAGGTAGTTGTCGACGTCTTCCGGGTCGATGCCGGAGTCCAGGCGACGTGCCTTGACGCTTTCCTCGGCCATGTTCGAGTAAAAGCCGAGTTCCTCGTCCTGATAGCGGTAGTGCCATTTCCACTGGTAACCGGTGACGACGATCGACAGATCGGGATCACGCGAATCCTCGAGCTTGATCATCGTCTCCGCGGCCGGGATGGCCATCGCCAGCAGGATGAAGCAGGGAATCGCCGTCCAGATCACCTCGGCCTTGGTGCTGTGCGAAAACTGCTCGGCCTTCACACCGCGGGACTTGCGATGGAAGTACAGCGACCAGAACATCGCACCGAAGACCACGACGCCGATGGCGACGCAGACCCAGAAGATGGTCATGTGCAAGTTGTAGGTTTCGAGGCTGAGCTCCGTCACGCCTTTCGGCATGTTGACTTCCCAGTCTGCGAACGCAGCTGTAGCCCACAGAGATGCGAGCAAACCCGTTAGCGATTTACGAATCATTGTGTTGTCACCCGTCGGCTACCCCAAAGAAGCCGGTTTTCCGAATTCGATACCCGTGCCTGACCGCATGACCGCGCACCACAACGGCGGGGCTGGCCATGACGGGGGGTGCGGGTAACAGAAGCGCGATGAACCAGCGAATTCCGGGCGCCTCTCAAACCGCTCGGACTGTAACTGGTCCCATCCCTTTACATTCTGAAACAAGTCTACTGAAAGGCCTTCCGTCAGGCAACGTAGACAGGCGTCACAAAGAAGGCAGAACTTTCATTTATTTCAGTCAGTTAAGGACTGTATCGACAAACATTCGAAAAAATTAAAAACGCTATGAAATCTGGCCGCCGCGGAGCGGTATCGAGCCGGCGTCGATGCGCACGGCACCGGGTCGCTGGCCGCTGCCCCAGGCGTGCCCGAACACCACCTCAAGCTCGATGCAAACGGGTTCGCTGCCGGCCAGCGTCGCGGACGCTCGCGCCAGCTGTCGAGGGGTTGTGAGCCCCCGTCGCCGCCCGATCAGCGCATTGCGCGCGCCGCTCGCGGTCAGGTCCGAGAACAGTTTTTGCGGTGAGCTGAAGGTGATGGCCAGTCGCTCGACGTCCAGTACCGGGTCGCGCAGACCGGCGCGGACGAGGCCGTCGCCGATGTTGTGCATGTCCGCGAAGGCATTGATTCTTGGTGAATTATCGAGATCTGTGAAGGCCTCACCGAGGGTCCGGAAACTGTCGGGGCCGAGCGTGGAAAACAGGAACAGGCCGTCCCGGCCGAGAACGCGAGCCACCTCCGAGAAGCAGCGATCCGGATCCGGCAACCACGGCAGCAGCAGGTTGGAGAACACGAGACCGGCACTGTGGTCGGCCAGCGGCAAGGCCTCGGCGTCGGCGCGCAGGAAGCGCTGCCGCGACATCAGGCCTTTGCGCCGCGCGGCGCGCCGCAACATCGCCGCCGAGCGGTCGATGCCGATAATGCGCGCCTTGCGAAAGCGCTTTTCCAGCGGCCGCATCGCTGCGCCGGCCGCGCAGCCCAGGTCGATGACGACAGCGGGCTTGATGGTCATCGGCGCGAGGCGGTCGAACAGACCGTCGGCCACCTGTCGGTGCACGAAGCTCGCTTCGTCGAAGTCCGGCGCCGCCCGGTCAAAGCGTCGCTCGATGTCGGCCTTTCTCAGCTCGGGTCGGGTGTCGGTCACGTTCATCGCGCAGCGAAATCTACACAAATCGGCACGTGTGCGCAGATTTGGCCGATGAAACGGCACCTGACTGGCCTGCAGACTGGCGGCATGTTCTCCGCGACCGATATCGCCGCACAGTTGTTCGATGCATTGTTCCCGCGTCGCTGCGGCTTTTGCGGCACGCCGGGTCCGGTAGTGTGCAACGGCTGTTTCAACGATCTGCCCCACAACAGCCCGGCGTGCCGGCGCTGTGCGAAGCCGCTGGCCATCGACGGTGTCTGTGGTGCCTGCCAGCAAAGTGCGCCGCCGTTTGCGCGCGTCGTCGCGCCGATGCGCTATGCCTACCCGGTGGATGCGGCGATTCGTGCATTCAAGTACCGCCATCAGGAGATTCGCCTGCCATCGCTGCTGCACCTTATGCGACAGGGCCTGCGCGATTTACCGACCGATGTCGATGCTGTCGTCGCCATGCCGATGCACTGGCGCCGACGCGTGCAGCGCGGCTTTAACCAGGCTGCGCTGCTGGCTGCACCGATCGCACAAGAACTTGCTGTGCCGTTGCTCGATGCTGTCGCGAAGACTCGCCACACCCCACCGCAGTCAACGCTCGCCGGTCCGGCGCGTCGCCGCAACCTTGCCGATGCATTTCGCTGCGTCGATGCGCTCTCGATTCGTCACGTGTTAATCGTCGATGATGTGTACACCACCGGTCAGAGTGCCGCGCACCTGACGCGCGTGTTGCGCAAGGCAGGCGTCGAGCAGGTCAGCGTGCTGGTGATCGCGCGGGCGTCTCAGGCGAGGCTGTAGTCGAGCACGATGCCGACGAACACGGCGAGTCCGATGTAATGGTTGTGCAGGAAGGCGCGGAAGCAACCGTCGCGGTCGCGGTGG
Organism: Pseudomonadota bacterium; assembly: GCA_039025835.1. Lineage (GTDB taxonomy): Bacteria > Pseudomonadota > Gammaproteobacteria > Steroidobacterales > Woeseiaceae > UBA1847. The sequence continues at coordinate 6,233 of JBCCNM010000111.1, read as the reverse complement.
CGAGCCAGCCACTGGTGATAGGCCATCAACAAAGCCGCAACGACGATGGACGCGTAGAACCAGCCACCCAGCTCTGCCTGGCTGCCGATCAGGGCGAGCGCCGTCAGCATAACGAGCTGCAGGCCGCCGAGGATAAACAGATCGGCATCGCCAAACAGGATAGCGGTCGACTTCACACCCAGCTTTACGTCGTCGTCGCGATCCACCATCGCGTAGAAGGTGTCATAGATAACCGCCCAGACCAGAGTCGCGCCGAACATCAGCCAGGCGACCTGCGGTGTCCCGCCGGTTTGCGCGGCAAACGCCATCGGCACCGCCCAGCCGAATGCTGCGCCGAGCACAAACTGCGGGATCGACACGAAACGTTTGATAAACGGATAGATGATGGTCAACACGGCGCCACCCACGGCGAGCAGCTGTGCCTGCGGATTGAGCATCGACGCGAGTCCGATGGCGATCAGACCGAGCGCCACGAACAGCGTTAACGCCTCGCCCGGCGACACGGCACCGGAGGCAATCGGTCGGTCACGCGTGCGTTCGACGTACGGGTCGATGTTGCGATCGGCGTAATCGTTCAGCACGCAGCCCGCCGAGCGCATGATGAACACACCGACTGTGAAAATAACGAACAGCGCGCTGTCCGGCGACCCTTCACCGGCAATCCACAGGGCCCACAGCGTCGGCCACAGCAGCAACCAGATGCCGATCGGTTTTTCGATGCGGATCAGCTTGCCGTAGTTGATGAGCTGCAGGCGGAGTTCCTGCCAGGTGCTGTTACGTGCCATGCGGCGGACGTTACCAAACTCGCCGACGATGCGCGCGTCAGACCTTGGCGTAGCGTTCGGCCTTGCCGAGCCAGCGGCGCACGATGGCCGCACGCAGTTCACGCTGCGCCATGATCTCGTTGGCCGCGGACTGCACGCGCGGCATCAGTTCAGCATCTCGCGACAGGTCGGCAATGCGGTAGTCCGGCAGTCCGGTCTGGCGCGTGCCGAGCAATTCGCCGGGGCCGCGCAGCTCCAGGTCGCGCTGCGCGACGATGAAGCCGTCGTTGGTGTCGCGCAGCACGGACAGACGCTGCTTGGCGAGTTGTCCCAGCGGCGACTTGTACAGCAGCACGCAGTGCGATTCGGCACTGCCACGACCGACTCGGCCGCGAAGCTGGTGCAGCTGCGACAAGCCCATGCGCTCGGCGTTTTCGATAATCATCAGGCTTGCGTTCGGCACATCGACGCCGACTTCGATCACCGTCGTCGCGACGAGCAGCTGGATGGTACCGTCCTTGAAGGCGCGCATGCCGCGGTCTTTCTCGACCGGCTTCATGCGCCCGTGCACAAGCCCGACTCGCAGCTCGGAAAGCTGTTCGGTGAGCATCGCAAAGCTGGCCTCGGCGGCTTCCGCCTCGAGCACGTCGGATTCCTCGATCAGCGGGCAGACCCAGTAAGCCTGCTTGCCATCGGCGCAGGCGGACCGCACCCGCGCGACGACCTCGTCGCGACGGCTGTCCGAGATCGCGATCGTGCTGACCGGTTTTCGACCGGGCGGCAGCTCGTCGATGATCGACGTATCGAGGTCCGCATACGCCGCCATCGCCAGCGTGCGCGGGATCGGTGTCGCTGTCATGACGAGCTGGTGTGGCTGGCCGGCTTCACCGCCCTTGTCGCGCAGCGCCATGCGCTGATGCACGCCGAAGCGGTGTTGCTCATCGATGACGACGAGACCCAGTCGATCGAAGCTGACCCCTTCCTGGAACAGGGCATGAGTACCGACCACGACCTGTGCAGTACCGTCCGCAATCGCCGCCAGCGACTCGCGCCGTGCCGCCGCTTTCTGGCTGCCGGCCAGCCACACCGGTGTGATGCCCAGCGGTTCCAGCCAGTCGGTGAACGATCGCAGGTGTTGCTCGGCCAGCAGTTCGGTCGGTGCCATGATCGCCGCCTGCACGCCGGCGGCGACCGCCTGCAGGCAGGCAATGGCGGCTACCACCGTCTTGCCAGAGCCGACGTCGCCCTGGATCAGCCGCATCATCGGGTGCGCCTCGCTGAGGTCGCGCTGGATATCGCTCACGACGCGCTGCTGCGCGGCGGTCAGCGTAAACGGCAACGCTTCGATGAAGCTATCGACCAGCTTGCTGCCCACAGGCAGGACCGGCGCCGGCACCTCGCTGGCGACCTCCCGCAGCGAGCGCAGGCTCAGGTAATGCGCGAGCAGTTCCTCAAATGCGAGCCGCTGCTGCGCCGGGTGCTTAGCCGATTTCAGCGCCTTGACGTCGGCATCCGGTGGCGGCCGGTGCAGATACTGGATGGCTTCGGCGAGTGACGGCATGCCCAGGCGGCGTCGGATCGTGTCTGGCAGCAGCTCGCGCGGTGGCTCCGAGGCCAGCAGGTTCAGCGCCTGGTCGGTCAGCAGTCTCAGGCGTCCCTGTTGAATGCCCTCGGTCGCCGGATACACCGCTGTCAGGGAATCGTTGACGACCTCGTCGGCGTCACCGCGCAGCAGCCGATATTCCGGGTGCACCATCTCGAGACCCGACGGTCCCTTGCGCGCCTCGCCGAAGCAGCTCAGGCGAATGCCAGGGCGAAACTGGTCGCGCTGGCTGTTGGAAAAGTGAAAGAAGCGCAGCGTCAGCTGGCCGGTGCCGTCGGAGACGCGCACCAGCAGATTGCGCCGTCCGCGGTACACGGTTTCGGCGAGCAGTACCTCGCCGCTCGTGAGCACGCGCTCGCCCGGCAGGATCGTGCCGAGCTTGCGCAGTTGCGTGCGGTCTTCGTAGCGCAACGGCAGCAGGAACAGCAGGTCCTCCACGCAATACAGCCCGAGTTTCTCGAGTTTTTTTGCGAGCGCAGGACCGACCCCGTTCAGCGCGACGAGGCCGGCATCGAGGCCAAGACTCACTGCGGGCTACTCCGGGGCTATCGTCAGGGGTTACGGCAGGGCGAGGATCGCGTCCGCCTCCACGTCCACGCCTTTTGGCAGTGACGCCACGCCGACCGCGGCACGCGCCGGGTACGGGGCCGTGAAGTAGTCCTCCATGACCGCGTTGACGGTGGCGAAGTTGTCGAGATCGGTCAGGAAAACGGTGACCTTGACGACATCGTCGAGGCTGCCCCCGGCCGCTTCGGCGACGGCTTTCAGGTTGTCGAACACGCGACGGGCGCGCGTTTCGAAATCGCCGTCGACGACGCTCATCGTTGCCGGATCGAGCGGGATCTGGCCCGACAGGAATACGAGGCCGCCGGTCTTTACGGCCTGCGAGTAGGTGCCGATCGCCGCGGGCGCGTGCTCGGTGTGGATCGAATGCTTGTTATTCATGGTCTGCCCTGGAGGTTAGGTGCCTTCGCGCGTGATTCGGATGACGTTCTTCATGCGTTTGACGCTGCGCATGATTCTGGCGAGGTGGGTGCGATTCTTGACGAGGATCAGGAAGGCGAGCACCGAGCAATCCTCGTGACGGCCGAGCACTTCGACCTGCTCAATGTTGGAATCCTCGTCACCGATGACAGCGGCCACTTCGGCCAGCACGCCGGGTTTGTTGATTGTCTCGACGTGAATCAGGCTGTGCAGCTCAACGTCGATGTCATCTTCCCAGCGCACGGCGATCCACTTCTCTGCCTGCTTCTGGAAGTTGTGCAGGTTGCGGCAGGTACTGCGGTGAACCACGACGCCGCGGCCCCGGCTCATATAGCCCATGACGTCGTCACCCGGGATCGGGTAGCAGCATTTGCCGTAGCTGACGACCATGCCTTCGGTGCCGGCGATGACGAGATTCGCCTGCTGGTTCTCGACCTGGCCCTCGCTGTCGATGCCGAGCAGCAGGCGCGCGGTCAGCGGCGCGAGCCGTTCGCCGAGGCCGATTTGTTCATACAGCTCGGAGGTATTGTTGAGTCCGAGTTCTTCGAGCGCTGCTTTCATGCGCAGCTTGCCTACTTTGCGCAGGCTGGAGTCGAGATCCTTCAGCGTGCGATCCAGCAGGCGCCGGCCGAGATCGATGGACTCGGTAGAGCGCAGGCGGCGCATGTAACCGCGAATCGAGTTGCGGGCTTTCGCCGTGCGCGCAAAGCTCAGCCAGTTCGGATTCGGCTTGGCGCTCTTCGCGGTCACGATCTCGACAGTCACGCCGTTGGAGAGCTCGGTGCGCAGCGGCACAAGCCGGCGATCGACCTTCGCCGCCACCGTCTTGTTGCCGATGTCCGTGTGCACTGCGTAGGCGAAATCGACCGTCGTCGAGCCTTTCGGCAACGGCATGATGTCGCCCTTGGGGGTGAACACGTAAATCTTGTCCGGGAACAGATCGACCTTGACCGACTCGAGAAACTCCTCGGAGGACCCGGCGTCCTGCAGCTCGGCGAGGTTCGACAGCCACTCCCGCGTACGTCGCTGCGAGGCGGCATCTTCCGGATCGTCGGCCTTGTACTGCCAGTGCGAGGCCACGCCGGACTCCGCGACGCGATCCATCTCGTGCGTGCGAATCTGCACTTCCAGCGGCAGGCCCTTGGGACCGAACAGGGTTGTGTGCAGTGACTGGTAGCCGTTCAGTCGCGGGATCGCGATGTAGTCCTTGAAGCGTCCGGGCATCGGCTTGTAGAGGCCGTGCACAAGACCGAGCACGCGGTAGCAGTCGTTGACGCTGTCGACGACGATACGGAAGCCGTATACATCGACCACCTCGGAGAGTGTGCGTTTTTTCTCCAGCATCTTCTTGTAGATGCTGTACAGGTGTTTTTTGCGACCATCGATCTCGGCACTGACGCCTTCGCGATGCAGCAGCGCACCGAGCTCCTCCGAGATGCTGTTGACCACGTGACGCAGGTTGCCTTCGCTGCGTTGCAGCGCCTTTTCGATAACGCGATAGCGCATCGGCCACAGGTAACGAAAGCCCAGGTCCTCGAGCTCGGTCTTCATGCGGTGAATGCCGAGACGATTGGCGATCGGTGCGTAAATATCCAGGGTCTCGCGGGCGATGCGGCGCTGCTTCTCAGTCGGCATGCCGCCGAGGGTCTTCATGTTGTGCAGGCGATCGGACAGTTTGACGAGAATGACGCGAATGTCGCCGATCATCGCCAGCATCATTTTGCGGAAACTCTCCGCCTGCGCCTCTGCACGGCTGCGGAACTGGATCTGGTCGAGCTTGGAGACGCCGTCGACGAGTGCGGCGACTTCCTGGCCGAAGCGTTCGGTGATGTCATCGAGGCTGACTTCGGTGTCCTCGACCACATCGTGCAGGATGGCGGCTTCGATGGCCTGGGCGTCCAGTCGCATATCGGCCAGCGCCTGCGCGACCGCGACCGGATGAGTGATGTAGGGCTCACCGGTTTTGCGCATCTGCCCTTCGTGCGCCTCGGCGCCGTACTCGTAAGCGCCGACGATTTTTTCGACGCGTTCTTCCGGCAGGTATTCGCCCAGCGTGGAGACGAGCTGGCGCATGCCGTTATCGCGGCGCAGCGCCATCGGCAGCTTGGACAGGATGCTGGTCGCCGTGTAATCCATCAGCAGCGAGGCACCTTATACAGGGCAATACTCATCATAGCCTTCCGATACTAGCGCCGATGGGCCTTAATTCAATGTGCACGTGGCCGGGTTTTGCGCGCCGATATCAGGGCTTACCCGGATCGGACGACGTCCGTCGGTCAATGCCCAGGGCGTTGAGCGAGCCTGCGCCCGCGGCGGGGCGTCAGGGGCTCGGTGCCGACCGGTCAGTCGGCGATCGAGATGCCGCGAACCGGCAGGATCTCTTCAGCGACTTCCGGCTGCAGCAGGTCTTCGGTGACCGGCTGGTCGAGCTCGTCGAGGATGGCGGGCGTGACGTGACCTTCGGCGATTTCGCGCAGGGCGATCACGGTGGGCTTGTCGTTTTCCAGCTCGACCATCGGGTCGGCGCCGTGCGCGACGCGGCGCGCGCGTTTAGCGGCGACCAGTACCATTTCAAAAATGTTGTCGATGTTGTCGAGGCAGTCTTCTACGGTAATGCGAGCCATCGGCGTGTTGTCCGGTTTATTCAGGTTGTGAACACGGTAGCGGCCGCCGCGTGGCGCGGCCAGCGCTTATTCCAAGCCGATATAAGTCAGTCTTCGCCGGCCGCCAGCATGGCTTTCACGGCGGCCCTGAGTTTCGGTGTGGCGGTCGACGAGCGCTCGCCGTTGCCGGAAAACACGTCTTCGAGGTCGGCAACGGCCCGGTCGAGGTCGTCGTTGAAAATCACGTAATCAAACTCGTTCCAGTGCGCCATGTCCGAT
>JBCCNM010000110.1:0-10381 GCA_039025835.1 Pseudomonadota bacterium | reverse complement strand
CCGGAGTCGAACTCGTGGTTGACGTAACCGTAGATCGTCGTGCGTTCGAGTTCTGAGAGCAGGTCACGATTGTCATTCAGGTTGTAGCGTACGCCGGTGGAACCTGAGTCTTCGCGCATGCAGACGCCGTTGCCGAGATCAATTGCCGTCGAGCTTGAACACTCGCTGGAATTGATCGGGAACAGTTCGAATTCGCCAGACGAGTCGACAACATCATTCTGTCGCAGCGTGTTTGAGCTCGGCGTGCTGGGAATGATGTCGAAGCGACCGAAGATCGAGTTTGCGCTGTTGTTGCGGAACTGTGTGCTGGTTGAAAACGGCGAGCTGCTCGGGAAGCGACGGCGGAAATCGGAGTCTGACCAGCGCTCGTCGTCGCCACTGTTCACACGATCGCGTCGCAGGTAGCGGGAAAACACGCCAACGTTGGTTGCGCCGCCGTTGAAGCTGCCGCCCCACTCGATGCCGATGGACTGGTCGCCGCGCGGCAACTCGTCGTACTCGGTGCCGCGAACACGCAGTCGAAGGCCTTCGTAGTCGTCCTTCAGGACCGTATTGACCACGCCGGCTACTGCGTCAGCCCCGTAAATGGCGGACGCGCCGTCGCGCAGGATCTCAATACGATCCACACCGAACACCGGGATGTGGTTGGAATTGACCGAGTTGACCGGTACGAAACTGCCGCCGACCGTCTCTGTCTGGTAGGTCGCCATGTTAACCAGGCGACGACCGTTCAGCAGCACCAGCGTGTTGCCGGTGCCGAGGTTGCGCATGTTGATGGCACCGACGTCCCCGCGCGCGGCGTTTACGCCACCGGCGGTGTCGGTTTCGCTGAAGAAGTTCTGGCCGAGTTCCGGGATGGAGTCGAGCAGCTCATCGCCCGATTCAACACCGATCGCGTCAATGTCTTCCGTGCTGATGACAGAAACCGCGAGCGCCTCGCTGATCTGGGCGCCCTTGATCTGCGTGCCGGTGACGGTGATTTCGTCGACCGCTTCCTCGTCGTCCTCTTCCTGTTGAGCGAGCGCCTGGCCGGAGACTGCAAGCGCCAGCGCGGCGGCTGTTGCGAGCATGCGACAGCGACCGCGACGTGAGTCGTACGTAGTCATTGATATTCCCCCAAGAATATTATTTTTGTATGCCCTACCGAACATACCGAAAAGCAGCGCAAGATGCTCATTGGAAAGGGTTTAGTTAGTTTTGAAACTAAAAATTCTCGTCGCCTGGCGTCTTGCGCCCGAGGGATGACCGACAACAACTTTGCGCCGCGCTGATTCATCGCTATGGTGTCCTGCTATGAGGATGCTGACCCTTTTGGCCGCTGCAATGCTTCCGGCTCTCGTTGCGACGTCGGCCACGGCTGATGGCCCGGATCGCGTGCTGTTCATCGGTAACAGCTACACGTACTACAACAACAGCCTGCACAACCACTACCGCCAGATGGTTCGCGAGAAGTACCCGGACAAGACCCAGCGGGTTCGTATCAACACGATCTCCGGCGGTAACCTGTCCGAACATCATCAGGGTCTTGCCTATCTGCTGCTGGCCGAGGACTGGGATGTCGTGGTGCTGCAGGGCCACAGTCTCGGTCCGATTGATGCGTTCCAGCGATTCCGCGCAGCCGCCGTTGAGCACAACACCCGAATTCGTGACGACGGCGCTCGCCCGGTGTTGTTCATGACCTGGGCGCGCACTCACCGACCCGAGATGACGGCCGTGCTGCGTGACGCGTATGTTTCGGTGGCCAAAGAGATAGACGCCGAGGTGTCGCCGGTCGGCCTCGCGTTCGAGACAGTGACCCGGGATCGGCCGGACATCGCACTGCGCATTGCGGACCGCAGTCACCCGACGCTGGCTGGCACCTATCTCGCAGCCAGCGTGTTCTTTGTTCGACTGCACGGCGAACTCGGGGATCTTGACTACACGGCAGGCTTGCCGGCGGAAACCGCGGCCTACCTGCGCGCCGTCGCCGCGCAGACCGTGGCAGACTTCGACAACGCGAGCTGACCCAAACCCTGACCTTTGTAAAGAGGTGTATCCGCCGGAATCCCCGCCTGACGGGCCCCGGAGCGTCGCGTTACACTGGTCGGCCTTGTGCGCGTCATGCGCCCGGTCCGCCATGAACCTGTCTGAACTCGTCAATGTGTCGACGGCGGTCTCCAAAACCCGCAGTCGGCTGAAAAAGCGCGCGATCCTGAGCGAGATGCTCAGCGCGGCCGATGCCGGCACGATTCGTCTGGTCGTCAGCTATTTGAGCGGCGAGCTGCCGCAAGGTCGTATCGGCCTCGGTCCCGCGATGGTGGGCAATGTGATGAATGCCGTCGACACGGGTACCGATGCGGTGTCGCTGCAGCACGTCGACCAGGTCATGACCGATATCGGCGGAACCTCGGGCGCCGGCTCAAAGCAGCGTCGCGAGACCCTGCTCGAAGACCTGCTGGCCCGCGTCAGCGCAGACGAACAGCGGTTTCTCGCCGGTCTGGTGCTTGGTGAGCTTCGCCAGGGCGCGCTGGAGGCCGTGCTCATTGAGAGCCTGGCGGACGCGACCGGTATCGACGTCGCAGCGGTCCGCCGTGCCGTGATGCTGTCCGCAGACCCGGCAGCCGTTGCGGAAACCGCATTCATCGACGGCGTGGACGGCCTTTCACGCTACCGCCTGACACCGCTGGCCGCGATGCGGCCGATGCTGGCCCAGCCGGTGGATACGATGGCAGACGCGATGAACGCGCTCGGCCACGCCGTGCTGCAGACCAAGCTCGACGGCGCGCGCATCCAGGTCCACCGCGACGGCGATGACGTGCGCATCGTCACTCGGCAGCTCAACGACGTGACCGAGCGTCTGCCGGAAATTGTCGAACGGGTTCATCAACTGCCGGTATCGTCGATCATCCTCGACGGCGAGGCGATCTGCCTGCGCGAGGACGGCCGACCGCTGCCGTTTCAGGTCACGATGAAGCGTTTTGGTCGCAGCAGCCAGGTCGATGAGATGCGTAAAACGTTGCCGATGAGCGATCTCTATTTTGACTGCCTGTACCTCGACGGTGAGGAACTGATCGATCGCCCACTGACCGAACGGCTGGCCGCACTGCGGGAGGTACTCCCTGCTGAACAGCGCGTCACGCAGCTTGATACCGATGATACGTCGGTCGCGGCCGCTTTCCTTGCCGACGCCTTCGATCTCGGTCACGAAGGCATCATGGCGAAGGCGCCGGACAGCGTGTATGCCGCCGGCAACCGTGGCTCGGACTGGCTGAAGATCAAGCAGGCGCACACGCTCGACCTGGTGATTCTCGCCGCTGAATGGGGCAGTGGGCGACGCAAAGGCTGGCTGTCAAATCTGCACCTCGCGGCCCGCGACGGTGACGACTTTGTCATGCTCGGCAAGACCTTCAAAGGCCTGACCGACAAGGTGTTGAAGTGGCAGACCGACGCGCTGCTTGAGCGCGAGGTTTCGCGCGATGACTACACGGTGTACGTCCGTCCCGAGCTGGTTGCAGAAATCGCCGTCAGCGATATTCAGAGCAGCAGTCAGTACCCGGCGGGCATGGCCCTGCGCTTTGCACGCCTGAAGCGTTACCGCGATGACAAGACGGCGGACGATGCCGACACGATCGACACGGTCCGCTCCCTGTTCGCGGGTGCAGCGTCATGAAGTCCTTCCATCCCGCGACGCAGGCCTGGTTTGCCGACAATTTTGCATCGCCCACGAAGGTGCAGGCGAAAGGCTGGAAGAACATCGTTGCCGGCCGGCACAGTTTGCTGGTGGCGCCGACCGGCAGCGGCAAAACACTGGCGGCGTTTTTGGCCGGCATCGACCGCCTGGGTCGCGCCGAGCAACCGCGTGAGAAAGGCGTGCGGATTCTCTATATCTCGCCGCTGAAGGCGCTGGTGTACGACATCGAGCGCAACCTGCGTGCACCGCTGGTCGGCATCGTGCGCACCGCGGAGCGTATCGATAAGTCATTCCACGAGGCGAGTGTCGCGGTGCGCACCGGTGACACGCCGCAGCGCGATCGACAGCGGCAGATCAAGCAGCCGTCCGAGATTCTTGTGACGACGCCGGAGTCGCTGTTCCTGATGCTGGGCTCGAAGGTCGCGGCGACGCTGGCCACTGTCGACACGGTGATCATCGACGAGATTCATGCGCTCGCCCCGACCAAGCGGGGCGCGCACCTGGCCTTGTCGCTGGAACGGCTGTCGGCGCTGACCGAGCAGGAACCGCAGCGCATCGGTCTGTCGGCCACCGCCAAGCCACTCGACGCCGTGGCGTCGTTTCTCGGTGGCGAGCGCGAGGTCGACATTATCGACTGCTCGTCACCGCCGAGCATCGACCTGACGGTCACTGTGCCGGTGCCGGACATGCAGAACCCGCCGACGCCCGACATGCAAACCCAGGAGGGCGGCTCCATCCTCGGCGAGCTGTACAGCCGCGAAGTTGGGCGGCCGCGTTCCGAACGCGGAATCTGGCCGTCGATCTACCCCGAGCTGCTCGACGCGATTCACGGTAACCGTTCGACGATCATCTTCGTCAACAGCCGCGGACTCTGCGAACGGCTTGCGCACAAGCTCAATGAGCTGGCCGAGGAAGAACTCGTGCTGGCACACCACGGCAGCATCTCGCACGGCCAGCGCGCCGACATCGAGGAAGGCCTGAAGCTCGGCCGCATCAAGGGCATCGTCGCCACCAGCTCGCTCGAACTTGGCATCGACATGGGTGCCGTCGATCTCGTGATCCTGGTCGAGTCCCCGGGTTCGATCGCTCGCGGCCTGCAGCGCGTCGGTCGCGCCGGTCACGGTGTGGGTGAGGTCAGTGTTGGCCGACTGTACCCGAAGTTTCGCGGTGACCTGCTCGAGTCGGCGGTGGTCGCCGATCGCATGCTAAAAGCCGACCTCGACAGCATCCGCGTGCCGATGAACGTGCTCGACGTGCTGGCACAGCAGCTGGTTGCGATGGTCTGCCATGCGCCGATGACGGTCGACGAGATCGAAAAATGCATTCGGCGCGCCTCGCAATACCGCGAGCTGTCGCGCGACGTGCTCGAGGCCGTGCTCGACATGCTGTCCGGTCGTTACCCGTCGTCGGATTTCGCCGACCTGAAACCGCTGCTGGCGTGGGATCGCAGCGAGAATCGACTGTCGCCGCGACGCGGCGCGGCCATGGTGACCCGCATGAACGCGGGCACGATCCCGGATCGCGGCGCCTATGGCGTGCATCTTGGCGAAGACGGCCCACGCGTTGGCGAGCTGGACGAGGAGATGGTGTTCGAGACCCGGCCGGGCGACAACATCACGCTGGGCGCGAGCACCTGGCATGTTGAGTCGATTACCCGCGACCGCGTCATCGTGACCCCGGCGCCCGGCGAGCCAGGTCGCCTGCCATTCTGGCGCGGCGACGGCCCTGGCCGTTCGATCGAACTCGGCCGGGCCATCGGCGCCTTCCTGCGCAAGGTCGGTCGTTTCGGTGAAGACAAAATGGCGCGCTGGATCGAGGAGCACACGACGCTGGACGCGATGGCATCCGGCAATCTGGCGGCCTACATCGCGGAACAGCGCCGTGAGACCGGTGCGCTGCCGACCGATCGCGCGATCACGGTCGAGCGCTTCCGCGACGAGCTCGGTGACTGGCGTATCTGCATCCTGACACCCTTTGGCGCGCGAATTCACGCGCCCTGGGCGATGGCGCTGCAGCGCAGCCTCGGTGATGCCACCGGCTTTGAAATGCAGGTCATGTACACCGACGACGGCATCGTATTGCGCTTCGCTGACACCGAGGAGCTACCGCCGCTCGACGATCTCGTGCCGGACCCGGACGAGGTTGAGGAGCTCGTTACCGAACAGCTTGCGAGTACCGCCCTGTTTGCCGGCCTGTTCCGCGAGAATGCCGTGCGCTCGCTGCTGCTGCGCCGGCGCAACCCCGGCCAGCGCTCGCCGCTGTGGGCACAGCGCCTGAAGGCGCAGAATCTGCTGGCTACGGTCCGCCGCTACCCGAACTTCCCGATCGTCATCGAGACGTATCGCCAGGCACTCGCCGACACCTTCGACCTGCCCGGTCTGAAGACGCTGCTCGAGGACATCCGCAAGCGCTCGATCACCGTAGACGACATCGAGACGCGATCGGCATCGCCGTTTTCCAAGTCGCTGGTGTTTGCCTACGTCGCGGCTTACCTCTACGAGCAGGACGCGCCACTCGCTGAGCGCAAGGCGCAGGCGTTGACGCTGGATCGCTCGCTGCTGAACGAACTGTTAGGCCAGGCCGAGTTGCGTGAGCTGATCGATGCTGACGTATTGCTGGAGCTTGAGGACGAACTGCAGCACACCGCGGTCGACTACCAGGCCCGCGATGCCGACGAGCTCAACGACCTGCTGCGGCGGCTCGGCGACCTGAATGACGAGGAACTTGCCGAGCGCTGTGACGGGCCGGCCGCACAGTGGATCGATGCGCTGCAGCAACAGCTCCGCGCGATTCGCGTGCGCGTCAATGACGAGCAGCGCTGGATTGCCGCCGACGATGCGGGGCTGTATCGCGACGCGCTGGGCACGATGCCGCCCGGCGGTATCCCGCAGCGTTTTCTGCAGACGGTCGAGCGACCGCTGGAGGTGCTGCTGAAGCGTTACGCGCGGCACCACGGACCGTTTACGACCCGGGAGCCGGCGCAACGTTACGGCATGCGCGAGCAGCAGCTTCTGCCGGTGCTCGAAGGCCTGGAGCGTGACGGCACCTTGGTGCGCGGTGAGATTCGACCGGGCGGCGTCGAGCTCGAGTGGTGCGATGCCGAGGTGCTGCGGCGTCTGAAGCGGCGCAATCTGGCGCGCCTGCGCGATGAAGTGGCGCCGGTCGATGGATCGGCGCTTGCGCTGTTCCTGCCCGGCTGGCACGGCATTGGCGACGACCGACGCGGTAACGAACGCCTGCTCGAGACGATCGGCCAGCTGCAGGGCCTGCCGCTGCCGTGGTCGCTGCTCAGCACGCACGTGTTGCCGGCCCGCGTTGGCGATTACCGCTCGGAATCGCTCGACATGCTGGCGGCGTCGGGTCAGGTTGTCTGGGTCGGTCGCGGCGCGAACGGTGCACGCGATGGCCGTATCGCGCTGTACCTGCGCGAGCAGGTCAGCGATCTGCTCGAGATTGACGATTACGAGACAGACGATCCGGTGCAGCAGGCCATTCTGTCGTGCCTGGAGATCCGCGGCGCCTCGTTCACGCTCGAGATTGAAGACGCGGCGCGCGAGACCGGCGCGGACGCCCGCGAGATTCGTGCCGCACTGTGGGACCTCGTCTGGGCCGGCCAGATCACCAACGACACCTTTGGTCCGCTGCGCGAACTGGCCGGCGGACCGCGCAAGGGTCGTCGACGCAACGCGGGCTTTACCGCCGGCGGTCGCTGGTCGCGCGTGACCGATCTCACCGGTGACGTGCCGCCGACCCGCAAGGCCGTGGCGCGCGCCAGGTTGCTGCTCGACCGACACGGCATCGTCGCCCGCAAGACCACGCTGGCGGAAGGCATCGCGTTTGGCTCCGTTTACAAGGTGCTGCGAGAGATGGAAGAACAGGGCCGCGTGAAACGCGGTTATTTCGTCGAGGGGCTTGAGGGCGCGCAGTTCGCGTATGCGGGCGCCGTCGATCGACTGCGCGACCACCGGGAAGAGGCTGAGGAGCGAGATGCACCGCTGTCGGTGGACGAGGTTCTGGCCCTGTCGGCCGTTGACCCCGCCAATCCGTATGGCGCGTCGTTGCCGTGGCCGCTGTCCGGTAACGAGGACAAGTCCAAACCACGCCGCGTCGCCGGTGCGCATCTGCTGATGGCGCGCGGACAGCCGTTGCTGTTTATCGGCAAACGCGGACGCTCGCTGATCACCTTCCCGCAGGTGTACCGCGAATTCGACAACGCCGTCCCGGTCGTTATCGACGCGCTGCGCCGCTGGCGGAGCACTGACGGCATGCTGGTGATTGAGAAGATCGATGGCGTCGATGTCGTGCACTCTCCACTGTTGCCGGCATTCCGCGAGGCCGGGTTTGTCAGTGACTACCGCGGGCTGATCGATGTGGAGGCGCATGCCAGTCGTGCCTGAGGGAGATACGATTCACAAGATCGCCAACTACCTCGCACCGCGTCTGCGCGAGCAGGTGATTGACGACATCCGGATGGCCGATACGCGCGCCGCGGGGGCCTGCCGGCATCGCCGCATCGATGCCGTCACCGCGCGCGGCAAGCACCTGTTCTTTGACCTGGACAGCGGCATGTCGCTGCGCAGCCACCTCGGCATGTACGGCTCCTGGCATCGCTACGCGCCCGGCGAGGAGTGGAAGAAACCGCGCCATCGGGCCTCGCTGGTGGTTCGCGTTAACGGCGAAGACTATGTCTGCTTCAATGCGATGGAAGTGGAGCTGATACGCACACCGAGCGTTCGCAATCGCATCGTGCACAGCCGGCTGGGACCGGACCTGATTGCCGACGAGATAGACTTCACTGCCCTGATCGAACGGGTTCGTGAAATACTCGATGGCGACGCGCTGATCGGAGACGCACTGCTCGACCAGCGGATCGCGGCCGGCATCGGCAATGTCTACAAATCCGAAATTCTCTTCATCGAACGCCTGTCGCCGTTTTTGACGCTCGACGAGGTCAGCGACGAGGCCCTGGAGCGCTGCTTTCGTACCGCCGCTGATCGGCTCGGCCGCAATCTCGGCGGCGGCCGCCGGGTAACCCGGCTCGAGAAAGACGGCGCCGGTCGACTCTGGGTGTACAACCGGCACGGCAAACCGTGCCTGACCTGCGGAACCCGCATCCGCAATCAACGACTGGGCCGGCATCACCGGGGCACATGGTGGTGTCCGTCTTGCCAGGCCGTGGAGACTGAACATGCCTGACCTTATCCGACGGATGATCGTTTGCCTGATGTTGTGCACGGCAGCGGCCTGCACCGCAGAGCCGGCTGAGCCTGTCGAGGCCGGACCGTATACGCAGACCCCGCCGAATCGCGACGGCATCGGCAAGATCTACATGGGTCGTGAGATTTCGCACGTCATGGGCCATCTCGGCGCCGCCTGGCTGGAGCGCTCCGAACGACTCCGCGAGGAGCGCACCGACCTGTTGATCAATGCGCTGCCGCTGGAGGCCGACGACGTGATCGCCGACATCGGCGCCGGCACCGGCTATTTTTCGTTTCCGATGGCACGGCGTGTGCCGGAGGGCAGGGTGCTGGCTGTCGATATCCAGCAGGAGATGCTCGACATTATCGAGGACCGCAAGGCGCGCGGTGAGCCGGCCAATGTCGAACCGGTGCTGGGTACGATCAAAGACCCCAACCTGCCGGCGGAGAGTGTTGACCTGGTGCTGATTGTCGATGCCTACCACGAATTCTCGCATCCGCTGGAGATGGGCGAGGCGATGGTGCGCGGCCTGAAACCCGGTGGGCTGATGGTGCTCATCGAGTACCGCGCCGAAGACCCGTTCGTGCCGATCAAGCGGCTGCACAAAATGTCGGAGGCGCAGGCGCGAAAGGAAATGGAGGCAATCGGCTTGCGCTGGCTGCGCACCGAGGGCTTCCTGCCGCAGCAGCACTTCCTCGTGTTTGAGAAGCCGGCGGACGGCTAGTTGGGGGCGGGTCCGGTGGACTCGCGGATTTTCAGTTCGGCCGGCACCGTCAGGATGCCGCTTTGTTCCTTGCCGCGGGTCAGCACGTGCGCGGCAGCTTCCGCCATCTCAAACAGCGGCTGGCGGACCGTCGTCAGCGACGGATAGATTTGCTGCGCCAGCGAGATGTCGTCGCAGCCGGCGACCGACAGTTGCTCCGGGACTGGCACTCCGCGCCGGGCCGCCTCACGCAGGATGCCGGCGGCCATGTCGTCGTTGGCGGCGAAGATCGCGGTGGGCGGTTCGGCAAGTTGCAGCAACTCACCGCCGCAGCGCTCACCGGAGCCGATGGAGTTGTCGCCCTGGACGACCAGAGCCTTGTCGAACGGCAGCCCGCAGTCGGCGAGTCCGTCCTGGTAGCCGAGGAACCGCTTGCTGACGGCGACGTGCACCGGGTTGCCGCGGACAAAGCCGATGCGTGTGTGGCCGAGCGAGGCCAGGTAGCGTGTCATCTCAGCGCTGAAGGCCCGGTCGTTGGTCGCAACGGTGAATTCACTGCTGTCCTCCAGGCCCTGGGCCAGCGGCACGAACGGTACGCCGGTGTCGCGAATGGCATCCACGAGCTTTGGCATGTTCGACAGCGGCGCAGCGAGAATGACGCCGGATGGCCGTGTACGGTCAATGACGTCCTGCAGTTCCTGCTCGGCATTCGGATTTCGGTAGTGGCAGGGGTGGATCAGCAGGTCGTAGCCGGACTGCTTGCAGGCGGCCAGCGCTCCCTGCTGCATCTTGATGATGAACCCGGAGCT
>JBCCNM010000109.1:0-10402 GCA_039025835.1 Pseudomonadota bacterium | reverse complement strand
GTGGCGGAGCCGGAGACGAGTTAACCGGCGTAGTCTAATAATGCCCACGACATTGCACAAGGCGGCGTGTATCATTGCCGGCGCTTCGTCGGAAGCGTTCCAACATCGGCTTTTTAAGCGAAAAAACCCTATGTCACTCGAAAAAGAACAGGTCCAGCACATCGCGATGCTGGCCCGCCTGAAGGTGGCCGACGACGATTTGCCGGAGACGGTCGAAAAGCTGTCCAAAATCGTCGATTTCGTCGACCAGCTGTCGCAGGCGGACACAAAGGACGTGGTGCCCATGGCGCACCCCCTGAATCAGTCCCAGAGGCTCCGCGCAGACGCGGTCACGGAGACCAATGAGCGGGATCGCTACCAGGACAACGCCGCCCAGGTCCGGGACGGCCTGTACCTCGTGCCCAAAGTGATCGAGTGAGCGGCATGACGGACAAGGCACTGTATCAGCAAAGCATGACGGAGCTGGCCGGCGGGCTGGCGGCCGGTGATTTTTCTGCCGAGGAACTGACCCGCACACTGCTTGAGCGCATTGAGTCGATGGACAGCGATCTCAACACCATCGTGACACTCACCGCCGACCGGGCGCTGGACGCTGCTCGCGACGCCGATGCGGCGCGCGGTGCCGGCGATGCTGGCGCCCTGAATGGCCTGCCACTGCTGCACAAGGACATTTTCTGCACGCGCGACGTGCGCACCACCTGCGGCTCTCGGATGCTCGAGAACTTCGTCTCCCCGTATGACGCCACGATTGTCGAGCGCATAAACCGTGCCGGTGGCGTCATGCTCGGCAAAACCAACATGGACGAGTTCGCGATGGGCTCGTCGAATGAAACAAGCTACTTCGGCGACGTCAAAAACCCCTGGGACCTCGCGCGTTCCCCGGGCGGTTCGTCCGGCGGCTCGTCGGCGGCGGTGGCCGCGCGCTTTGCTCCGGTCGCGACCGGTACCGATACAGGCGGTTCGATTCGCCAGCCTGCGGCGCTGACCGGCACCGTCGGCCTGAAGCCGACCTACGGACGCGTGTCGCGCTACGGCATGATCGCTTTCGCGTCCAGCCTCGATCAGGCCGGAATGATCTGCCGCTCGGTGGCCGATGCCGCGCTGATGCTCGGCGTTATGGCCGGCTACGATGAGCGTGACTCGACCTGCATCGACCATCCGGTGCCGGACTACGTGGCTGGCCTGGACGGTTCGCTGAAAGGCGTCAGGGTAGGCATCGTCAAGCAGCACTTCGACGACGGCCTCGATGCCGAGACCGGAGAACAGGTGCGCGAGGCGCTCAAGGTCATGGAGGCGCAGGGCGCCGAATTGCGCGAAGTCGATTTGCCGAATCTGGACCTGTCGGTACCAACGTATTACGTCGTTGCACCCGCCGAGTGTTCCTCCAACCTGTCCCGATTTGACGGTGTGCGTTTCGGGCATCGCGCCGACAATCCGGAGGACCTGCTGGACCTGTACTGCCGCAGTCGAGGCGAGGGTTTTGGCGCGGAGGTCCGGCGTCGCATCTTGACGGGCACCTACGTGTTGTCGGCCGGTTACTACGACGCCTACTACCTGAAAGCGCAGCAGGTGCGACAACTGATCGCTGACGACTTCCGCAAGGCGTTCGCCGACGTGGACGTCATCGCCGGTCCAACGGCGCCGACGCCTGCGTTCCGGCTCGGCGAGAAAACCGATGACCCGGTGACGATGTACCTGAACGACATTTACACCATCGGCGCGAACCTCGCCGGTCTGCCCGGTATGTCGGTCCCCTGCGGATTCGCCGGAGGACTGCCGGTGGGCCTGCACCTGGTCGCACCGCATTTCGCTGAAGAGTCGCTGCTGCGAACCGGTCACCAGTATCAGCAACTGACTGACTGGCACGACCGTGCCCCGGAGGCGTACGCATGAGTGGGGCGTGGGAAGTGGTCATCGGGCTTGAGATTCACGCGCAGCTCGCGACGGCGTCAAAAATCTTTTCCGGCTCGTCGACCGCGTACGGTGCCGAGCCGAATACGCAGGCCAGCCTCATTGATCTCGGCTACCCCGGAGTGCTGCCGGTGCTGAACGAGGAAGTCGTGCGCATGGCGACCAAGTTCGGACTCGCGGTCAATGCCACGGTCGCGCCGCGCTCGGTGTTCGCACGCAAGAACTACTTTTATCCGGATCTGCCGAAGGGCTACCAGATCAGCCAGTACGAGCTGCCGATCGTCGCCGACGGTGAGTTGATCATCGACCTCGAGGAGGGTGGCCAGAAGCGCATCGGTATCACCCGCGCGCATCTCGAGGAGGACGCCGGCAAATCGGTGCACGAAGGGCTGGACCAGAATTCCGGCATTGACCTGAACCGCGCCGGCACGCCGCTGCTCGAGATCGTCTCCGAACCGGACCTGCGATCGGCGAAAGAGGCGGTCGCGTACATGCGCAAGATTCACTCCATTGTGCGCTACCTGGAGATTTCGGACGGCAATATGCAGGAAGGCTCGTTCCGCTGCGATGCCAACGTTTCGGTGCGCCCGCGCGGCCAGGAGGCCTTCGGTACGCGCGCGGAGATCAAGAACCTGAACTCGTTCCGTTTTGTCGAACGCGCGATCAACTTCGAGGTCGAGCGCCAGATCGATCTGCTTGAAGACGGTGGCGAGGTCGTGCAGGAAACCCGTCTGTACGACTCGGACAAGGACGAGACCCGATCCATGCGCAGCAAGGAGGAGGCTAACGATTACCGCTACTTCCCCGATCCGGATCTGCTGCCGGTGGAAATCACAGCGGATTACATCGATGCGGTACGCCAGACACTGCCGGAGCTGCCGGACGCGAAGCAGGCGCGCTTTGAGTCCGAGCTCGGGCTAAAGACCGACGACGCCGGCATTCTGACCACGCAGCGCGCGCTGGCAGACTATTTCGAGGCCGCAGTGGCCGCCGCGGAAGCAACGCCGCAGGTCGTCGCCAACTGGGTCGTCGGTGACGTCAACGCCGCTCTGAACCGTGACGGACTCGACATCGCCGATTGCCCGATTGCGCCTGCGGCGCTCGCCGGCCTCGTCAATCGCATTCACGACAACACGATTTCCGGAAAGATTGCCAAGGAAGTGTTCGAGGCGATGCTCAACGGCGAAGGTGACGCCGACACCATCATCGAAGCGCGTGGCCTGAAACAGATCACGGACACGTCCGCGATCGAAGCTATCGTCGACAAGGTCATCGACGCCAACCCGTCGCAGGTCGAGGAATACAAAGGCGGCAAGGACAAGCTGATCGGATTCTTTGTCGGCCAGGTCATGAAGGAGACCGGCGGCAAGGCGAATCCGGGCCAGGTCAACGCGCTCTTGAAACAAAAGCTTTCGTCCTGATATCCGCGGGCCGTCCGCGAGCAGAGCGTCCATGTCTGACCAGATCGTCCCCTTCGTGTTTGAGAATCTGCCGGTCCGCGGTGCGGTGATCCAGATGTCACGTGCATGGCAACGCATGATCGGTGAGCACGACTATGCGCCGATTGTCGCGGAGACCCTGGGGCAGTCTGCGGCTGCAACGGCGCTGATCGCGCACAGCCTCAAGTTCGACGGCGCTATCACCATGCAGGTGCAGTCCGGCGGGCCGCTGCGCATGCTGGTCATGCAGTGCACCAGCGATCTCGAGATGCGCGGAATGGCCAACACCGAGGACACGGTTGACGCCAACACCTTTGCAGACCTGCTGGATCGAGCGCACTGCGCGATCACTGTCGATAACGGTGAGCGCCCGTACCAGGGCATTGTTGAAATGTCGTCGGAATCGCTGGTCAAAAGTCTTGAGAACTACTTCGACCGGTCGGTGCAGGTGCCGAGCCTGCTCGCGCTGTTCGCTGACGGCGAGCACGCCGGCGGCGTGCTGCTGCAGCAAATGCCGGGGCAAACGATGGCGGAGGACGACTGGCGGCGCTTCGGCTTCGTGCTCGAGACACTGACCGAAGGCGAAATCCATCACGATGACCCTGTCCAGCTGATCGGCAAGCTGTTCGCCGAAGACGACGTTCGCGTGTTTACGTCGCGCATTGTGAGCTTCCATTGCCCGTGCACGACGGCACGTGCGGAAGAAGTCCTGCGTATGCTCGGTCGCGACGACGCCTTGTCGGCGGTCGAAGAGCAGGGTGTGCTCGGTGTCACCTGCGAGTATTGCGGTCGACGCAGGGACTTCGATGTCGTTGATATTCAACGTCTTTTTTCCGAAAACGTGGTAGGCGGCAGCGGCAGCGTCCAGTAGCGGTCGTGCCGCCGGTCGGCATCGCTCGCAGACACCTCAATCTCCGGTTGCAACTTGTTGCATGCGTGCACTGGTCAGCGTGTCAGCGCGATGCTACGATCTTCCGACCCAATATATAAATAAATGTTTATATATTTATGCACCCAGCCAACAACCAATTGATCCACGCTTTCAAGGCACTCGCCGAGCCTGTGCGACTGCGCATAGTTGCGCTGTGCAGCAGCGGCGAATGCGCGGTGTCGGAACTGACCCGTATCCTCGGCCTCAGCCAGCCCCGCGTGTCGCAACACCTGAAAGCCCTGTGTGATGCGGGCCTGCTGACCCGCTTTCGTGACGGCCAATTCGTTTTCTACCGCGGCGTGTCCCAGGGCCCGGAGGCAACCCTGCGCCGCCGACTGCTGGAACTGCTCCACGATGACAACGTATTCGCGCAGGATCTCTCGCGTCTGAACGCACTGCGCTCATCGACTGTGCCCGTGACCGAGGATGCTGCTGGCGACGACGATCGGATGCTGTATCGCCACCTGATTGACCTGAGCGTGGCCGCACCGCTCGGTGACTTGCTGGATGTTGGCTGCGGTCGCGGCGACGTGCTGAAGCTCCTGGCCAGCCGCGCCAACCGCGCGGTCGGCGTCGACATCGACCCCCGGGCGCGCCGCCTGGCGCGCGCCGAGCTGCTGACCGCCGGAATCCCGAACTGCACCCTGCGTCAGGGCGACATGTACCAGCTGCCGTTCGACGACGGTAAATTCGACACGGTCATCCTCGATGACACCCTGCAGGCAGCCACCGATCCGGTCGCTGCCATCCGCGAGGCATCACGGGTCAGCAGTGTCGGCGGTCGACTGGTGTTCCTGACCCTGACGAACAGCCAGCGTGTCCGGCCGGATAGCGAACGACTCAGCCAGTGGTGCGCCGACGCAGGCCTGCGTCTGTCGGCGCCGCGCGCCATCCCGGCCAGTGAACCCCGATGGCTGATCGCCGTCGCCACCCACAGCGAACAGGCCGGCGTCGCCGCCTGACAGAGAGACCACGATGACCCAGAACCCAATCGAGATTTCCTTCGATTTCTTCCCGCCGGCGGACGAAGCCATGAACGAACGTTTGTGGCAGTCGATCGAGCACCTGGCGCCTCTGTCGCCGCGGTTCGTGTCGGTCACCTATGGCGCCGATGGCTCGACGCGCGAGCGCACCCACGCAGCCGTCGAACGCATTATCAAAGAGACCGACCTGACGCCCGTGCCGCATCTGACCTGCGTGGGTGCGACCCGCGACGAGATCAACGCCATCGCTGAGGACTACTGGAACCTCGGCGTCCGCCACATCGTTGCCCTGCGCGGTGATGCGCCGAAAGAGGCCAAGCGCTACCAGCCGCTGGCCGACGGTTACGCTTATGCAACCGACCTCGTCGACGGTCTGAAGCAGGTTGCGGACTTCGATATCACCGTGGCGGCGTACCCGGAAGTGCACCCGGAGGCGCCGAGCGCGCATTTCGACCTCGACAACCTGAAGCGCAAGTTCGACGCCGGCGCGTCGCGCGCGATCACGCAGTTCTTTTTCGACGCCGAGACTTACCTGCGATTCCGGGACCGCTGCGTGCTGGCGGGCATCGAAGCAGAGATCGTGCCGGGCATTTTGCCGATCACGAGATTTCCGCAGCTCACCAAGTTCGCGGCCGCCTGTGGGGCGACCATCCCGGAGTCGATCAGCGAGCAATTCCAGGGCCTCGACGACGACGCACAGACCCGGCAGCTCGTCGCTGCCGGCGTGGCCATCCAGCAGGTGCATGCCCTGCGTCGCGAAGGTGTGTCCGAATTCCATTTCTACACGCTGAACCGGTCCGAGCTGACCTACGCGATTTGCCACGCACTCGGCGTGCGCACGAGCCAGGCGGCTGCCTGAGAAAGTCATGGACCGACAGCAACGACTTGAGCACCTGAAACAGGCGCTGTCCGAACGCATCGTCATCCTCGACGGTGCCATGGGCACGATGATCCAGGGCTGCGGACTGACCGAAGAGGATTACCGCGGGACGCAGTTCGCCGACTGGTCGCAGGACCTGAAGGGCAACAACGACCTGCTGACGCTCACGCGTCCGGACATCATTCGCGACATTCACCACCAGTTTCTCGCGGCGGGTGCCGACGTCATCGAGACGAACACCTTCAACAGCAATGAGCCGTCGATGGCCGACTACGCGATGGAGTCGCTGGTCACTGACCTGAACCTCGCATCGGCCCGGCTGGCGCGTCAGTGCGCCGACGACGCCGCGGCGAGCACCGGCCGGCCGCGTTTCGTGGCCGGTGTGCTCGGACCCACTAACCGCACCGCATCGATTTCGCCGGACGTCAACGACCCGGGATTCCGCAACATCAGCTTTCAGGCGCTGGTCGAGACTTACTCGGTAGCGGCGCGCGCGTTGATCGAAGGCGGCGCCGACTTCCTGATGATCGAGACGATTTTCGACACGCTGAATGCGAAGGCCGCCATATTCGCGGTGCGCCAGACCTTCGCTGCGCTTGGCGAGTCGTTACCGGTCATGATCTCCGGCACCATCACGGACGCCTCCGGCCGCACGCTGTCCGGACAGACCACCGAGGCCTTCTGGAACTCCGTACGTCACGCCGATCCGTTCATGGTTGGCCTGAACTGTGCGCTGGGTGCCAGCGAACTGCGACCCTATGTCGCCGAACTGTCCCGCGTTGCCGATACCGGCGTCAGTGCCCACCCGAACGCCGGTCTGCCGAACGCCTTCGGCGAGTACGACGAGACGCCGGAGCAGATGGCAACGGTGGTCGGCGAATTTGCCGAAGCCGGCTTCCTGAACCTGGCCGGTGGTTGCTGCGGCACCACACCGGATCACATCGCAGCGATCCGCGAGGTGTGCGACGGCGTGGCACCGAGAGTGCAGCCCGCGCGGCCGATGAGCTGCAGACTGTCCGGTCTCGAGCCGCTGAACATTAATCCTGATGACCTGTTCGTGAATGTCGGCGAACGCTGCAACGTCACCGGATCCGCGCGCTTCCGTCGCCTGATTGAGGCGGATAATTACGCCGAGGCGGTGCAGGTTGCGCGCGCGCAGGTCGAAGACGGCGCGCAGATCATCGATGTGAACATGGACGAGGGCATGCTCGATTCGGAGCACGCCATGCGGACTTTCCTGAACCTGATCGCCGCCGAGCCCGATGTGTCGCGCCTGCCTATCATGATCGACTCATCGAAGTGGAGCGTCATTGAAGCAGGGCTGCAGTGCGTGCAGGGCAAGGCCGTCGTCAACTCCATCAGTCTCAAGGAAGGCGAAGACGAATTCACCGAACACGCGCGCAAGGTTCGCGACTACGGCGCGGCAGTCATCGTCATGGCGTTTGACGAAAAGGGCCAGGCCGACACGATCGAGCGCAAGGTGGAAATCTGCAGACGCTCCTACGACGTGCTGGTCAACATGGTCGGCTTCGATCCGGCGGACATTATTTTTGATCCGAACATCTTCGCCGTCGCTACCGGTATTGAAGAGCACGCGTCCTACGGTCTCGATTTCATCGAAGCGACGCGCCAGATCAAGCAGTCCCTGCCGCACGCGATGGTGTCAGGCGGGGTCAGCAATGTGTCGTTTTCCTTCCGCGGCAATAACGTTGTGCGCGAGGCGATTCACTCCGTGTTCCTGTATCACGCGATCCATGCCGGCATGGACATGGGCATTGTTAACGCGGGCCAGCTTGCGATCTACGAGGATTTGCCTGACGACCTGCGCGACGCCGTCGAGGATGTGGTGCTGAACCGTCGCGACGATGCGACGGAGCGACTGCTCGACATCGCTGATCGTTACCGCGATCACAAATCGGGGCGCGAAGCGAAGGCCAAAGACGATGCCTGGCGAAAGGAAGGCGTGGACAAGCGCCTGGAGTACGCGCTGGTCAACGGCGTTGACGAGTACGTGATCGACGATACCGAAGAGGCGCGGCTTGCCGCGAGTCGACCCCTGAACGTGATCGAGGGGCCGCTGATGGCCGGCATGAACGTCGTCGGCGACCTGTTTGGCGCCGGCAAAATGTTCCTGCCGCAGGTCGTCAAGTCGGCGCGCGTCATGAAAAAAGCCGTCGGTCACCTGGTGCCGTTCATCGAAGACGAAAAAGACGGCAAGCACAGCTCGAACGGCAAAATCATCATGGCGACGGTGAAGGGCGATGTGCATGACATCGGCAAGAACATCGTCGGCGTTGTGCTGCAGTGCAACAATTTCGAGGTTGTCGATCTTGGTGTGATGGTCAGCTGTGAAGCGATTCTCGATGCCGCGCGACGTGAAAATGCCGACATGATCGGTCTGTCCGGGCTGATCACACCGTCGCTCGATGAGATGGTGCACGTCGCGAGTGAAATGCAGCGCCTGAACTTCGACATGCCGCTGCTGATCGGCGGTGCGACGACGTCGCCGGCGCACACCGCGGTCAAGATCGAGCCGAACTACGACGGCGCAGTGGTGTACGTCAAAGACGCCTCGCGTTCTGTCGGTGTCGCGCAGGCACTGATCGAACCGTCGACGCGGGACGCCTTTGTTGAAAAAACCCGCATCGAGCACGAAAAGCGTCGCGAGCGCCACGCCGGCAAGTCGAGACTGGTACCGCAGGTCGGCCTGCAGCAGGCTCGCAAGCAAAAGCAGGCGATCGACTGGTCCGCGTATACGCCGCCGGTGCCGTCATTCACGGGTCAGCGCGTGCTCGACGATATCGACTTGTCCGTTCTGACCGATTACATCGACTGGATGCCGTTCTTCAATGCCTGGGAATTCCACGGCAAGTTCCCGGACATCCTGACCGATCAGGTGGTCGGTGAGCCGGTTTCGCAGTTGTACGCCGATGCGCAGGCGATGCTTGAAAAGATCATCGATGAGCGCTGGTTGAAGGCGCGTGCCGTGTTCGGCTTCTTCCCCGCGAACGCCGACGGTGATGACGACATCAACGTGTACACCGACGAACAGCGGCGTGACGTAGCGATGCGTCTGTGTCATCTGCGCCAGCAGCGCGCCAAATCCGACGGTCAGTCGCAACACTGTCTCGCCGATTATGTGGCGCCGACCGGCAGCGACGACTATGTCGGTGCATTCGCCGTGACCGCGGGAATCGGCATCGACGAGCACGTCGAGCGATTCGAGGCGGACCACGACGATTACAGCTCGATCATGCTGAAGGCACTCGCCGACCGCCTGGCCGAAGCCCTTGCGGAGTACCTGCATGAGCGGGTGCGCAAGGAGCATTGGGGCTATGCCGCGGACGAGGCGCTCGACAACAACGCACTGATCGCCGAGGCCTATCGCGGCATCCGTCCGGCACCGGGCTACCCGGCGTGTCCCGATCACACCGAGAAGGGCAAACTGTGGGAGCTCCTGGACGTCGAGGCGAGTATTGGCCTGTCGCTGACCGACTCTTATGCCATGTTCCCGACGGCAGCCGTCAGCGGGTTTTATTTCTCGCACCCGGAAGCGAAGTACTTTTCGGTTGGCAAGATCGATCGCGACCAGCTTGAATCGTACGCGGAACGCAAGGGCATGAGTCTTGTCGAAGCTGAACGTTGGTTGTCACCAAACATTGGCTATGACACAAACGCGAGCAAGGCCGACGCTGCTTAGCATTCTGCTCTGCCTGAGCTTTGCGGCTCATGCCGACGGCTACGCGACCGCGCGAGCAAAGCTCGTCGAGGCCTACCAGGCTGGCGACTTTGCTGGCATGCAGGAGGCGGCGCGGGCTTCCCTGACTGCGCGACCCGATTATCCCGGTGCGCTGTTCAACCTCGCACTGGCGCAGACACTGGCCGACGACCCCGACGCCGCACTGCAAACACTTGCGCGACTGACCGACCTTGACGTTGATCTCGGTGTCGACGTCAACGCGGCGTTTGAGCCCCTGCGTGAATTGGACGGTTGGGCGTGCCTTGTTGAGCGGATTGCCGCACTGCGACAGCCGGTCGGTGACGCGGTCGTTGCCTGGCAGGGCGTGGACGGCGGCTTCGTGCCCGAGGGTATCGCGGTCGATGGCAGTGCCGTCTACCTCGGCAGCATCCGGCGTGGAAGTATCGACCGCATTGATGACGATGGCGTCCATACCATACTGGCGCCAGGGCATAGGGACGTTGGGAGCATTTACGGGATGCGACTGGTTCGCGCAGGCCGTTTCGACCCTGAGTTACG
>JBCCNM010000108.1:0-10452 GCA_039025835.1 Pseudomonadota bacterium | reverse complement strand
GCCCCGCCCGGCTCCTCGCGGAGTCGGCCGCCATTTTCCTGAGTGTGTTGCTGGCTTTTTTTGTCGAGCAATGGCGCGAGGACCAAAATGAACTGCAGGAAGCCGAGGCGGCGATCAGTCTGGTGCGAGCCGAACTCGCACAAAACCTGGCGGAACTGGAGCGTGTTGCTCCGAGCCGCGACGAACAACTGCAGGTGTATATCGAGGCGATGGGTGTATTGCAGAATGAAGGACGATTCCCGTACGACCTTCCTCGCCTCGACACACCTGAGATCACAACCATCGCCTACGATCTCGCCACAGACTCCGGAGCAGTGACGACAGTCTCGACCGACGACTTACTGTTGATCGCCAAGGCCTACGAAGCACTGGACCGAGTTCAAGGAAACGATGACTTCCTGCAAAGCCGAAACGCACAGATTCGATTCGGTGACGGTGAGCAATACATCTCCGGATTTATCTACTACGTCAATCAGGCATCGGCCAATGAGCCCAATGCGATTGAACACGTTCGTAAAGCGCTGGAACTTCTCACCCCTGAATCTCCGGGTGACGGCGAATAAGTCTTCGAACGCTCGTAACACAACCGGGACAGACACAGCAGGCCATCTAAAACCGGCACTGCTTGCGCGAACAGGCATTGAAGAACGGTTGATCGCCACGAGTTATATTGCCTCGCGCGACGGCCCGTAAATCGCTCAACGCACGTGCTGGCGCGCCTCGGCGGCCGATTGAGACGTTCGTTCTCTAAGGGCCTCCGTTACCAACCGTTACACGGATCGGTCCATTTTCGGACACAATCCTCGGCCCCGCGCTGTTTGCGCGATCCCAACACTAGCGCCAGAACACGGCGTGGAAACAGAGGAGAACGCATGACTCGCAAGGTAGCCACAATCCGCATCCACAACCTGCGTCTTCGTACGTTTATCGGCTTTAACCCCGATGAACGTGTGAAAAAGCAGGACATCGTGATCAACGCTGACATCGCTTACGCCCTCGAAGACGGCGTATTCGACGACCGTGTGGACGATGCGCTGAATTACAAAACCATTACCAAGGCCATCATCGAACTTGTCGAGGGCGGCCAGTTTCTGCTGCTCGAAAAGCTGGTCAGCGACGTGCTCGCCATCTGCACGGCTGATGATTGCGTCCAGCGCGCCTCGGTCACGATTGAGAAACCGCATGCGCTGCGTTTCGCCGACTCGGTATCACTGACGCTCGAGTACCCGGCAGAGCTCGCGGCCGCGCCGCGCCTTCTGGAGAAAGCCTCATGAGCCCCGAAGCCATCCGACTGTCCGCACTCGCGGAAGCCGCCACAGCGGAGAAAGACGCCCTGCTGAGCGACGAGGCACGCCTTGTGCGCGACACGCTCGTCAGCCAGGGACTTGAGACACCGATGATCGAAAACGGACTCTCAGCCGAGCAGAAATACGAGCGCATCCAGTCGCTGATGCATGACGTCGTCGAAACGCTGGGACTCGACCTCAGCGACGACTCGCTCGCCGAGACGCCGCACCGCATTGCCAAGATGTACGTGCGGGAGATTTTCGCAGGACTCGACTACAGCGAGTTTCCATCGCTGTCACTCATCGACAACAAGATGGGCGTTAACGAGATGGTCAAAGTTCGCGATATCGAGTTGATCAGCACATGCGAACACCACTTCGTGACCATCGACGGCATGGCGAAGGTGGCGTACATCCCGCATGACAAGATCCTGGGTCTGTCGAAGATCAATCGCCTGGTGCGCTTTTTCGCCAGACGCCCGCAGGTACAGGAACGGCTGACGCGGCAGATACTCGTTGCCCTGCAGGCACTGCTGGGCACTGACGACGTTGCAGTCAGCATCGATGCTGTTCACTACTGCGTGAAGTCTCGCGGCGTAATGGATTCTAATTCGCAGACCAGCACATCCGCATTCGGCGGCCGCTTCCAGGACGACAGGCAAACGCGCGCCGAATTCCTGGCGTCGTGAACCCGATCCTGATCACCGGCGTGGGGCAGCGCGTCGGTTTACACCTGGCGCGCACGTTTATCGCGCGCGGCCAGGCGGTGATCGGCACCTATCGCTCCAGGCGGGAAAGCATCGACGAGCTGGCCGAGCTGGGCGCCGAGCTGTACGCCTGTGACTTTTACGACACGACGCAGGTACAAGCGCTTATCGACGGTGTCGCCAGCAAGCACGACCGTTTGCGCGCCATCATTCACAACGCATCGGACTGGCTGCCCGACAACGCGGATCATTCGCCCGATGAAATCCTGCGCCGCATGATGGCCGTGCACGTGTCTGCCCCGTACCAGATCAACCTCGGCCTTGCCGGTCTGCTCAAGGCCGGTACACCGTCGGATATCGTGCACATTGGCGATTACGTATCCGGTCGCGGCAGCAAAAAGCATGTTGCCTACGCGGCCAGCAAAGCCGCGCAGGACAACCTGACGCTGTCATTCGCTGCGCTGCTTGCTCCTGAGGTGAAAGTCAACAGCATCGCACCGGCGCTGGTGCTGTTTAACGACCATGACGACGACGCATATCGAGAGAAAACGCTGAAGAAAAGCCTGATGCAGCGTGAAGGCGGCCTGGATGAGATGCAGCACCAGGTGGACTTTCTGCTCGACAGCAACTACGTGACCGGGCGGATTATTCCTATGGACGGTGGGCGGCACCTGGTTTGATTGCCCTGAGCGGAGATCTCGCTCATCACGTAGCGGTGCAGTTTTCGCACTTCCCTGATCTCATCGCGTGCTGCCATACAGGCGGCGCCCCAATATTCCCGCGATAGCTAAGTCTGTTTAGCCAGCACCAGATACTGCACCACGAAACCGAGCATCAGGATCAGCGCTAACATCGCAATGGCAAGCACCAGCGCCTTCACCTTGCCGTGATCCCCCAGCGCTCGAATAAAGCCAAAGTACATCCAAATCGACAAGGCAGCGATTGGCAGTGAGTTCCACGCATACAGTGATTGCCCGAGATCGTAGAGTCCGAACCTGACACGCAGTATGTCGATAAACGAACTGGACAGGATGATCCACGCTGTTACCCCGGCTGTCGCGTACAAACCGGCTCGCACACTTGTTCGCAGTGTCCACGCGGGGCCGATGAACGGCGACAGGAGACCACCGACCAGTCCGACGCCGATGGCAAAACCATAAATCGGCAAAACCGTTGCAGCGACGCCCCAAAAATCGCCGCTGGCCGCCGCATTCTGGACGGCAATCGCCAGACCCGGGCCGAGGAATGCCGCATTGCTTTGCAGTGTCTCGGGCGTGGTCAGCATCGCCGACACAAAAAGGGTAACGATCAGCGAAAGCGGGAACAACGCACCGGGTGCAAGCAGTCGATCATCATTGCCATCAGGCATTGCTTCGGTGAGCTTCTGCGCCAGTCGTTGTGGTTTAAGAAGCAGCACGCCGAGGGTCGGCAGAACGGCGATTGTTGATACAGCGATCCCGGTTACCCAGCGATCCAGCGTATGCACCGCGCCATGCCTGGGCGTCTCGAATTCCGGCTCTAACATCGCCTCTGATCCCCATTCAACAGGGCGACGAGAATGCATAGCAAGTGACGGACTTGCAAGCCTTCATCGATGAGATGACGAGTCGCACACTGACTTTTCGAATCCTCTGCAGAAGACGGACTAACGCTGAGGATTTGGATTTACTGAGCAGTCGATAGACCGATTTTCGGTCTCGAAACTCTAGTTGACGCAGTCCAAATATTGCAGAATTGCTCAGGAAGTATGCGAAAGGGAGCCATTCACTTGTGACGAGACTACGAGCAAGATTTCCACGCTTTGTCGCCACTCCATTATGCCTGGGAAGCCTTGCCGCTTGTCTTTTTGTGGCTGCCCATATTGTAAGCGCAGCGCCGACCATGGATGACTTCATGGCTCAACCCATGATTCGGGATATGGCACTTTCTCCCGATGGCACGCATCTGGCCATTGTGCTGAACAAGGGCAACCGCCGTTACGTCAACGTGCACGATATTACGAAGCCCGACATGCCTGTCGTTGGTGCTATGCATAACGATCTGGTGCGTCCGAATTTTCTGTACTGGGGCAACAACGATCGCTTGCTGATCGCGATGACGGTGCCAATCGACATGAAGCGTGTCCTTAAGGATCAAAAAAGCAACAGCGACTTTGACATCAATCAATACGCTTCGGTTAGTCGCATGATTGCCGCCAACAAAGACATGTCGAATATCGTGGTCCTGCTCGAAGAGGAGCGCCGGCTGCACCGTAATCGGTCATTGTCCAGGGTGACGAACTTTGTAAAAAACGATGATGATCACGTGCTCATCGACGCGTTTCGTAATGACCGCAGGCTGCAGTATCTCGTCAACATTAATACCGGGACCGCGACCCAGGTGGCCCGCGGCAGCTCGCGAACCATGCGCTTTTTCAACGACGATGATGGCAAACCACAAGTTCGGCTCGACTACCTGTGGCGATCAAAGGCAATCGACATTTTTGAGTTCACGGAAAAAGGCAAATGGAAGAAGATCGAAAGGATTTACCTGAATCGTGACGATGAAGATTCACTGGACACGACGGGGCTTATTGCACTGGTTGACGATCAATTGGTGTACCGCAGACAAAACGAAGAGACCGGATACTATGAACTTACAATCTTAAACAGAGATACCGGAGAGAAGGAGTCGCTGGTGTCTTTGGTCGACCAGGATGTGCAGGGGGTTTTGTACACGTCGCGCACTGACAGTATCGTCGGCTACATGACGGAGGAGGATCACGTTCGCCATCACTATTTTGATGAAGGTTTGCAGCAACTGTATGACAGCATGGCGAAGCAGATCGGTGGCAATAACTTCAGGATAGAGGGTTACTCAGATGACCTCGGTGTGGCGTTAGTACAAAGCTGGGGTATGGACAATCCACTGAGTTACCACCTTTGGAACGAACGATCCGGCCAAATGACTTTCCTTGGTCAGGCCTTTCCGAAAATCGCGTCCGACAAGTTGGCATTGCCTGCATTGGCAACCTACAAGACCCGCGATGGTGTGGCGATTCGAAGTTACATGTTGTTCCCCGACAACTACGTTGAAGGCGAACCTCATCCAACGATCATCCTGCCGCATGGCGGTCCGCATGCGAGAAGCCGTGCAACCTATGACACCTTCACGCAGTTTCTTGCTACACGCGGTTACGTGGTTGTAGAACCAAACTTCAGAGGGTCGTCTGGCTACGGAAGGGACTTCGAAGAAGCGGGTTATCGTGAATGGGGCGGAGTCATGCAAGATGACCTTACAGATGCGGTGGACTTTCTGGTCCGCAAGGGTATTGCCGACCCGGACCGAGTTTGCATCGTAGGATTCTCTTACGGGGGCTACGCAGCACTTATGGGTGCTATCAAGACTCCGAATCTGTTCCGGTGTGCCATCAGCTTGAACGGTGTCACGCACCTTGCGGATATGTTGCAGCACGATATGAACAAGAGAGTCGACAAGGAAGACTGGCAAAAGTTGTTGTTTGATCGCATCGGGCATCCGAAAGATGACCGCGCTGAGCTCGATGCGAATTCCCCGGCATTGCATGCCAATCGCATACAGATACCCATCCTGTTAGTAGCCGGCACGGCAGACGAGGTCGTCCCCTACTCTCAGGCAAGGCGCATGCAGAAGGCGCTAAAAAAAGCGGATGTCGATTTCGAATTTATCAGCCTGAGGGACACAGGCCACAACCCGGTGTACTGGCGGGAAGATATTGAGGTTGTCTATCCGGCGGTTGAGGCGTTTCTGGCGAAGCACCTTCGTTCAGAGCGGTTAGCTCGTGATTAACAGTTATCGCTGTAGAGGATAGTCGGGGCTGACCCTTATTCGAATCCAGTTGAGTCTCAGTCAGGCAGACTAGTCCGATCTCGCCGCGAAGAGTAATTAGCCAAGAGAAAAGGAGGGCTTGAACCGGCTGTGACCGCCTCTCTGGCCTGCGGGCGTCCTGAACGCTGGTGCGTTTTGTCCCTCTGAACTTCTGCCCCCGGAATCCCAACCGCTCGCGTCAGCCTTTGTTGGCTGGCTTTACTCCGGGAATGCCTCGCTGCCGAGTTTGAGCCTGAGCGCGACAAACCGGGGTTCGTCAAGCAATGGATCATTGTACGTGTTCAGAACAAAGTCGAGCTGCAAGGAAACGAAAGGCGGCAAGGGTCGCTCAGCAATCGCTGAAAGAACGTCATAGGCACGATCGGTGTTGCCGAGCGCAAGGTAAATTTCAGCCTGGCGCATCGGATTGGGCGGGACAGTGTCTGAAACCCTGATAAACTGCTCAGACAGGCGCTGCACATCATCGGCAAGTCCGATTCGGCTGTAGGAATAGGCGAAAGTGGAAAGCATCCCCATAGACAGACCTTGTTGCGACACCTGCGGGTCGCGACGATAGAGTTCCTCCGCCAGGCGAAGCGCGGGCTCCGCAGCTTCCGCCATTCCGTCAATTGCCAGGCAGTAGCCGATCAGCGCGTGGATGTAGGCATCGTCCGGGTTGAACGTCAGCATACGGCGAAGTAACTGCAAGGCCGTTTTGCGATCGCCCGCCAGGTAAAAATAAAAGGCGACGTCGCGATCGACCGGATCCAGTCGCTTGATGTGCGCCAGCAGCTCCAGTGCTTCCCGCTGTTGGCCGCCGCGAAGGTAGAAGCCGACAACCAGGGACAAAATCTCCGCGTCGTTCGGGCTGCTCTCGATAGCTTGGCGGAAACGGGCGTGCGCTGATTGCGTGTTACCGGAGATATGTTCGACAGCGCCCAGTACGGCGTGCGCTCGCCCGATGGTCGGATCAAGCTCGAGCGCCCTGTCTGCATCCTGGCGGGCCAGCGCGAGTATTTGGTCCGGCGTGTCGTCGATTGCATCGGGTTCACCGGCGCCGTCGTGTTCGATCAGCGCATCCATCGACCGAGACAGGTGACCGATCGCACGGTCTGAATAGGCAAGCGCAAACTCAGGATCTGCGTCGATGGCTTGATTGATGTGACGATGAAAGTCGTCGTTGGAGTAGCCTATCGTGTAGCCACCCCATGTCACCGACTGTCTTGCTCTAAGGTATTCGACGTAGGCGTCCAGCGACTCGGTCGGTGCCGTCTCGAGCCGTCGTTGCTCCGCGGGCAGATAGTCGACGCCCAGCGCTCCCGCGACCTGCGTCGCGATTTCCGCTTGTATGTCGACCACGACCGATACATCAGCCAGGTTCCCGGGAAACGACTGGGACCAGATCTGGCTGTCGGTGTCAGGGTCGATCAATTGTGCGGTGACCACGACACGGCCGGCCGAGTAACGCACACTGCACTCCATAACGGCCGTAGCACCCAGTTGTTCAGCGATTTGCGGCACCGGCGGGCGATCTTCCGCGTAGTTCATCATCGATGAACGGGACACGACGAGCAGGCCTCCGAACTTGCCGAGCTGCTGCAGAATCTCCTGGTGAAGGCTGAGCGCCAGGTAGGCGTCTTTGGTGTCCGGGCTCAGGTTATCGCAGGGAAGCACAGCGACCTTCGGTGCCGTCTGGACGTCATCGGACGGTTGCGACATAACAGAAAATAAAACGTAGGCGACAACAACCACAAAACTGCCGGCCAGCAACGCAACAACGGGTCTGCGTGACACGTGAGCGTCGCCGTCATCTGGCTCGATGACAGACGCCTTGGACGGTCGACTAACCTCTGCGGTGAATTGGTAACCGCGCCTCGGCACGGTGGTGATGCAGTCGTGGCCCAGGGCTCGCCGCAACGCCGCCACCGTCTGGTTCAGGTTGTTTTCCTCGACCACGGTGTCTGGCCAAAGGGCGTCGAGCAGGGTCGATCGATCAATGACGATGCCCGGATGCTGGAGGAAATAGATGAGCGCGTCGAACGCCTTGCCGGTGAGTTCGACCCGCTTGCCGTCGCCGTCAGTGAGCAAACGGCGAAGCGCGTCTACGCGGTAGTCGCCAAATTCATAAATCTGTGCGCCTGCACTGCTCATCGCCGGATAGTCACTCGGTGGCTCGAACACCGGATTCTAGTCCGGGCAAAGGTGCCGAAGGACATCCGACGGACGATTTTTCACAACAATTCACAAATTCACGTGCCTTTTTCACGAGGCAGTCGGCAACGTGGTGATCACCAGCGTCGGCAGGCAGGAGTCAGCCGACACCGACAAGCCGTGATGCTACGAGACCCACGTCAATGAGAACCCGATATTTGCTGATTGTCTGCGCACTGATCTTCGCCTTGTTCCTGTCGACGCGATCGGTGTCTCAGGAGAACCCTCGCAACCCGGATCATGAGGATCCGGTAGCGCGCGGAGCGCAGATATTCACATCGGAGACTTTCTCAGGCAACGGTCGCGTTTGCAGCACCTGCCATGAACCCGATCGTTTCGGCACCCTCACGCCAGAGTTTGTGCAGGAGAAGTATGCCAGCGACCCGGACGGGCCTCTTTTTCGTGCCATCGACAGCGATGACGGGGAAGGGGCGTCTTACGAGCGACTGTTGCAACACGCCACTTTCCGGGTCGTGCTCGACCTGCCCAAACGGACCCCGAGTGGGCTCGGCATTCGTAAGTGCGATGATCCCGCGAACCAGACAGTGGTCATGCATCGCGGCAGCCCAAGTGTCTTTAACGTGGCCCTCGAACAACACCTCATGCACGACGGGCGGGAAGGCGACGATCTGCCTGCGCAGGCTCTGAGCGCTGTGCACGCACATGCCAAGCCGGATCGGGAGCCAACTGGCGAAGAGCTCGCAGCCATAGCCGCCTTCCAGTCATCGCTGTTCAGTCATTCGGCGATCGAGGCGACAGTGGACCCGAACCGGACCCTGGATTTTGTCGAGAACCGAGCGGTCCTCAAGCTACCTGAGGGCAAAACACCGTCAGAAAAGCGCGGCCGGGCATTCTTCAACCCCGACCGGCAATGCGGCCAGTGCCATTCTGGACCCATGCTGAACCGCACGAGTCAGTTCCATCCGAACGGGGTAGGCATGCCGATCGAATCCTCATTCGCGGAACGCGCGCCGGATAACCCAAACGAGAAATTCAGGTGGTGCTATGTGGATCTGAAGACAAACAAGCTCGCGCCCGGCCCCCTGGGGACACCGGAGGTCTTTGAGGTCCCGGTATCAGATCCCGGGATAGGGCTCACCACGGGATTTCAGGAGTTTCAGCTCGAGGACGGATCCCCGGCGATGATTCCCAACGAACTGTTGGTCGGTATCGCGGGACCGTTGTTCAAGATACCGACCCTGTGGGGCACGCCGGACACAGCGCCGTATTTCCACAACAACTCCGCGAAGACACTCGACGAGGTACTTGATCAATACAATTTCATGTTCGAGTTCTTCCCGAGCGGATCCTTCGGGCTGGGCTGCGACAAGACTGCGCCTGTCTGTCTGAGCGAGCAGGACAAGGCGGATATCATCAGTTACATGCAGCTGCTGTCGTTTGAGTGATCGGCGTACGTGAAGAACGCATCGTCGCTTAACTCCTCCGCCTGTCGCGCAACTACGTTGCGCTCGGTGCGAACGCAGCCCGTCGGGCTGCCGAATTGAAATCTTGCCAGGATGCACAACGGCAACGGCCCCTCAATGAGGGGCCGTATCGGTGTTTGGCGCGCCCGAGAGGATTCGAACCTGTGACCCCTGCCTTCGGAGGGCTAAGCCCGTCTGATGTGACAGTCGGTCTCGATCGCCAAAAATCGGTATCTTGTTGAAACAAAGCGCATAGACAATTTCCCGCCTTGCCGCCGATTAGAACCGACTAACCTGATTAATCTCGGTGACCGTCAATACTGGTCACGAGACGTAGTGCGCATTCGCGCATTTTTTTGACATGTATCCACCGTCAGAGAAATGGTGATTCCCGGTCGGAGCTTCTCTAAGAAATCGCAAAGCTGTTCCCGAACATAGTCCTGCGCGAATACAGCTCTTTCGCGTGAGCTGGTCCGTCGTCTTTTGGGCCTGACCTCCCGATCGCTTGCCTCACCTCTTCACAATTCTTTACGTCGACCTGACACACGTTTGCGCACGCTTCTCTACGATTGTGGCTGAAAAGTTGTCCGACTTCGGAGGCGGACCAGTGAATAAAACCCAAGATGAATCTGACATTTACGCGCTGATAGGCATGCGCGAGGACCAAACACCGCTGCGCTCTCGCCTCTGGACCTGGCTTGGGCTCGGATTGGCTGTTACAGCGATGATTTTCGGGTTTTCGTTCTTGTCCGACTCAACCAGCAGCGGCAATGCAGCAGCGTATGTAACGACCCCCGCATTACGTTCGGATCTGATCGTCACAGTGACGGCGACGGGAACGACGCAACCGCGCAATGAGGTCAATGTGGGCATCGAGGTTTCAGGCACGATTGCCGAAGTGTTCGTCGATCACAACGACAACGTTGTACAGGGCGAACTGCTCGCCAGTCTCGACACGACCATTTTATCCGCCCAGGCCGCCCAGGCTGATGCCTCGTT
>JBCCNM010000107.1:0-10717 GCA_039025835.1 Pseudomonadota bacterium | reverse complement strand
TACCGGCCTGTCACGCCGGGGGTCGCGGGTTCGAGTCCCGTCCACTCCGCCACATATAGAAGGCCCCGTCCACGGAAGTGGTCGGGGTTTTTTATTTTCCGACCCGCCAGCAAACGAATTAACTAAACCTGTGCCGTATTGGCGTTCTATCCCGTCTCCTATAGAATCGCGCGTCTTGTCCGGGCCCAAAGCCCTCCAAACGCAGCTCAAACAGAACGTCTCCATGCTTCAGAATATTCGCGAAAAATTCACCGGCACCTTTGCCCTGGTCATCCTCGGCCTGCTGGCTATTCCCTTTGTGTTCGTTGGCGTTGGCCTAAACTTCAACTTTATTGGCGGTGCCAATATTGCGTCTGCCAACGGTGAAGAGATCCCGCTGAACGCCTTCGAAGCCCGATACCAGCAGTTCGTGGCGCAGAATCCGCAGATTCTCGACGCCGGCGAGGAATTGCGTTACCAGATTCGCCGCCAGCTCCTCGAGCAGATCATTCGCGAAACCCTGATCGAGGAATACCTGACCGACCTTGGCTACCGCGTCACCGATTCGGCGGTCATCGAGACGATCCGGGCCACGCCGGAATTCCAGGTGGACGGAGAGTTCAACATGGACCTCTACCGCAGCGTGGTCGGCACGGAAGGATACTCCACAGATCAGTTTGAGCTGATCCAGCGCCGCCTGATCCGCGAGGGCCAGATGTCACTGGCGATCGGCGCGTCAGCGGTGGTGACACCGGCGGAGTACCGCAACTACATCAATATTGTCGCGCAGCAGCGCGTCGTGACCACGGCGGTGCTGTCGCCGGAGCTCGTGAATAACAGCATCGAGATTTCCGACGACGACATTGTGACCTTCTACGACGAATCGCCGACGCTCTATCAGCTGCCGGAATCGGCAAACATCGAATACGCACTGATCTCGCGCTCGGCTGTGGCGGCGGGTGTTGAGATCACCGAGTCCGAATTGCAGGGCTACTACGATCAGGAAAGCGGCCGCTTCCTGCAGGATGAACAGCGTCAGGCGCATCACATCCTGATCCTGTTCGATGACGACGAGGCCGCTGCGGAAGAAACTGCAACCGGCATTCTCGCCAGGGTAAACGCCGGTGAGCCGTTCGAGGACCTTGCTCGCCAATACTCGATGGACGGCCTGACGGCCTCCAACGGTGGTGACCTCGGTGCATCGACACGCACGCAGCTGTCGAGCGAGCTCGGCACCGCCATTTTCGATATGACCGTTGGCGAGATCCGCGGACTCGTGAAGTCGGCGTTTGGCTTTCACATTATTCGACTTGACGAAATCCTGGAGCAGGGCCCGCTGCCGCTCGAGCAGGTCCGTGCCAGCCTGCTGGCCGAGCTGCAGGACCGTGAAGCGGACGACGCATTCCTGCTCGCCGAGCGTGCGATGTCGGATGCCTTGTTCGACACGCCGGAGATGCCGGCCATCGCGGCAGCAGCCGGCGTTGACGTCCAGACCATCGAAGGCTTCACGCGCGTGACCGGAGGCGGTGAACTCGGCAACAACCAGGCGGCCATCGACGCCGTCTTCGATCCCCGCGTGCTGGAAGACGGTGAGATTTCTGACGTCATCGAACTCGACGCCGAACGCTCTGCCGTGTTCCGCGTCGCCCAGTTCAACGAACAGGAGCGACAGCCGCTGGACGAGGTGCGCGAGCAGATCGAGACGAGTCTTCGCGCACAGCGAGCCGACGACGTCCTCTCGGCTCGGGCCGACGAGATTGTTGCGGCGGTTGAGAGCGGCCAGGATTTTGGTGAGGCGGCGTCAGCCGTGGACGCCGTTGTCAGCCAGCCGTCTCTGATCGATCGCGAAAACCGGGACGTGGACCCGACCGTTGTGGTCGGCGCCTTTACGTCGGTCAAGCCTGTCGAGGGCGGTACACCCGTCATCGGCAAGGTGCGCAACATGCAGGGCGGCTACACGGTATACACCGTTGACGCCGTGATTGAGGGCCGGCCGGAGTCGATACCTCTCGAAGATCGCGACGTGCGCAAGCGACAGCTCGCTGAACAGGCCGGTCTCGGTGACTACCGCGCGTTTGTCGATGCACTGGTAGAAAGTGCTAACGTCGAGATCGACGAGGACATGCTTGCCGGCGACTTGCTGCTGCCGTAGTCCTTAACCTCCTGAAAAACCGCTGAGCTTATTCCAGACCCGCGCGTGTTATCGCGTCCGGGCTTGCTACAATGCGCGCTCGAGAATAAACGCGGCACGATGCCGCACCGTGGGGGACTATGCCTAAACTGGCGCTGCACACGCAGATCTTTATCGCGCTTGCTCTTGCCGTACTGTTCGGTTACCTGGTGAATGTCAGCACCACCGAGACGTCACAGCCCGGTATTCTCGGCGTCCCCTATGTGGCGATGTTCGACTACATCGGCACACTGTTCCTCAACGCCCTGAAAATGATCATCGTGCCGCTGATCACATCGTCAATCATTGTCGGTGTGGCCGGTATCGGTTCCAGCGGCAATCTCGGCAAGCTGGGCGGCAAGACGCTGATCTTCTACGCGTCAACAACACTGGCCGCCATTCTGGTCGGCCTGATTCTTGTCAACGCGTTTTCGCCGGGCATTGTCGATGGCGAACCCGCCAGGGAGCTGCTGGCGCTGGATGAGGATGTCAGCGCAATCGCCGAGCGCGTGGAAGGACGCGGCGCCGGCGACGTCGCCGAAATTTTCCTGCGCATGGTGCCCCCCAACATTATCGAAGCAGCGGCCAACGGCCAGATGCTGGGGATTATTTTCTTCGCCATCCTGTTCGGCTTTTTCATGACGCGACTCGACAACGAGTTTGCGGAGCCGCTGTACAAATTCTGGAACGGCGTATTCCACGTCATGATGCGCATGACGGAATGGATCATGATGTTCGCGCCCATAGGCGTTTTCGGTCTCGTTGCCAACACCGTCGCGGAGACCGGGTTCGACGCGGCTGGGCCGCTGATTCTGTTCTCGATTGTCGTGTTGCTGGCGCTCGCCGTGCACGCCTTTTTCACACTGCCCATGTTGATCCGGTTTGTCGGTAATGCCGATCCGGTCAAAACCCTTGGCGGTATGGCGCCGGCGATGCTGACCGCCTTTTCAACCGCGTCATCGTCGGCCACGCTGCCGGTCACGATGGACAGGCTGGAAGAGAAGGTGGGTGTGTCGAATGAGACATCGAGCTTTGTCCTGCCTTTGGGTGCCACGGTCAATATGAACGGCACGGCGCTGTATGAGTGTGTGGCGGCGATGTTCATCGCGCAGGCCTACGGCCTTGAGCTGACCTTCGGTGTTCAGTTTTCCATTGTCGTGATCGCACTGCTCACGTCCATCGGCGTCGCCGGCGTGCCGTCCGCGTCACTGGTGGCCATTGCCATTATCCTCGCGGCGATCGGCTTGCCCGTGGAAGCTATCGGCGTGCTGCTCGTGTTTGACCGCGTATTGGACATGGCGCGTACCAGTGTGAATGTCTGGGGCGACGCGGTTTGCGCGACGATCGTCGCGCGACTGTCCGGAGAGAAGACCAATGTCGGGCTCGGGACTGAAGAGATCCGCACCACGTGAGCGTGCCTCGGGGCGTCCGCTGCTGATCGATGGATTTTGACGCGCAAAAAGAGCTGTATCGGCGACTGGAGACGAAGCGCTTTAAGCCCTCACACGTTGCCGAGGTCGGGGTTTACCTGCCGGAGACGTCAAACATCATCGACTACATTCGTGCCGGCGTGCGCGCGACCCTGGTGGAGCCCGACCCGGTGTCGCTGAAGAAAATTCACGCGATGTTCGGTGAGCTGCCGAATGTCCACGTGGAAGAGGTCGCCGTCTACGACCGCGTCGGCACGATCCAACTCAGCCAGCGCGATGCGTCGACCTTTGTGTCCGATCTCGAGGCCAGCCCGGCGATCGTCAACGACGGATACCAGCAGTCCGAAGAAGACCAGTTCACCGTCGATTGCACCACCTTCGACCGGATCGATGATCGGTCAATCGATCTGCTGAGCGTGGACACGGAAGGCAGTGAGTGGTTTGTGCTGGAGACGATGCTGAGTCGGCCGCGTGTGATTTCGATCGAGACGCACGGTGCCCGCTATGTGAATCCGCATCTCGACAAGATCGAAGGCTGGATGCGCGACAACGGCTATGTGCTGTTCTACAAGAACCGAACCGATTCGGTGTACGTGCAGCCCGAGGCGATCACGGTGACCGTCGGCGAGCGACTGGCTGCGATGTGGAAAGGCCTCTGGCTGGGCCTGCGTCGCTGGCGCAAGGAGTTGCAGGCGAGCTTAGCCGGTTCCGGCAAGTAACTCCGAGTACAGCTTCGCGTACTGCTCTGCGGCGGCCGCCCAGGTGAAACCGGCCGCGCGCTCGCGGAGTCGATCCGCACGTTCGGCGTCTGTTGTAAAGGTCGCCATACCGTCGGTTAACGTCTTTGCCATCGCCTCACCGTCGAAGGACGGAAAGTAGAACACGTCGTCGCCGCCGACTTCAGGCAGGCTGGTCATCGATGAGCTGAAGCAGGGCTTGCCGTGGCTCATGGCTTCCACCAGCGGCAAGCCGAAGCCCTCGTAGAGCGACGGGAACATGAACGCGGCGCAGTGAGCGAACAGCCAGTTTTTCTCCGCGTCGGTGATTTCTCCGCAGACGAACACGCGATCGGCCAGACCCTTGTCGGCGGCGCTGCGTTCGATCCGCTCGGCGTAATCGCCCTTGCGGTTACCCGCGATCACGAGATTGAACGACGGCACCTGCGCCAGCATGTCGACGAGCACGTGCACATTCTTTTTCGGTCGCACGACGCCGACTGTGAACAGGAACGGGCCGTCCGGCAGGAAGTCGGGTCGTGTAGCCGGGCCGCTGGTGTTGTCGGGAACACCGTTGTAAATCACGTGCACCGGTGTATCGCGGAGATCGAGGTGCTGCTCAATGACGGAGCGCGTATACGCGGAGATCACCGTGATTGCAGTGGCGTGATCGACGAGCTGCTGCACCTTGCGCAGCCGACGATTCGCTTTCTCGCCGGTTTTTTCGCCGAGAAAGTTGAGGTCGTGAATGGTCAGCAGCGTCGGTGTTGACGTCGGCGGCAGCAGGCGAGCATCCTGATGCAGGACGTGCCAGAGATCGTAGCGTCGTTTCCAGCGCCGGAAATGCCGGCCCATCAGCGTCGGCACTTCAAAATCGACTGCCGGCGCGACCCGATCCGGATTCGCGTCGGGCAGCAGGAACACCGGCCGCCAGTCAGCTGGCTGTCGCGCCGCGAGTTCGCGGCCGAGATGACAGGCGACCTGGCCGAGGCCGGAGTTCGGTGCACGCAGGCGCTCGAGATCAACCAGAACCTGTTTCACCCGACCGCTCCTTGAGGCGCGCGTGTCGCTAGTCGTCGTCTTCCAGCGCCATGCCCATGATATTGGCGCCGGCGTCGACAAAGACCGTGCCGCCGGTGATGCCGCTGGCGAGGTCCGAGCACAGGAATGCGGCGGTGTTACCCACTTCCTCGATCGTCACCGTGCGCTTCAGCGGTGAGGTTTTTTCGGCGTAGGACAGCATCTTGCGGAAACCGCCGATTCCGGCGGCGGCGAGCGTCTTGATCGCGCCGGCAGAAATGGCGTTGACACGAATGCCCTTGGCGCCCAGGTCCGCGGCCAGGAAGCGCACACAGGCCTCCAGGCTGGCTTTGGCGAGACCCATGACGTTGTAGCTCGGCACAACTTTGACAGCCGCGTCGTAAGTGAGCGCGAGCATGGCTGCGTTGCGGCCTTCCATCATTGGCACAGCGGCTTTGGCGAGCGCGGCCAGGCTGTAGGCCGAAATATCGTGCGAGATAGCAAAGCCTTCGCGAGTGACGGCATCGGTGAAGCCCCCTTCGAGTTGGTCGCGCGGCGCAAAGCCAACGGAGTGGACCAGGACATCGAAGCCGTCCCAGCTCTGACCCAGCGCATCGAACACCGCGGCGATTTCCTCGTCGCTGGTCACGTCGCAGGGGAACAGCAGGCTGGTGTCGGAGCCCAGGCGGGTGGCGAGTTTCTCAACGCGCCCCTTGAGCTTGTCGTTCTGGTAGGTGAAGGCGAGCTCGCAGCCTTCGCGCGCGAAAGCCTCGGCGATACCGGTGGCGATCGAGCGATCGCTCGCGACGCCGACGATCAGCGCCCGTTTTCCGGCCATGAATCCCATGGTGTTTTCCCTTTTTCGGTTTTGTGGAGTGCGCTCAGGAAGACTGTCGCGTGACGTCTGCATAGATCGTCAGCTTCTGTCCCGGTCGCAGAATCTTATTCTTGTTGAGGCTGTTCCAGCGTGCAATCTGGTCGATGCCAACACGGAAGCGGCGGGCAATCGTGTACAGCGAGTCGCCATTTCTCACGGTGTAGTTGAGTTTGCGGGTCATGTTGCCGAGCTGCGTCGGGGACGTGCGCGGCATCGGCTCGACGTCGGTCCAGACGACGAGCTTGCGGCCGACCGGCAGTGTGTCTCCGGGGGCCATGTTGTTCCACTTTGCGAGCTGGCGGGTCGAAACCTTGTACTGGCGGGAAATCGTCCATAAGCTCTCACCGTTGGCGACGATGTGCTCGATGCGATTGCCGTCGCGCTGGCGGTTCTGGTTGGCTTCGAGGCGCGAGTCAGCACTTTTCGAGTAGGCGGATAGCGGCTTGCTGGCTACCGGGATCAGCAGGTGGTGGCCGGCGCGGATCGTGTTGCCGCGCAGATTGTTGGCGCTGCGAATCTCGGCGACCGTGGTGTGGTAGTCGATGGCAATCTCGGAAATCGTC
Source organism: Pseudomonadota bacterium (assembly GCA_039025835.1). GTDB lineage: Bacteria > Pseudomonadota > Gammaproteobacteria > Steroidobacterales > Woeseiaceae > UBA1847. Next base: position 3,962 of record JBCCNM010000107.1, on the reverse strand, counting down.
TCGCCGTTGCCCACCTTGTGGCGCTTCCAGCGCACGCGTTCTTTGTTCGGCACGTCGGCCAGTGCGGTCGTGAAGGTGTCGACGACGTCGGTCGGCAGTACGAGGCGGTGCGGTCCTTTCGGATCCGTCGACCAGCGGTTGTAGGCCGGGTTGTAGGCGTAGATCGTGTCGACGTCGACGCCCGCGAGCTCGGCGGCCAGGGCGAGATCGAGCTGCGAGCCAATATCGACGACGTCGAACTGCTTCGTATCGGTGATGGTTGGCAACGTAATGCCGTACTGGCCGGGATCGCTGACGATGTCGACGAGGGCCAGGAGCTTCGGCACGTACATCGAGGTCTCGCGCGGCAGCTTCAGGTTCCAGAAATCGTCCGGTTTGCCGGCGGCTCGGTTGCGGCGCACGGCGCGGCGCACGTTGCCTTCGCCGGAATTGTACGAGGCGATCGCTCTCAGCCAGTCGCCTTCGTTGAATTTGTACAGGTACTCGAGGTAGTCCAGCGCGGCGCGGGTTGATTCGACGATGTCGCGGCGTCCGTCGAACCACCAGTTTTGCTCTATTCCGAAGCGCTTCGCGGTGCCCGGGATCATTTGCCACAGGCCGGCCGCGCGGCCGTGCGAGTAGGCGAACGGATCGAAGGCGCTCTCGACAATCGGCAACAGTGCGAGCTCCATCGGCAGGTCACGGCGCTCCAGCTCGGCGACAATGTGCGGCAGGTAACGCTGGCCACGCTTGAATACCCGATCGAGGTATTCGGGGTGGCGCACGTACCAGTTGCGCTCCATCTCCGTGCGGCGGGTCTGCGGCTCGTTGATCGAGAAGCTCCAGCGCAGGGTCGTCAGCAGGTCGACTTCGGTCGATCCGGCAGACTCCAGGTCGATGCCCTCGACCGGCGAGACCAGCGTCAGCGACGGCTGCTCGCTGCGGGCGCCCGGTGGCATGCCGTCGACGTGCCAGGGGTCAGCGGAAGCGGTTAAAGTGGCGAAAACGCAGGCGATTCCGGCGACCGGCGCCGAGATTCTCTGTAATAATGGGGAGAGGACATAACGCATCCGGCTATCGTACCGACCGCGACGGGTTGTGCAAGCACCGGGTTCACACCCAAGTTCTTGGATTTTAGGAACAAATGTCAAGCAAGCAGGACGTCACAAAAAATTACCCCCTGACGCCGTCTGAGTGGCTGTCGACGCCGCTTGGCGAGGCGCTGCTGGAGCAGGAAACGCGCATCGTCCAGGAGACGGTGGAGGATGTGTTCGGCGAGGAGTGCGTGCAGATTGGCCGCTGGGGTGAGGACACGCGCTTTCTGACGCTGTCGCGGACCCAGCGCAGCCTGCTGGTCGGGCAACCCGGCGAGAATGCCAGCGTCATCGCCGACTGGCACCGGCTGCCGATCCAGTCGGATTCGGTGGATTCTGTGATCCTGCCGCACACGCTGGACTACTCGGATCGCCCGCACGCAGTGCTTCGCGAGGTGCATCGCATTCTGCGTGCCAGTGGCCACCTGATCCTGCTGGGTTTTCGTCCTGGCGGGCTCTGGGGGCTGCGGCGTCTGGTGCCCGGCGGGGAATACCCGCCCGGCGCCCACGATCTGCTGAGCGACCGGACCGTGCGCGACTGGATGAAGCTCTTGGATATGCGCATCTACGGTGTGCATCGCTATTTCTTCCGCTGGCCGCTGCAGGGCGTCAGTTCGCCGAGCAGCCAGTGGGAACGCCGTGGTCGCCGCTACTGGCCGGAGCTCTCGGCCTGCTACATGATCGCCGCACAGAAGCGCGTGACGACGCTGACGCCGGTGCGGCCGGTGTGGAGCAAGAAGGCCAAGGTCGTCGCCGGCCTCGTCGAAACCGCCAATCGCGTACCCAAAACCCGCTTTGACCCAAAGAGTTGAGATCTACACCGACGGCGCCTGCCGCGGTAACCCGGGCCCGGGCGGCTGGGGCGTGCTGCTGATCGCGGGCCCGCACCGCAAGGAAATGCACGGCGGCGAGACAGAGACCACCAACAACCGCATGGAGTTGACGGCCGCGATCCGGGCGCTGAACGCGCTGAAGGGCCGCCAGCAGGTCACGCTGCACACGGACTCGAAGTACGTCATGGACGGCATCAAGAGCTGGATTGACGGCTGGAAGCAGCGCGGCTGGAAGACTGCAGCGAAAAAACCGGTGAAAAATCAGGATCTTTGGATGGCACTGGACGAGGCGAGATCGAAGCACGATGTCGACTGGCGCTGGGTCAAAGGCCACGCTGGTGATCCGGGTAATGAGCGGGCAGACGAGCTCGCCAATCTCGGTATCGACGAGCTCTAGCCGAAGACTGACGGTTCTTTCTTTTCAATCCGCCACACAACTCTCGTATCATCGCCCCATGCGACAAATCGTTCTCGACACCGAAACCACCGGACTCTCGACGGCCCAGGGCCACCGCATCATCGAAATCGGCTGCGTGGAGATGGTCAACCGACGCATCACGGGGCGCGAATGGCACCGGTTTATCAATCCGGAGCGAGATATCGATGAGGGTGCTGAGCGCGTGCACGGCATTTCCCGAGCCAGCCTGGAAGACAAGCCGAAGTTCGCCGAGATCGCCGAGGAGTTCCTGGCGTTCATCAAGGACTCGCAGCTCGTGATCCACAACGCGGAATTCGACGTGGGTTTCCTCGACCACGAACTCGGACTTATGAAGCACAAGACGCCCGAGATCAGCCAGCACGCGGACGTGCTCGACACGCTGCTGATGGCGCGCGAGATGCACCCGGGACAGCGCAACAGTCTGGATGCGCTGTGCAAGCGGTACGAGGTGGATGCAACAGCGCGATTCGTGCACGGGGCCCTGATCGACTCCGAACTGCTGGCGCGAGTTTACCTGGCGATGACCGGGGGGCAGACGGCGTTGTTGCTGGATGAGGAGGCGGAGAGCGGGGACGAAGAGTTCTCGGTCGATATCAGCGTGCCAACCCGGTCCGATTACGACCTCGTGGTGCTGCGGGCCTCGGATGGCGAGGCGGCGGCGCATGAGGCGATGATGGAGAAATTGAGGAAAAGCGGGGCGTGCGTCTGGGATTCACAGACGACATCGTGATACAGGCCGCAAAACCGCTGACAGCGTAGGATGGCGGTAACAAGGACGATACACTATGAGCGCCCCTGACTGAGGGGCGTTTTGTCATTGGGAGAGCGCCGGCACCCGGCGCGAGACAGGGGAAAATGGACTTCGATCTCAAGAACCTGCGGATTGGCGTGATTGGCCTAGGCTACGTCGGTTTGCCACTGGCCGTGGAATTCGGGAAGACGTATCCGACGGTCGGTTTCGATGTGAAGGACGCGCGCATAGCGGAGTTGAATCAGGGCCAGGATTCAACGCTTGAGGTCAAGCCGAGTGAGTTGAAGGCCGCTCCGCACCTGACCTTCTCGTCAACGATCGATGCGCTCCGCGACTGCAACTTCTATGTCGTGACGGTGCCGACACCGATCGGTGACAGCAATCGCCCTTTGCTCACGCCGCTCAAGATGGCGAGTAAGGCGCTGGCGAGTGTCATCCGGAAGGGCGACATAGTGGTCTACGAATCCACGGTGTATCCAGGGGCGACCGAGGAGTTTTGCGTGCCGTTCCTCGAAGAGGGTTCCGGTTTGACGATGAACGAGGACTTCTTCGTCGGATACAGCCCGGAGCGGATCAATCCGGGCGACAAGCAGCATCGTTTGCCCACGATCCTTAAAGTGACTTCCGGCTCAACGCCGGAAGCGGCCGACTTCATCGACGCCGTCTATGCCTCGATCATCACCGCAGGTACGCACAAGGCGTCGAGCATCAAGGTGGCCGAAGCCGCCAAGGTCATTGAGAACACGCAGCGTGACGTCAATATCGCGCTCGTCAACGAGCTCGCGATGATTTTCGAACGCGTCGGCATCGACACCGAGGAGGTGCTGGAAGCCGCGGGGACGAAGTGGAACTTCCTGCCGTTTCGT
>JBCCNM010000106.1:0-10760 GCA_039025835.1 Pseudomonadota bacterium | reverse complement strand
TCGGTCCGCGCTTCATCGACTACGCCAAAAACAGCGTGAGCGTCTCACTGGCCGCGGCCGTCATCGCGACGCTGTGCGCGCTGCTGATGGCGACCACCCAGCGTCGCCAGCCTGGACTGCTGACAAAAACGGCCATGCGCCTCAGTGCGCTCGGCTATGCGCTGCCGGGGACGCTGCTCGCGGTCGGCCTGTTTGCCGCGACAGCGGGTGTCGACAAGCAACTGACCGTGTTGTTGCGCGATCACTTTGCCTACGGTGGCGGGCTGATCCTCTCCGGCACTGCCGCACTGCTGGTGTACGCGTACGTCTGTCGCTTTCTGACTGTCTCGTTTAATAGCGTGCACGCCGGCTTCCAGGGTCTGTCGCCAACGCTGGATTCGGCGGCGCGAACACTCGGCGCCACTCCGGGTGACGTGGTACGCCGGATCCATGTGCCGCTGCTGCGGCCCAGTATCGTTGCCGCCATGCTGCTGGTGTTCGTCGACGCCATGCGCGAACTGCCGGCAACGCTGCTGTTGCGACCGTTCAACTTCGACACGCTGGCGACACGTGTGTACTGGCTCGCCAGTGATGAGAAGCTCGCCGAAGCGTCGAGCGCCGCGCTGCTGATTATTGCGCTCGGTATTGCCCCGGCGCTGCTGGCCAATCGCATCGCGGCGGCCAGCGGGCGCGGCTGAGACTAGTTGGTGCCGGGATCGACCTCCGGGTCCGGCACGGGTGCAGGCTCCGGTGCCTGCGGCTGATTCGGGCCGGTCATTGTGCGAGTGATCTGCGTGCTGGTGACGCGAATGTGCGGGTCATTCGGGTATTGCAGGCATTGACGCAGTTCCCGGATCGCCGTGAATTTGTACTTGGCCAACGGCGTGTCCGCTTTCGTCCTCACCAGCGTACCCGAGCCCTGAATTTTCTTGCCCCGCGCCTTGGTGGGTCTGAAGAGAATCCGGAAGTCAGCGTCGGCAGGCACGCTACCGAGCAGCACCACGTCACCGGGGTTTACACAGGCGGTCGGAAAACGATCATCGCCGGCCATTGTGCAGGGATCGCCGGGGGGCTGTGTATCGCAGGTCCGGCTTCCGCCCACGCGGATACAGCTCAGCTTGCAGGGGTTCTGCTGGTCCCAGACAAAGATCATCGTCTGGTTCATGATTTCGGCGTTGCTGGTGTCGATCTTCTGCGAACTGCATCCCGCCAGGAGTGCCAGCCCCAGAATCAGAATTAGTGTCTTCATGTCGAGCTCCCTTGCTTGGTGTTTAGTGACGGTTAAGGCGTCTCGTCCCTGAGCAGGTTGGCTAGCCCGGCATCCGATCGGACAAGGTTGTCGGGATAGCCCAGTCGCAGCGCTTCATCCAGCGCCGACCGACCGGACACAGTGTCGCCCAGAGACGCAAAAGCCACCGCCGCGAAGTACTGTACGTACACGTTTTCGGGTTGCTGTTGCAGCGCATCAGCGATCAGCCGACGTGCGTCGGCATCTCGTCCGACATGCGCATAAAGACCGGCGAGCGGCCCGAGCAACATCGCATTCGACTGATCGATCGCGTACATCGCCTCGGCCAGCTCGATCGCTTTGCCGTAAGCCGCCGCCGACTCCTGTTCACGACCCTCACTGAATTTCAGCGCATCGCCGAGGGCGCTCCAGGCCTCGTAATCGCTCGGCGCGATATCGGTAGCTCGGGTGTACATCTCAGCAGCCTCATCGAAACGACCCTGAAAGAAATAACTGGAGCCGATATTCATGTAACCCTCGACGCTGGGCTGCATGCGCAGCGACTGCCGCCACGCCGACGACGCCTGGTCAAAAAGGCCCTCGAGAAAGTATGCAGCGCCAAGATTGACGTAAACCTCATAGTCATCCGGCGATAAAGCCACCGCCTGCTGGTAGGACTGGATAGCCTCGGCATTGCGACCGGAGTAATAGTAGAAATTGCCCAGCTGAATGTGCGTGTGATGGAAGCCCGGTTGGATAAACACGGCGTTTTTGTAGACCGTCTCCGCCTCGTCTTTGCGGTTTTGCCGGTCGTAGGTGGTGGCGAGACCGAAGTGTGCACTCATGTTGCGGTTGTTCAGTGCCAGCGCTTGTTCGAATTGCTCGATCGCTTTGTCGTACTGGCCGGAGCTCAGATAGAGATGTCCGAGTGAGTTGTACACATCGGGCGCGTCGGCATCGAGGGTGAGTCCGCGAATACAGGATTTTTCCGCCGCCTCAAAAAACGCCACGTCGCGCGACTTCCGATAGGTTTGCAGCAACGCAGAACACAGTCCGGCGTGTGCGCCTGCAAATCCCGGATCAAGCTGAGTGGCCTCCTCGAACAAATCCTTCGCCATAGCGGTTCTTTCTGCCGTGTACGCTTCGCGCATCAACGCTCGGCCGCGAAGGTAGGCCTCGTAGGCCTCGAAACTCCCGGTGGGTATGCGCTCAATCGCTTGCAACGAATCCGCTGACAAGGCCGCGCCGACAGCGGCCACGACTTCACGGGAAATGTCGTCCTGAATCGCGAACACGTCTTCCATGTGCCGATCGTAGGTCTCCGACCACAGGTGATACCCGGTGTCTGCCTGGATGAGCTGCGCAGTGACGCGCACGCGATCGCCCTGCCGGCGAACACTGCCCTCAAGCACGGTCGTCACGCCAAGCTGCTTGCCGATGGCGCGAATATCCATGTCCTTGCCTTTGAAGAAAAAGGACGACGTCCGTGCCGCAACGTCAAGTTCCTGAACCCGCACCAGCAGATTCAGAATTTCCTCCGCCAGACCGTCCGCGAAGTACTCGTTTTCCTTGTCGTCGGACAGGTTTAAAAACGGCAGGACACCGATCGATGGACGCTGGTCTGCCGGCGGCGTATCGACAAGCGGTGCGGCGGTGTCGGTCACTCGGTTTGGCTCAGCGACAGACGGCGGCGTCTCCGTGACCGCCGGTGTGTCATCCTGTCGCAGGTACAGCTCGTAGGCGAGTATCGCGACCGCAATGGTGAGCGCACCGATAATGACAAAGTCGATCCCGCGTTTTTCCGGCAGTACGTACTCGACCGTGGTCGCTGTCGGGTCGGCGTTCTCGGCCTCGATACGGTAGGCCCAGGACAAAACAACCGCGAGTGGGAATCCCAGTATGCACAGCAGGACGACAAAGGTGACGGTCCAGTCCGGTAGGCTGAGTATTGGAAACAGGGTTTCGGCAACCTGGATAATGACCCAGGCAGCGACGACGTAAACGAGACCCACACGGATCACACGACGGCGCTGCAGCTCTTTCAGGAACTCTGAAAGAGACCCGTCCGCGTGCGGCTGTTCATCCCCTCGCTGTGAACGCTCGTCCAACCTGGTTATTCCTGTTTTTCCAGGTATTGCCGCGATGGTACTCCAACCCGCGCCATTCACGCCAACTTTCAAGCCGCTGAAATACCCGTAAAAACAGACACTTTCGTTTGTTACGAGTCAACGGGGCCAGACATCAACACGCTGTAAGGGAAAGCCTCGTTTGACCACGACCAAGGTATGTACCGCAACGGCATACGGTGCGTCGCTGTCTCAGTTTTTGTTGAACCCCTGCTAGGATGAGCAGCTCGGGAATACGGGGGATTACGAGCATGACGCGCAAGGTCACTCGCAGGGATTTTCTGAACGGAACGCAGGTCGCGATCGGTGCATCGCTGCTGTCACCGTGGACAGATGTGTTCGGCCGCACACCGTCGAAATTTGCTCTAGGCGACGACTATTATCCGCCGTCGCAAATCGGGCTCCGCGGCAGCCACACCGGTTCATGGGAGGTCATGCACGCAAGGGTTGCCGGCAACCGCTGGTCGGCGGGGCCGATTGAGGAGGAACTCGACCTTGTCGTGGTCGGCGGCGGCATCAGCGGACTCGCCGCAGCGTATTTCTATCGGCGTGAACACCCGTCGGCCCGCATCCTGGTGCTCGACAATCATGACGACTTTGGCGGACATGCGAAGCGCAACGAGTTCACGGTCAACGGGCGCACGCAAATCGGCTACGGCGGCACGGAGGCCATCGACACACCGTCCGGTTACGCTGAAGTGTCACAGGCACTGCTGCGTGCCATCGGTGTCGACACCGAACGTTTTTACGACTACTTCGACCAGGGCCTCTTCGACCGACTTGGGCTGTCCTACGCTCTGGCCTTCGACGAGAAAACCTACGGCGAACGCAAACTGGTCACCGGCTATGGCAGCCGACCCTGGGACGAATTTGTCGCGGACACACCGTTGAGCGACAAAGCCCGTGCGGACTTTCTGCGCGCCTTTACCGACGAGCGCGATTACCTGCCGGGCATGAGCCGTGACGAGAAAGTCGCGCTGCTGAGTCGCATCAGTTACCGCAGTTATCTGCGCGACTACGTCAAGGTCGACGAGCAGGTGCTCGAGATCTACCAGCGCTGGGGCATGAGTTACTGGTGCGTGGGCATGGACGAGGTACCGGCAATCTACATTCTCGGCTACGGCGACGGTGGCTGGCTGCCCGGGCTTGAGCACACGATCAAACAGGACGATGGCCGCGGTGTCGAGCCGTACATCTTCCACTTTCCGGACGGCAATGCCTCGATCGCCCGGCTGTTGGTCCGCGCGCTGATACCCGAGGCGTTACCGGGTTCAACGATGGAAGACAGCGTTACAGCGCGACTGGATTACAGCCAGCTCGACCGCGCAGACGCAGCGCTCCGCATCCGCCTGAACAGCACCGCGGTCAATGTCGCGCACACAGCGAATTCGAAGGCGGTTGATGTGACGTACGTGCACGCGGGTGAGACTCACACGGTGCGCGCGAAGCACTGCGTGATGGCGTGCTACAACAGCGCCATTCCGTATCTGTGTCCCGAACTCCCGGACACACAAAAAGCCGGGCTCGCTTACAACGTAAAGATTCCGCTGACCTACACGAAAGTCGTTATCCCTAACTGGCGGGCGTTTGCGGATCTCGGCATTCGTTACGTCTACTACACCAACGACTTCTATAAACAGGTCGAGCTCGACTACCCGGTGTCGATCGGGGATTACAGCTTCGGCTCAAGCCCGGACGATCCAATGACGCTGCACATGTGTTACGTCCCGTACTTCGATGACATCCAGGGTCCGGATCAGTGGCGCGCCGGCCGACGACGACTGCTGGAAACGCCGTTTTCCACGTTCGAGTATCACGTTCGCGACCAGCTCGACCAGGCGCTGTCCAGCGCAGGATTCGACGCTGAGCGGGATATCGATGCGATCACCGTCAATCGCTGGCCGCACGGTTACGCCTACGATGCCAGTCTGCTGTGGGAGCCGGACTATGCGACGGAGTCCGACAAGCCGTGGGTCATTGGCCGCCAGGCTTACGGCCGAATTGCGATCGCCAATTCGGATGCCGGTGCCGCGGCGAATACCGATTCAGCCATCAGCCAGGCTTATCGCGCTGTGACGGATGCCTTGTCTGCCTGACCCGCCGATGCCTGCTCCTCGGCAATCTTCAGATCGAAGTAGCGATCGATCACACGCAGCTGATCACCCGCCCCCATCAGGCGCATTACGGACTTCATCAGCCGGAATTCGCGCGAGCGTTTGAGCTCGGCAAACGAGTCGTAGCGCTTTTGCTTGCCGTTGACCGTGACGACCGGTTCCCCGAATTCCGCCGCCATCTCGGCAAGTTGCTCGTCCGTCAGTACGATGAGTTCCTCCTGCGCCTTCGCATCGTCCCTGCGTGCGTGGTAAATGTCCGACAGCGTTTTCAGCACAACCAGCAACATCAGACCGGCGACTGGGTCGCCGAGAGACGTCAGCAGAAAACCGCCACCGATTATCGTGACGTGCAGCACAACGATCCGTCGGTACGGCGCAATCATCAGATGTTTCATACCATCGGTTCCGAGCCCGTTTTTGACCGTGTCTCGCAACCAGTCAGACACCTGCAGGGCGACCAGCGACAGGAACGCGGCCAGCATCCCGGGCTGATCGAGCGCTAAAGCGACAGACTCCAGGAGATCGCGCGACGTGCCGTCATCGCTACCGAACAGCGACACGACAAACAACCCGTGCACGAAACAAAACATGCCGTAGTGAACGGTGAAAAAGGGCGCCATAAAGGCCGGTGCCGCGAGGTCGATCGGGTGGAGATACGGGCGCACCAGCATGCGTAACACGGTGAAGGCACCGATGATCACGTTTTCCATCCAGTACAGGAAAATGAGATCGAAGGTTTTCCAGCCAAACAACCAGACACCGGCCAATGGCACGAGATTGAACGCGACAATCAACCCGTAAACGGGTTTCAGCATGGCGGAGCCTCCACAGGCCAGAGTCCAGATTGTGCCCGACAGCGGCCAGCTTTACTGTGACTCAGTCCGCCCTCGCGGGGTTACGCGATAAGCGGCGAAGATTTCTTCGTTCTAACCGAAGTTATACTAAGGATCATCCGTTATTCACGATCTGTCAGGAAAATATAATCCCTTGGCCTCGCGGCGATGACCGCCATGCAGGTGTCCTACAGAAAACAGTATCGGAGACATTGATGTTGCGAAACCCGATGGTTCTTGCCGTGACCCTCGCCTTGCTCCAGCTGCCGGTCCTCGCTGAAGAGCCGGTGGAAGGTGCAGCACAAACCGAGTTCTTTGACGAGATCTGGCGATCCGTTGAATTGTATGGGGATCGCAGCGGCGAGGACTTGCCGTTCGTGAAATTTCGCGGGCGCTATCACGGCCAGGCGTTCTGGGTGGACGGCGATGGCGGTAACGACCATGACTGGGAGAATCGTCGCATACGGTTCGGCCTCGACTTTGTGCTGTCTGAACGGCTGGAATTTGCGTTCGACCTGAACCTCGGTCGCGACAGCGACGACGATGTCATCGAAAACGTCGACTTCATCTCGCTGAATTATGCGATCAGCGAGAACACCGGCGTGTCGATTGGCAAGTTACGCCGCAACCCGCTGACCCGCGAAGACAGTATCTCGTCAAACAAAATCCTCACGATCGAGCGCTCGCTGCTGACCTCGCGTTTTTTCGTGGACAACACCGGCGGCGTGTTTCTTGTGCACCAGGAAGGTAACTGGGCCTTAGGCGCCGGCCTGTTAAAAGGCAGTAACGACGAGGACCTGCGACTACCGTCGCTCGACGGATCAACGATGTTCAAGGCCAACATTGCCATGCAACTATCTCCGATCACCGAAATCCGTCTGGACTATCTGCACAATCCCGGCGACCCGGACGACACCGACGTGGAACCGTTCCGACATGTCGTATCGCTGAATTCGTACACGCGCTCGGGTCGCTGGGGCCTGATCACAGACCTGATTTACGCAGACGCGCTGCCGGAAGCCCGCGGCGACCTGCTCGGCCTCGTCGTGCTGCCGCACCTGATGCTGACCGACCGGTTGCAGCTCGTCGGTCGCTACACTTACTCAAGCTCGAATGAGGCCGATGGAATCCGACTGCTGAATCGCTACGAACGACGCGCTGTGCCCGAGGGCTTTGAATTCGGAGACGAACACCAGGCGCTTTACGCGGGCCTGAACTACTACTTTTATGGCCACAAGCTCAAGCTCGTCTCCGGTGTTGAGTACACGGACTTCGACAGCACCAGCGGTAACACGTCGGTCCTGACCGGCAACGTCGCGCTGCGGTTTTACTTCTAGACCGGGAAGGAGCGCAGGAGCAGGCGAACCTGCTTCTGCGTGCCTAACTTATCGGGGTACGCGCGAGAGACCGACCGGGCTTGCGGGGCAAGTAATGCCAAGCTTTGCTACGCCGTTCCCGTCGAAATCCTTGTACGCCACTTCTTCAACGCCGCCATTGCACGGGTTTCCACGAGTTTGATTAAGGCGCAATGTGGCTCGTCGGCTAAGTACGGTGTAGCCCATCGCCTCAAGATCCGCACGGCCAATCCGGCCGTTATTGTTCATGTCCACGACCCTGTTCGGCGCCAGGCCGCTGACCATATAGGCACTGATGGTGTACAGCGTATCGTCAAACAGTGCCGTGTAGTCTTCGAACGTGTTGGTCACGGTGCCGGATGGCTGTCCCGTTAGTACATCGGCGCTTTGTGGCGCAAGACCATCCACACTCCAAAGGATGTCGCCATCACAGGTTACCGGGTCTCCGACGCACTCATCCGCGACAACGAAGGGCGCCACAAGCTTCGGCGGTACGATGATTCCTGCCGTTATGGTGGTTTTGTCAGCGAGGCTGTTTAACTCGTAGCTCACGGAGTTGGTGAATCCGGCCATATTGTTGACTTCGTAGGGCACCTTTCGGTTGCCCTGTTCGTCGTAAACAATACCTGCACCATGCTGGATGATCAGGACCAGCCCAATAATGTCGTCGTCTGCGCCGAAGCTGTAGCCATCGAGAACCTCCTCTGACCCGCCGTCCGGTAAATCACGGGTAATGCCGGTCACCGGACCGAGACGAATCGTGCTTTCCGTATCGAAGCCATCACCCGCGTCGAACGTTTGGCCGCCGTTAAGGAAATCAATCGACAGGAGCCTGCGTGCTGAGTTACCGAAGTTGTCTTCGAGACCGACGTCGTCAACGTCCGGCGTAAACTCGACGTAGATTTCGTCGGATGCCGGCCTAGTCATCGGACAGCCCTCTTCGGGGGTGAGATTCAGCGAATCCATGGCAAGACAGCCATCGGGATCCTCAAAAATGATATACCCGGCCCGACCCTTGTTCGGGAAGTACGGTGGTCCGGACTGGGTCACGATGCCCAACTCATTGCGCATGGTTATCCGTAGCGTCATGGCCCATCCGGACTGGAACTGTGTCGGCCGATTACGAAAGTTGAAAAAGTTGCTTTTGCTTTGTCTCGGCTCGATGAAATCGATATCGACCGGCGTTTGCGCGATCGCGGCCAACGGTAATAGTGACGACAGTGCTAGGACTGCCAGCGAACTCCTGAACATGGGTGACTCTCCCTGATTATCACGACGTGCTTGTTTTTTTTCTGACGAGCAAACGGGTAAAGCTAGACCAACCTAGCACGATTTAAATGACGCCTTAAACCGGGGATGAAACGGCTTACCATAATCTGGCAATTTGTTAATTCGAGACCAGCAGTTCAGTGCCGGCGAAACCGTCATCCGCGTTTCGCCACAAGACTTCGAGATCTGGTTTAACCACCTCCGCGCGGCGCTCGTCGCCGTTTGCTATCAGCGCTTTCACCAGCAGTGCACGGGCGATCTGCTTGTCGACCTCGAGGTCCAGACGCGGGGCTATGAAGTCCGGTGGCACCTGCATCTCCTCGAGAACGCCGATGGCTGCCTTGTAGTCGCCCTGCGTCAATCGGAGCTGTGCCTTCAGCAGGCGGTAATCCCGGTACCAGTAACCACCGACAGCTTCAATCGACTGCATGTGCCTTTCAGCATCATCGAACCGCTGTAGCTGCAGCGCACGTACGCCAAGCAGGAAGTCTGCCGCCATATCCTCCGTGCGGTCAGGATCTTCCGGTGGAAACGCGAGCGCACGAATGGCGTCCGCCGTCTCGGTCACGGCGTCGAACTGTTCTGTGAGCAGCTCGAACAGACCGCGGTGGAAGAGGTAGCGCGTTGCGACACCCGGGGACTGCTCGATCGACCGGTTAATCAGGGCGAGTGTCTCGTCTCTGGTGTCACCGCCCAGCATACGGGCGAACGCCATGTCGGCCAGCGCCTTGGCGTATAGGGTTTCGGACGCGCGTAATTCGGCGTCGAGCGATGCCAGCAACGCAACGTGCTCATCGGTTCGGCCGACCTCGTTCAGGATCGCCCCGGCCTCGAAGGCGGCCGTGATCCTGAAACGCTGGATGGCGTCCTCGTCACGCGCAAGGCCAAGGAGCGTCGCCAAAGCACCGTCGATATCGCCTAGCAGGTATTCGGTCAGGCCGAGGGAGACGACAGCGTCCTGCAGGTCGGGCCCCTTAACGACGGCAGTCCGGTAATCATCTCTCGCCGCTTCAAGTTCGCCTCGCGCCCGATTTGCGTCACCACGGAGAACGTAGACATTGGGATTATCCGGCGCGATGTCGGCAAAGGTTTCGATAGCCGGCATGGCCTCGTCGTAGTTGCCCATCTGGATATGCACGTAGGCCATACCGCTCCAACCCGTTTGCACCTCGGGTTCTAGGCGACTCAGGGCCCGGTAGCTTTCCAGCGCTCCGTCGTAGTCCATCAGGGCCGTCTGCAGCTCGGCGTGTAGCGTTCTCGCCTCAGTATCACTGGGGTACCGCTCGACCAGGAGCGAATAAGCCTCGTCGGATTCCGTGAACTGCCTGCTGATGTAGAAGCTCATCGCCTGGAGATAGTCACGGTCACGCTCACTTAGCGTCGATGTCGCCAGCGCGGAATCAAGCAGCGATCGCGATTCGTCGACGCGGTCTTGCGTGGCGAGATTCAGGGCCAGGTAATAAGCCGCCATGCCGAAATCCGGCTGAAGTTCGAGGGCCGCGCGCAACAGACGCTCCGCATCGCGAAACTCGTAGTTGACCCAGTAGTCCAGCGCACCGACGAAGGCGCGATATGCACCGGGGTGTTCGGCGGCAAAATCCGCCGCAAAAAGATCCACCCTCTCCTGCACAGGGACGCGCAGCCGGGCTCTGGCGACCTGCGCGATCGATGTGGCGCGCTCGAGCAGCGAACCCTCTTCATCCACTTCGAAGGTCTGCGCCTCAAGTTGCTCGCCCGTCCGCGTGTCTGTCAGTCTAACCGTCAACACGTGGCCCGTCCGGTTGCTGATGATCTCACCCTGCATCAAATAACGAATATCTGCTTTGGCCGCCACATCCAACAGGCCGTCGCCGGCC
>JBCCNM010000105.1:0-10965 GCA_039025835.1 Pseudomonadota bacterium | reverse complement strand
CGAAACACCCGGGGAATACCCGAAGCAGGTTTGTTTTATGGTCTGGGGCGACAAGATCGACCAGTTTCAGATCGCCCAGGGGCAGGAACTGACGGTGCACTTTGATATTGAGAGCCGCGAATACAACGGCCGCTGGTACACGGACGTGAAAGCCTGGCGAGTCGAGACGGCCGACGCCGGCGCTCCGCCGCCGAGCGAGGACAATCCGCCACCGCCGACCGAAGCGCCGCCGACGGAATTCGACGACGACATCCCGTTCTAAGCGACCTGCTCCCGTCCAGCGTCATGTATCCGCTCCTGCGCTCGCTGCTGTTTCGGCTCGATGCTGAACGCGCGCACCACCTCGTCACCGGGCAACTGAGGCTCTGGAGCGCGTTTCCGCCGACCAGGGCACTGCTCGCCAGACGCTACGCAAAACAGGATCTCGACAGTCCCGTCGACGTGTTCGGCCTGCGCTTCCCGAACCGGATCGGCCTTGCCGCCGGCTTCGACAAGAACGCCCACTACCTCCGCGCGATGCAGACGCTCGGCTTCGGCTATGTCGAGGTCGGCACCGTCACGCCGCGCGCCCAGCCCGGCAACCCTAAACCGCGCATCTTCCGGCTTACCGACGATGACGCGTTGATCAATCGGCTGGGCTTTAACAACGACGGTCTCGACGCAATGTGTCGGCGTCTGGACCAGCGGCCGGAAGGCCTGATCGTCGGCGGCAATATTGGCAAAAACAAGGACACGCCCGAACAAGACGCGGTCAGCGACTACGTTGCCTGCTTCCGCGGTCTGCGCGATCGCGTCGATTACTTTGTCGTTAACGTCAGCTCACCGAACACGCCGGGGCTTCGAAATCTGCAGGACCGCGAACCGCTGACACGCATTCTCGGCGAGTTGCAGCAGGTCAACCAGGGACTCCCGACACCGAAACCGATCCTGCTGAAGATCGCGCCCGACCTCGAGGATGCGCAGATTCTCGACACCGTCGAACTCGTCGGCGAATTGGGCATCAACGGCATCGTGGCCTGCAATACCACCATTCGACGAGACGGTCTGCGAACACCGGATGTCGATGCAATGGGCGCAGGCGGTTTGAGTGGCCCGCCGGTCCGCGATCGGGCTACCGCGGTGATGCGCTTGATCCGCGACGCAGCCGGTCCGGCGATGACGCTGGTCGGTGTCGGCGGGATCAACTCAGCAGACAGCGCGCGCGAACGTCTCGATGCGGGCGCCGACCTGCTGCAGCTCTACACCGGTTTTATCTACCGGGGACCGGCTCTGGTTCGCGAACTGAAACGAGCGACCGCCTGACGATCAGTCCTGCGTTTCAGCGCGCTGATGGTCAAACGCGCCGTGTCGCAAAAAATGCTGCGTCTGCCCGATCACCTCATCCGAGCGCATGATGAACGGATGCGACACGTCGACGACGAGAAAATCCGTCATACCCTCGACCTGCGTGCTGCTCACCGAGACTTTGCCGTCGTCCGGGTTGGGTAAAGACTGCGACAGGATCAGGTTGATACTGCGCGTACCGGCAATGACGCCGAGCGGGAATTCCACGGGGCCAAGCTTGGCCGGAATACTGTCTTCGCCGGTGCCGAGCTGCGAGCCGGCCGGGCCATTGAGCTGGTCGTAACCGGGGGCGTTGCGGTAGTCATCCACGACCTCGCTGCCCTGGTTCGGTGGTGCGAGCATCACAACCCGGCCCAGCTCCTCAATGACGTTGCCGTCGAGGTAGTAACGCACCAGGATGCCGCCCAGCGAGTGGGTAACGAAGTGAATGCGCGTTGCACCACCGGCACGGCAGTCAGACAGACCTCGCCCGACAGCCTCCGGTGCCAGCACTTCGATCGGGAATTCACGCGAGGGATAATCGATGTTTGCGGTCAGGTAGTCCTGCTCTGCGAACGCGGCTTCGATCTTGTCCATCGACTGTGCCGTGCGCGCAAGCCCGTGCAGGAATACGACGCACTCGGTCGCCGCGGCCGGCGGCTCGCTGTCGCAGGCGGACAACGCCAGCAGGGCCGGGAAAACTACGCTTGTGCGAAACCGTCTCACCATGACGTCAGCATCGGCGGCCCGGCGGCGTTTGTAAACCCGCAATCCGTTTACGTGGTTTTTGACGATCGGCGCGTGCGCAGGCGAGTGTTCTCGGTACGTTCCTCGCGCATGCGCTTCTTTGTCGCGGCCCAGGCACAAATCGGGCAGGTCTCGAGATCATGGAAGCGAGCGGGACAGTGCTCGCGACCGAAGAAAATGATCTGCAGGTGCAGCTTGTTCCAGAGTTCACGCGGGAAGATGCGTTTCAGGTCCGCTTCGGTCCTGGTTACGTTCGAGCCGTTCGACAGCCCCCAGCGCGCGGCCAGCCGGTGAATGTGCGTGTCCACCGGAAATGCCGGCTCGCCAAACGCCTGCGACATGACCACCGCCGCGGTCTTGTGGCCGACACCCGGCAGGGCCTCAAGCTCCTCATAGGTCGACGGCACGTCACCCCCGCTCTCTACGAGCATCTCGGACAAGCGGTGGATATTCTTGGCTTTCTGCGGCGCCAGGCCAAGCTGTCGGATATAGCCAAGAATGCGCTCCACGGGCAAGGCCGCCATATCGGCCGGTGTCGGGCCCGCCGCAAACAGCGCAGGGGTGACCTCGTTGACCTTTTTGTCCGTGGTCTGCGCCGACAGCAGCACCGCGATCAGCAGCTCGAACGTGCTGCTGTGATCGAGCGGCACCGGTGTCTCGGGGTACAGGGATTCGAGCTGAGCCACGATGCGCTCGGCTTTTTCACTACGTCGCATAATCAGGTTTGTGATTGTCGGGCACGAACCGCCGGCGGTCCTTAAGCGGCGGGGCATTGAGTGTATCCGAGCCGCCCGCCACCTGTCTGCCCGTGGCGAGGCGACTTACTCTGACGGGAACGCCGCCCGCAGTCGACCGTCACCCCTGTCCTCGTACGGGAACCAGCCAAGACCAATGAAGTTGATGTGGATGTCGGTCGTCTTTGGTCTCACCGGCGTTTCAGCCAGCGGTTCCGCCTGCGCGTCATAGTTCGTATCCAGCGCCCGGATCTCCTCTTCAAGCTGCCGGTTGAGTGCCGCAATATCGGTGCGGACCTTTTCGGCTGTCTGTATCGCGCGCTTCACGTCGCCGGCCTCCTTACGCGCACTGCCCGCGGAGCGTATCGCCGTGCCCACCTTGTTCGCTGTCGTCGTCGACAGTCGCTTGCGACCGAGCACCGCACCGAGTAGCGCCGTGCCGATCGAGATCGCCGTGTCCACTTTCTTTTTGCTCGATTGCTGTTGCTCGCGCTGGATTGCCTGTTCGGCGCGCATCAGGCGATTCTCGAGAGTCGTTGCCTTGCTGGCGTAGCGCTTGCGAACTTTCGCGATCGCCTGGTCCCGTTTTTCACTCGCGGCCTGTTGCAGGCGCACGCGGAACTCGCCCTCCGTCTCAAATGCGCCCGACGTCATGCGGTATTTGGTACTGCGATACACCGTGATCGTCTCGTTTTGTCGAATCCAGCGCTTCAATGTCTTCTCCCACTTCGCATAGTTCGCCACGGTCAGCGCCGCGTCGCTGCAATCGGCGAATGACGACGCGGGCAGCGCCTTGGTGTCGAGATCTGCTGCCGGCGTTGCGATCATCTCGCCGTTGTCCCAGTCGACCGGAACCGGTCCCTCGTCAAACTCGACGGCATAGACGCCCTCCCGGTACTCGTCGATCTTGTAGCGCGCGTTGGTAAACGCGACCTCGGTGGATGCCAGCACGCGCGGGTAATACACCACCGAGTCCGACGAGGTGGGCACGTAATACTGCTTGACGCCGCGCGGCACGATCGGCGCCTGCAGATCGGTGGATCTGGCCGGCTTTTTTTCCTCAACCGCGGCGGCCTGCGCCGGCTTGGCCTGCTTTGAGGTCAACAGGCGAATGTGATCGCGCGTCAGCGGCCCGGCGAGATACGACATGACCCAGCGCGTGTTGAACACGACCGGCTCATCCTCGTGCACGTTGTGCAACAGGAATTGTCGCTTGCCGAGGCCGGCCAGGGTCTGTTCCATTTTCTGCTTGTTGAAGTCGCCCGCTCGAACACCCTCAAGGCCTTCCATCAGTCGCGCCTTGTCACGCTCGGTCTGTACACGACCGATCATCCAGGTGCCGGTGTTGGACAATCCCCGATAATCCACATCGACCGGGTTTTGCGTCGCAAGCACGAGGCCGACACCGTACGCTCTTGCCTGCTTCAACAGGGTCAGCAGCAGTTTCTTGGACGGCGGATTCTCCACCGGCGGCATGTAGCCGAAGATCTCGTCCATGTACAAAATGGCGCGCAGGCTCGAAGTACCCGGCTGTGCGCGCATCCATGCGATCAACTCGTTAAGCAGCATCGAGACAAAAAACATGCGCTCGTTGTCGTCGAGGTGCGCAATGGACATCACCGACACACGCGGCTTGCCCGACTCGGTGTACAGCAGTTTCGCCGTATCCATCGGGGTGCCTTCCATCCAGACTTCGAAGCCCGGTGCCGCCAGCAGGTTGTTCAGCTGCATGGCGAGTTCGAATCGCTTCTTCTCAGGAAAGAAGGACTCGAGGTCCATGACACCGACCCGGTCGATCGGCGGCGCCTGGATCTCGCGGATCAGCGTAGCGACATCGAGATCGCGGCCTTCGCGCCAGGCGTGATCGAGCAAGCGGGACACAAGGATATGTTCGCGGCTGGATACAGGATCCGAGTCAACGCCCAGCAGCGATAGCAGGCCCGTCGCGGTGGCCTGGATCCGGTCGCGATACATATCCGAGTCGTCGAGCAGGCTCGCATCCGGCGCTTTAAATGACTGCAACACCGAAATCGGCTGGCCGGCATTGCTACCGGGTGTGTAGATCGACATATCCACGTTTTTGCGAAGCTGTCGAATGCGCTTGCCGTCCTGACCCCAGCTCGCCAGCCCCTTCTTCCACAGCGCCGCCTGCGAGGCCGCAAATTCGTCCGCCGTCTGTCCCTGGTTGCTCGCCTCCATCGTATTGACCCAGGGCCGGAAGGCATCGGCCGACAACGACGGGAAGGTCAGCAGCAGGTTGCCAAGGTCGCCCTTGGGATCGATCGCAATCACCGGAATACGATCCATCGCGGCCTCTTCAAGCAGGCCAATGCCGAGACCGGTCTTGCCCGATCCGGTCATGCCGATGATCACCGCATGGGTCGTCAGGTCCTTGGAGTCATACAGCACAAGGTCGTCAGTGGCGTCTCCTGTTGCGTCGTCTATCCGCTTGCCAATGTAGAACGCGCCAAGTTTCTCGAAGTCGTACATGCCGTTTCGCTCCGCTCGTCAGGCCCGGCGCTCGAATCGCGCCGCGAGGGTGTGTGGCCTGAGAGTCCGTCGTCTTCCCCGGCCGCCACTATAGTCGCGTTAAGAATCGACACCAATACGTCAGGGCGCTCAACAATGTGAACTTTCGTTACATCCCCGCTGAAAGCGACTATCCCCCTTAGTCTGCGGCCACAAATCAACGACAAGCTGTTCTATTCAAACAAGGGGAACATCATGAACCTGCTGGAATTTGCAAAAGACGTGGGTCGGCAGCTCTTTGATACCGACGCCGAAGCGGCAGACAACATCAAACAGCATCTCGACATCAAACTGAGTGGCATTCGCAATGTCGATGTGACCTTCGACGACGGGGTCGCCACGGTCTCGGGCGACTGCGACAACGAAGCCGTGCGCGAACAGGCCCTGCTGATGGTCGGCAATATCAAGGGTGTTGAACGCATTGTGGCCGACGACCTCAAGGCACCGCCGCCCGAGCCGGAACAACCGGCCAGCCAGGACATGTTCTACGTGATCGAAAGCGGCGACACACTCGGCGCTATCTCCGCGAAGTTCTACGGCAACACGGCGCACTACATGCGCATCTTCGAAGCCAACCGGGAAATCATCGACAACCCGAACCTGATCTACCCGGGTCAGAAGATCCGCATTCCGATCGGCTAGAGCCGCCGCCAACCAGGAGACAACACCATGAATCTACTCGACCTGTTGCAGGACGCCGGCGGCTCGAAGAGCCTCGGTCACCTCGCCGGCGCCGTTGGCATCGACGCCTCACAAACCCAGAGCCTCGTTGCCGCGGTGGCACCGGCACTGATGGCCGGCCTGCAGAAGCAGACCGAAAACGAAGGCGGTCTCAGCGCTCTGCAGAACGCCTTGTCGACCGGCAACCACGCCCGCTATGTGGACCAGCCCGAATTGATGGCAGACAGCGCCAGCCGCGACGACGGCAACCGAATCCTCGGTCATCTGCTCGGCAGCAAGGATGTGAGCCGTAACCTTGCCTCCGATGCTGCCGCCAGCACCGGAATCGATCCGCGCATCATCAAACAGGCTCTGCCGCTGGTGGCCGGTCTCGCAATGGGCGCGCTCAGCAAGCAGAAGTCCGACAACGACATCGGTGGCCTGCTGGGCGGACTGGCCGACGGCATCGGCGTCAACGATGTTATGGGCCTGGCCCGCAAATTTTTCTGATTCAACGACTTGGGAGAACGCTATGTCGGTCGCTCGTATTACCGAAATTTCATCAAGCTCGAAGAAGAGCTTCGAGCACGCCATTGAGAAAGGCATCGAACGCGCCAACGAGACGCTGGACAACATCGAAGGCGCCTGGGCACAGGACCTGAAAGTGGTCTGCAAGGACGGCAAGATCAGCGAATATCGCGTCAACATGAAGGTCACCTTCATTCTTCGCTGAGCCAGATTCTTTTGGCGTCATCCAGAGCCGGGGCCCTGCCCCGGCTTTTTTGTGAACGATTGTGAACATCGGAGGAATCGCAAAAATCACTCCTACACTTCTCCCCAGTTCCACGGTGACGGCAGTCGCCAGGACCACAACCCAAACAGAAGTCAGGAGGAGTTAACTATGTCCAAGTCTATTGAAGAAATCGAAGGCATCGGCCCGTCACACGGCGCAGCCCTTCGTGACGCAGGAATCGCCACGGTCGAACAACTGTTGGAAGAAGGCGCTACGCGCAGCGGTCGCAACGCCATCGTGAAGTCCACGTCGATCGCTGAAACCAAAGTATTGAAGTGGGTCAACCACGCTGACCTGTTCCGCATCTCCGGTATTGCCGGCCAGTTTGCGGAGCTTCTGGAGGCCGCTGGCGTTGACACGGTTAAGGAATTGCGAAATCGCAATGCAGAAAACCTGGCCGCAAAAATGGAAGAAGTGAACGCGAGCAAGAACCTGACGCGCCGCTGCCCGTCAGCCACCGTTGTCTCCGACTGGATCGAGCAGGCGAAAAAGCTGTCGTCGAAGGTATCCTACTAAGGCAGATGCACATCGAGAGTGACGCCATCGCGGCGTCGCTTTTCGTTGCAGGCTGCCAATAACAAACGATACAGACAGGGAGAGACGCATTATGAAACGACTGATTACGCTACTGGCACTGTCCACCGCAGTGCTGCTGTCGGCTTGCGAAGAAGCCGAGGAGGCTGCAGCCGATGCCGGCGATGCCGTGAGTGAAATGGCGAGCGACGCGGCGGATGCGGCGAGCGATGCCGCGAGTGAAGCCGGGGAGATCGCTTCCGACGCAGTGGACGCTGCCGGCGATATGACCTCGGACGCCATGGACGCCGCCGGTGAAATGGCGGAGGATGCGAAAGACGCCGCCGCCGAAGGTTTGGAGGCTGCCGCTGAGCAGATGGACGACATGGCCGATGAGGCCAAGGACATGGCAGAAGACGCCATGAAGGACGCCGAAGCGTCCGCTGAGGACCTCAAGACGAAAGCCAAAGAGGCGCTCGGCAACGATCAGTAAGCTCAATAACCCCTACACTGCTGAGCGGAGACGCAATCCATGCCCGGTAAGGAAAACCGCATTGTTGTCCGGGACCTGTTCGCCAGGCAGTTAATGGACCGCTACCTCGACAAACGCAGGGCTGATGTATCAGCCCTGCGTATTATGGAAAACGAAAGCGATTTTTTGAGCATCGAACGCAAGGGCCACAACCTGTTCGGCTCCGGCAGTGCCTACGGCATCGATGCGATCAGCGAACTCGGTGCGGCACTGGAAAAAGCCGCTGCGAAGCGCGATCGGCAGAAAATTGGCCACCTGATCGACGAATTTGAGTCCTTCGTAGCGCATGTAACCATCTACTGATACTTCCCGGCCTCGGCACTTGCGGCCAGATCGTTGTACGATGACCGACCCCGTCCAGAAAAAGCACAAGATGACGGGCCGCTCGGAGGGGAAGGATTGCGTATCGCAATACTCGAGGACGACCAGGATCAGGCTGACCTGGTACGACTCTGGCTGGAAGAAGCCGAACACACCATCACCGTCTTCGCGACCGGCGAGGATTTCCTGCGTGGTGTAAAAAAAGAGTCGTTCGACATCTACCTCCTCGACTGGATGCTGCCCGACATCAGCGGGTTGGCCGTGCTGAAGAAACTCCGCAGCGGCAATCGCGACGACACCCCCGTGATGTTGGCGACCACGCGGCATGAAGAGAAAGACATCGTTGCCGCACTGGATGCCGGCGCCGACGACTACCTGGTCAAGCCGGTGAGACGGCGGGAACTGATAGCCCGGCTCGACGCACTGTGCCGACGCTACGGTGTCATCGACGACGCAAGCCAGCCACTGGATGTTGAGCCGTACTCGCTCGATCTCACCAGCAAGACGCTCAGGCTTCGTGGCAACCCCATTACCCTGACAAACCGGGAATTCGAACTCGCCCTGTTCCTGTTTCGTCAGGAAGGACGTGCGATCTCACGCAACCACATTCTGGAGACGATCTGGGACATCGACAGCCCGGACGTCTCAACGCGCACCGTGGACACTCACATCAGTCGGCTGCGCAAGAAAATGCAGGTGAATGACGACAACGGCTGGAAGCTCGCTGCAATTTATCAGCACGGCTACCGGCTCGAACGACTTACAAACACTCAGGAACAGGATCAGCCATGAGCAAAAAGACGACCACACGTCGCGGTGTTTCCAAGGCCGAGACAGACGAAGTCGACGGCAATGTCGACAAGATCCGGGACATTCTGTTTGGCAGCCAGATGCGCGACTACGAGCAGCGGCTCGAGGCGACCGAGAAACGCATCATGCAGTCGATCGAACGACTGACGCGCGATATCGACAAACGCCTGGAACGACTCGACAAGTACGCTCGCCGTGAAGTGGAAAAACTCTCCGAGCGATTGAAGACCGAGCGCAAGGAACGCATTGCGGACACGAAAAAAGGCAGCGGCGAGCTCAATACCCTGCAGCAACAGCTCGACGCGTCGGTCTCCGACATCGATGAGCAACTTTCCGCGGAATCGCGCAGCATGCGCAGCGCGCTGCTCGACCAGGGCGAAGATATGGCGGCCCAGCTCCGGGACGCCCAGACCCAGCTCCAGGAGGCGCTCGACCGGGAGTCGACCGAACTGCAGGACAAAAAGCTGGACCGCGAGGACATGGCGGCACTGCTGACCGAAGTGGCCCTGCGCCTGAACAAAGACTTCAAACTGCCGAAAGGCTGATTCGCCCTGTCCATGGAGTCCAAAAACGATCTGGAGCAACTGAAGTCGTTGCTGTTCGGCTCGGAGCGTGAAGCACTCGACTCGATCACCGAGCGCGTGCGCGGCCGCGAGTCGCGCACCGACGATGTTGCTGACGTCTTGCCCGAGGCAATCCGGCTCAGCTACCAGAAGAACAACGGACTGGCCCGGTCGCTGCGTCAGCCGGTCGGCGACTGCCTCGGCGAGGCGTTTCACGACCAGCCGGAGAAATACGCCAACGCGCTGTACCCGGTCATGGGTCCGGCCATTCGCAAGTCGATCATCAGCACGCTGCGCGCCTTCGCCCAGCAGATCAACGAAACGATTGAGCAGAGCCTGTCACTGCGTGGTATGAAATGGCGTTTCGACGCCTGGCGTACCGGTGTGCCGTTCGGCCAGTACGTGATCCAGCAGACACTGCTGTACCGCATCGAGCAGGCCTACCTGATCTCGCGCGAGAACGGCCTGTTGATCGGTCACGTGCATCACGAGTCCTCCGTAATCAAGGACAGCGACGCTGTGTCGGCCATGTTCACGGCGATCCAGGACTTTATTAAAGAGTCATTCTCACCCGACCGGTCCGGGCGCCTCGAAACGGCCGACATGGGTGAATTCACCTTATGGGCGGTGCACGGCCCGCACGCCTTGCTCGTCTGCGTGATTCGCGGCGTGCCACCGGTCACACTGCGCGGCGATCTCAGCAGCATTCTTGAGCGCATTCACTTCCGCAACGCAGACGCCCTGCGCGACTACGCCGGCGACACCGACACCGTGGACGGCGTCGAGGATGAGCTCAATGAGTGCCTGCGCTTCGAGGCGATGCAGCCGGAGACAAAACGCTCGATCGCGCGCTGGCCGGTGTTGTTGTTGAGCGCCGTCATTCTTGCCGGCCTTGCCTACTGGGCTGTGCAGTCGTGGCGCAGCGAGCAGAGAGCGACCGCGCTGCAACAGGTTATCGCTCGGACACCGGGCTGGTACGTGTCCGACGTTGAATCAGACGACGGTGTGCTACGGATCACCGGCCTGCGCGACCCGCTGGCCGACTCGCTGGTCACGGTCATCGAAACCACCGGCCTCACCGAAGACCAGGTCGTCGCATCACTGCAGCCGTTCCAGTCACTGGACCCGGCCATCGTTCGGCTGCGGAGCATTGACGCGCTTGCTCTGCCGGATGGCGTTCGTGTACTACCGGACGACGCTGGGCTGTCGCTGACTGGCACGGCACCCTATAGCTGGCTCGCCGCTACCCGGGACCGGCTCACGGCTGGTGCCATACCGTCGAATGTCGACCTGAGCGCGGTGAGTGCGCGCGAATGGGCCGCTCTGCAGACGGAGGCGGAGACCTACCGCGACACCAGCTTCCGCTTCGACAACGGCGCCGAATTTCTCGCGGCCGATGCGGCCGGGATCGACGAGTTCGTCTCGCGCCTTGCAGACTTT
>JBCCNM010000104.1:0-11401 GCA_039025835.1 Pseudomonadota bacterium | reverse complement strand
GCCGTCCGAGGCGGGTGGTTTCATCGAAATGAAGGGCAATGCGGTGTTCAAGCGAGCCGTGGCCACCCTCGATTCGATGGCGCGCGAGACGCTCGAGCGGACCGGACTCAAAGCCTCTGACATCGACTGGCTGGTCCCGCACCAGGCCAATCTGCGGATCATCGCTGCAGCGGCGAAAAAATTCGACCTGCCGATGGACCGCGTCGTGGTTACCGTCGATGAGCATGCCAACACGTCGTCGGCGTCGATACCGCTGGCCCTTGACACGGCGATTCGCGACGGACGCATCCAGCGCGGCGAATTGCTGCTGTTCGAGGCGTTCGGCGCGGGCTTTACCTGGGGCTCGGCCCTGGTTCGCTACTGAGTCAGTCTTTCCAGTTTGCTTTTTTTCGCTTTCGTCACGTTTGAGGTGACATAACGTCCTGAATTGGCGGGGATTTCACCACTCGACTGTGACACAGTTCACATTTTGGCGCCGGTCCGCTCCCTATACTGGTCAGGCGTCGCAAAATGGCGACAGGCAGAGTCGCAGATCAGCGACAGGTACTATGCGAAAAGACACCGACAAACAGCCGCTGTCCGAATCGAGCATTTCGCTCAAACTGGCGATGATCCAAAAGCGCTGCGAGCAGCTCGCGCAGGACGAAAATGATTTTGGCGGCCTGAGCCTCGAAGAGCCTGCGCCTGCGCAGAGCGATAACACCAACCCCTACGACCTGGGCTAGGTTAACCCCGGGGCCCGATCACCCCGAATCTACACGGCAGGGCGCGCGAATTGTGCGCGGGACGGCGCGGTAGCCGTGTCGGCGATCGTCCGTGCTACTCTCACGACTCATTACTCAGGGGGCCGTGTGATGAGAGCAGAGATCACCATCAATGGAGAAGTACGCGCGATTGACGTGGAGCCGGATATGCCGCTCCTTTGGGCCATTCGCGACCTTGCCGGGCTGACTGGCACGAAATTCGGCTGCGGCAAGGCACTGTGCGGTGCCTGCACGGTGCACGTGGACGGCGCGCCGGTGCGGTCATGTTCCTATCCGGTGTCAGCGGCGGTAGGCCGTTCGGTAACCACCATCGAAGGACTGTCTGACGACGGTAACCACCCGGTGCAGAAAGCCTGGCGCGAGCACAATGTCGCGCAGTGTGGCTACTGCCAGTCCGGCCAGATCATGCAGGCTGCCGCGCTGCTGGCACAGAACCCCGATCCCAGCGACACCGAGATCGTCAACTACATGTCCGGCAATATCTGCCGATGCGGCACCTACAACCGCATCAAGGCCGCGGTGAAAGACGCCGCCGAGGACCTGTCATGAGTTCGACAATCAAGCTCAGCCGGCGCGACTTTCTGAAGCGCACCGGCCAGGTGGCCGGTGGTCTTGCTCTGGTGACCCAGTTGCCGTCGATCGCCAATGCGGCCGGCCAGCAGGTGTTTCAGCCCAATGTCTACATGGCCATCCGCAGCGACGGCGGTGTCGATATCGTCTGCCATCGTTCGGAAATGGGCCAGGGTGTACGCACCAGCCTGCAGCAGGTGTTTGCTGACGAGCTTGAAGCCCGCTGGGACAGCGTCACACTGCTACAGGCGACCGGTGATGCGAAATACGGAGATCAGAATACCGACGGTTCGACGAGTATCCGCCGACACCTCGATACCTTACGGCAGGCCGGCGCGACCGCGCGTCATATGTTGCGGCAGGCGGCGGCGAAGGAGTGGGGCGTCTCTATCGATGAGTGTGACGCGCAGCAGAACGTCGTAACGCACAGGCCCAGTGGCCGGACCCTGGGCTACGGTGACGTGGCCGAGGCGGCCGCCGAACTGCCGATGCCCGACTCGGTCGAAATGAAAGACCCGTCCGAGTTCCGTTACATCGGCAAGGCCTTCGACGGGGTCGACAACGTCGCCATGACCACGGGCAAAGCCGACTACGGCATCGATACGGTACTGCCCGGCATGGTGTACGCCTCGGTGGAGCGCAGTCCGGTGCTGTACGGCACCGCCAACCGCTACGACGAAGATGCCGCACTCGCGGTTGCCGGTGTGGAAGCGGTTGTCGTATTGCCGGAAGCAACGCGCCCGGTGTTTTATAACCCGACCGGCGGAATAGCTGTAATCGCGAGCAATACCTGGGCGGCAAACAAAGGCCGCGCCGCATTGAACGTGGACTGGGACGCCGGCGAGAACGCGAGCTACAACTCGAGTGACTACCGGACAATGCTGACCGACGCCGTGCGCGCCGACGGCGATCCGGTGCTGTCGACGGGTGATGTCGAGGCGGCGTTTGTCGATGCCGCCACCGTCATCGAGGCCGATTACTACGCGCCGCATCTGGCGCAGGCGCCGATGGAGCCGCCGGCGGCGACGGCCGTGGTGCACGACGACGGCAGCTGTGAGGTCTGGGCATGCACCCAGGCACCGCAGGCCGCACGCGGCACGGTTGCAGCGGTTCTCGGCATCGATGAATCGCAGGTGACCATTCATGTCACGCTGCTCGGCGGTGGCTTCGGCCGCAAATCCAAGGCGGATTTTGTCGCCGAGGCGGCGTGGCTCGCCAAACGTCTCGGCAAACCGGTCAAAGTGACCTGGAGCCGCGAGGACGACATTCGTAATGGCTACCTGCACTCGGTTAGCGCCCAGTACTTGAAGGGCGGCCTCGATGCGGACGGCAAAACAACGGCGTGGCTGCAGCGCAGTGCGTTCCCACCCATCAGCAGTACATTCAGTACGGAATACGCAAAGCAGGACGCGTTTGAAAAGGACCTCGGTCTGGTCGATAACCCGCTGGATGTGCCGTCAATGCAGATTGAAGTAAAGACCACGCCGGTGCACACACGCATCGGCTGGTTACGTTCGGTGGCCAATATCTTCCACGCTTTTGCAGCGAGCAGTTTCGCTGATGAGCTGGCGCACGCCGCAGGTGCTGACTCTCGCGATTACCTGTTGCAACTCCTCGGTGAGCGACGCCAGTACAACCCGGCGGATTTTGGTGCGAAGTACGGTAACTACGGTCAGAGCATCGAGGATTATCCGATCGACACCGGCCGCATGGCCGACGTCGTTACCCGTGTCAGCGAGATGTCCGGCTGGGGCAGGGATCTGGAAGACGGTCGTGGGCTGGGTATCGCGGTTCACCGCTCTTTCCTGGCCTACGTCGGTGTTGTGGCCGAGGTCAGCCGGGATGCCGCGGGCCGGATATCCGTGGACGAGTTGTGGATGGCCGTGGATGCCGGGCGTGTCATCAACCCGGACCGGGTGCGCTCACAGATGGAGGGTGCCGGAATCTTCGGTATCAGCCTGACACTGTTTAGCGAGCTGACCGCCAAAGACGGTGCGATCGAGCAGGGTAACTTCGATGGCTATGCGCTCGCGCGGATGACCGATGCCCCGCAGGAAATCCACGTCGACTTAATGAACACGGATGCTCTGCCGGCAGGTGTTGGGGAACCGGGCGTGCCGCCGGTGGCGCCGGCAATCGCCAACGCATGGTTTGCTGCCACCGGCAACAGAATTCGCGAATTACCGTTCAAAAACGCAGGCATCGCCTGAGGTGATTGCTTAAGCTACGCAGCGTTATAACGAGCGGGGCTGGCCGTGAAAAAATTTGACTTCACCCGGACGCCGGACGGTGACCGGGTTGTGACCGAAATCTACGGCAAGGACCTGCTGCGGTTTCCGTTGCTCAATAAGGGCACCGGGTATACGGCGGAAGAGCGGCGCCGGCTCGGTCTTGAGGGCCTGCTGCCCGCCCAGCACAACACGATCGATCAGCAAGTTCGCCGAATCTACAAATCGATCACTTTCAACAAGGATGACGTCGGTCGCAATATCGGTCTGGGCGCGCTGCAGGACCGAAACGAAACGCTGTTCTACGCGTTGCTCAGCAATCACCTCGAAGAGTTGATGCCGTTTATCTACACGCCGACTGTTGGCAAGGCGTCGCAGTATTACTCGCGCGTCTACCGTCGAGCCCGCGGCGTATTTATCACGCCAGATCACCGCGGACGCATCGCCGAAGTCCTGGAAAAGGCGCTGCAGGGACGCGACATTCGTCTTATGGTCGTCACTGACAACGAGTCAATCCTGGGCATTGGCGACCAGGGCGCCGGCGGCATGGCGATCAGCATAGGCAAGCTGGCACTGTACGTGGCCGGGGCCGGCATCCATCCGGTGCACACGCTGCCAGTGAGTCTCGACGTCGGCACCGAAAATGACGACCTGCTCGAAGATCCACTGTATCTCGGCTACCGACAACGACGCCTGCGCGGAGAGGATTACACCTCTCTCGTCGATGAGTTCGTTGAGGCCTGCAAAACAGTGTTCCCGAAAGCGCTGATCCAGTGGGAAGACTTCCGCAAAGACAATGCACTGATGATCCTGCAGCGCTACCAGCAGTCTGTGCCGTCATTTAACGATGATATCCAGGGCACCGGCGCTGTGGCGACAGCCTGTGTGGAGGCTGGATTCCGCATTGCGAACACACCGCTGTCCGACGCGCGAGTTGTCATTTACGGCGCCGGTGCCGCGGGACTCGGTATCACGCGCCAGCTCAAGAATCGCTTCAGCGCGGCCGGTTTGCGCGGTGAGGCGCTGGCTCGCTCGGTGGTGGTGATGGACAGTCGAGGCCTGATCAGCGACGACCGCGACGGTCTCGATGCCTACAAGGAAGAGATGGCATGGCCGGCGGACGATGCTGATCGTCTCGGCCTGTCAGCGGACGATCGCAGCAGTCTTGCCAAAGTCGTGGCGGCCACGCGCGCCAATGTGCTCATAGGGGCGTCCGGGCAGGGTGGATCATTCGACGAGGATACGGTCACCGCGATGCTGGAACACAGCGAGCGACCGGTGATTTTGCCGATGTCGAATCCTACGTCGATCAGCGAGGCGACTCCGGCAGAGCTTTTGCAGTGGACATCAGGCAGGGCGTTGGTGGCGACCGGCAGCCCGTTTGAGCCGGTACAGACTCCGACCGGTCCCGTAAGCATCGGCCAGGCCAATAACGTGTTCGTGTTTCCCGGTGTGGGTCTTGGTGCCATCGCCAGTGAGGCAAGCATGATCAGTGACACGATGATCTCTGCGGCAGCGGAGGCGATGGCGGAGTCGCTGCTGGAGGAGGAAATGGCACAGGGATGTCTTGTGCCGAAAGTCAGTCGGCTCTGGGATGTCTGCGGTCAGGTCGCACTTGCGGTTGCCCGGCAAGCGGTCACAGAGGGACTCGCCGAGCCAGCCGGCGACGAGGAGCTGGCGCAGAAAATCGAGTCGATACGCTGGCGTCCGCGCTACCCGGAGATCGTCTCCGAGGGCGGCATTACCGACTAGACCAGGTCGGAGCCTGCGAGCTTGGTCGTTACGGATTCCGCTCTCAGAGCCTGCATGGCTTCCTCGTGTTCAAGACGCACGCGCGCCAGCAGGTCGTCAGCCGCGTCATGAATAACGCTGTCGTTTGCAGTCTCAAAAGATGCGCAGGCGAGACTCACGCGGCTGGCACCGACGTTAGTGCTGCTGGATTTGAGTGCGGAGGCGAGCGAGCGCAATTCGTCGGCATCTTCGTCCTTGGCGGCGCGCTCCATCGACGTGATCAGCTTCCGGGAACTGTCGAGGTACACGGTGACCATGCGGTCGAACAGCGTTCCGCCGGCGACGGACGACTGGCTCTTTAGCAACGCGACGCGTTCCTCGTCGAGTGCCGAGTCACTCATCGAATCGTCGTCTATGGCGTTTTCAAGGATTTCGCGCAATTCGACCATCGTGAATGGTTTGGCGAGGTAATCGTCCATGCCGGCCGCTATGCAGCGCTCTCGGTCCCCGGCCAGCGCGTTGGCGGTGAGCGCGACAATGCAGACGCGATCCCCGCCGGTAGCGTCTTCATGTTCGCGGATGTGCTGGGTCGCGGTAAAGCCGTCCATTTCCGGCATCTGGCAGTCCATTAATACGACGTCGTAGTTGTTGGACTGCCTGACGACAAGATCGACTGCTTCTTTGCCGTTGTAGGCGCTGTCGACCGAGCAACCGAGCATTTTTAGCATCGCTTTGGCGACTTCCTGGTTGATGTCATTGTCCTCGACCAGGAGGATCGACGCCCCGAGATGGGTGGTATCCGGCACCGCGCGGTCGGACCGCTGAGTATCGGTGATCGCTGCTGTCTCGATACCGGGTGTGAGCGTGCGCATGCACTTCATCAACGCGCGAACGCGGACCGGCTTACTCAGTGTGCCTGCCAGCTGGAACTTGGCTCTTTTGCGATCGCTGATCGGGCTGGTTACCTGGCTCAGCATGACGACCCGGGCTTCACAGCGTGCCTTGCGAAGGGCTTTCACCGCTTCCAGACCTTCCATGTCGGACAGGTCGTGATCCATGACGACGATATCGAATTCCTCACCCGCATCGACCAGGCCGACGGCCTCGCGTCCAGACCGTGCTGAGACGACCTCCATACCCCAGTCGCTCAGGTGTTGGCTGACCACGACAACATTGGTCTCATTGTCGTCGACCACCAGCACGCGTCGACCCTTCAGTCGTTCATCGACCCGGAAACTCTCGGTGGTATCGACCACCGGCAACGGTATCCGGAACCAGAATGTCGTGCCTTCACCCAGCTCGCTTTCAAAACCGATGTCACCACCCATCAATTCGACAAGCTGCTTGCAAATGGCGAGGCCCAGCCCGGTACCACCGAAACGTCGTGTCACAGAGCCGTCTTCCTGGGAAAACGAATCAAAAATGCGATGGTGGTTTTCCTGCGCAATGCCAACGCCACTGTCGTCAACTTCGACACGGATACCTTGTCTGTCCTGGGCCTCACGCACTCGAATGACAATTTCACCGTGCTCGGTAAACTTCACGGCATTGCCCAGCAGGTTCAGCAGGATCTGTCGAATCCGCAAACTGTCGCCGTGTCTCGAGTCGACAACCGACGACGGCAGGTCACAGATCAATTCAACACCTTTGGCGGATGCCTGTTCGGCCAGCAGCTCAGCCACCTCCTCAATTGTCTCTCGCAGCCGGAAGTCGTCGAAGTCCAGTTCCAGTCGACCCGCTTCGATCTTTGAAAAGTCGAGAATGTCGTTGATGATGCCGAGCAGGGCTACGGCCGAGTGACGAATACTGTCCGCATAGCGACGCTGCATGGCATCGAGGTCAGTGGAGTTCAGCAGCAGCTCGGTCATACCGAGAACGCCGTTCATCGGTGTACGGATTTCGTGCGACATGCGCGCGAGGAATTCGCTCTTCGCCAAGCTTGCGGCCTCGGCACTGTCGCGCGCATCTTTGAGTTCCTCGACAAAGCTTTCGAGACGTTCGTTGGCGTGAGCGAGGCTGGCCGTTCGTTCATCAACCTCCGTCTGCAGCCGGTCCCGGTGTGCCGCAAGGCGCTGGTCGCGGACCTCGAGCTGAGACAGCATGCGGTTGATCGATTTTGCGAGACGGGAGATCTCGTCCCGCCCGTCAACCTCCGCACGCAGGCTGAAATCCTCGCTGCTGCTGACGGACTGCGCGAGCTTGGCGAGCGTACCGATTGGGTCGACAATCGCCGGTGTCAGCCAGGCTGAAAGACCCAGCGCGATCAGGGCGCCGACAAGCAGCGCAGATGCCGTGATAGCGAGCGCCCAGAAGACCTTGTCGATCACCGGTTGCAAGGATGAGCGGACGTAGATGGTGCCCAAGCGTTCGCCGTCGAACACCACCGGCTGCGCGAGCTCCATGTGACTGAATCCGGTCTTTCTGTAGATCGTCTGTGTCGAGAATCGCGAGTTGTTGATCCACGCCGTCGGCAAGTTGCCAGATGGGGTACCCATGCGGGCCAGTTCATCGCCGAACACCGAGTAAACCGCGGCCAATTCAATACTGTCCTGGGCCTCAAGCGTCTCCAGCACAGACCTGGCCTGCGCCGTGTCATCAAAACTCAAGGCGCCGGCGCTGTTGGTGCCGACCACCTGAGCCAGTGTCGACAACTGGCTTTGCAGCTCGCTGCGGGCCTTGTAGGCCTCGGCGACCAGCAGGACGATCGATGACGACATCAGCGCGATGCTTGCGGCAATCAGGATGATGACCTGCACCTTGCGCGTCAGCGACATGTGAGCGAGCCACACCTTCATCGCTTCGCGCTCCGTTCACCAACCAGATCGGCAAGCTGAAGCAGTTGAGAATTGATGGTAAGGCCGACGCGTTCGTAGTTGTCGACATTAATCTGAATGCCGACTCGCTTGTTGCGCAGGGTGAGTCCAACCATTCCGCCGCGTGTGGCGAAGTCGCTGGTATCGCTTACCGTCAGGACCGGTTTGCCGTTGTAGTCCTGCAGCAGAGAGTTGGTGTCGACCACGGATTCACGCGAGAGGTACAGCGCGTCACAGGCCGGGCGGTGTAAGTCGTCCGCTCTAATGCGTTCGATACGGATGGCGCGTTCCCGGATGAGTCGGCCGGCAAGGCGCGCATTGGCTGCAGCGTAGGTTGATTTGCCGGTAACGCAAAGCAGGAACGGATCGACGTCGGTGTCTGGCCAACTCACGAAACGAGCAATCTTGTAAACGAGCGCAAGCTTGACGTCGTCTTCATTTGCTGTCTGCTGCGCCTGCGTCGGCCACGCAAGCAACAGGCTGCTCGCAAGCAGCCCGATCATCAGATTGTTGATGCGTCGGCGAAGCATGATGTTGTTCGTCGATTCCTAGAAGGAGTAACGCAAGTTGGCGAATACGGCTGTTTCTATGTGAATCGGCGGCAGCTCGCTGATTTGTGAGCGCGCTTCGACGTTGTCGTCCTCCAGGGCATTACGGATGCCGAAGGATGCAATCCAACTGTCGTCCATCTTCCAGCGAGCGTGCACATTTGCTTGCCAGTAGTCGTCAATACTGTTGGCCTCTATCTCGTCGACATAGCGGACCCAGCCCGCGATGCTCAGATTTTCACGAGGACTCCACAGGGCGCGAAGGCTGGCCTGCAGCTGTGGATAGGCGGACCCCTGAGCGAGACTCATCGAATTGTCCGAGGGTTGGTTGTCGTTAGCAAAAGATACTGACGTGCGAATTCGAAGGTCGTCCCGCGCTTGCCAATCAACAGCGAGCTCACCGCCGTGTGAATACCCGTCATTGTCATTGGTAAACATCGCCAATCCGAGTAACTCAGTGGATGTAAACAGACAGGTAGGATCCTGACCGACACTGACCCCGGAAGGCACACAAATCGGGTCTACCAGTGATAATGAACGGAGTCCGCTGTATTCGATAGTGAACAGTGCAAGGTCATACGAAATGCCCGCACTGAGTCGACCCCGTATGCCGAACTCAACACTCACCGATGTTTCAGACTCGAAGTTCGGATTACCGATGGAGCCCTGTCGGGCAGGCAACGGGAATGGATTTAAATCCGTCGACGGCGGCAATGGCGCTCCAAGGTCCAGAATCTGGATGCCCAGATCTGAAACCGCGGGTGAGCGAACCGCGCGAGTGACTGCACCCCATACCGTGTGGTTGTCCGTCGGCTTCCAGAGAACACGCAGGCTTGGCATCCACTCAATGTCGTCGGGCGAGTAATTGTTGTTCTCCAGTTTCAGTCCGGCTGTCACGCTGAGTCGCTCCGGCGTAATCCAGAATTCATCCTGGATGTAGGCGCTGACAACACGGTTGCTCGAGTAGTCGTTGGAAAACTCGAGTTGTGCGGACTCACGAAAATCAAATTCGTTGCTGCGCAGGGAACCTCCGACGCTGATCTCATGACGTTCCAAGGTGCGTCGGTGCTGGATTTCCGCGCTGTAGGTGGTCCGGTTTTCGTCGTAGAGAGACGGATCGCTTCGTTCTGAGTGATCAATGTAAAACTGGCCACTGGTCTCCCGATCCTGCTGCGATGACAACGACCAGTTGAACAGCGCATAGGCGCCGGAGACATCCGTCTCGGTCGTTGACAACTCGATGAACGGCGGCGTCAGCAGGTAAAAGCGACGAGAGCTGCCCATGCTGCCGCTGTGACCATCGACGGTGACAGAGTAGGTGGCCGTGTCGCTGTTCCAGTCTGACCTGAAGTTCGCCCTGATGAGATCCCAGTCATCCGCTGCATCCGAACCGTCATCGAGTACGCTGCTGGCACCGTCGGTGTAGTGAACAAAGGCTCTGTACGACGCGCGGTCCGAGAGGTTCTGCCCGACACGCACCCCGGCGAAACTGTTGCCATTCGGGTCAAGTCCGGTGACAACATCGTCGCCGCTGTCGCGCGCGTTTGCCGTGATGATATTGATGACACCATTGACGGCATTCGTACCCCAGACAACGGCGCCGGGTCCGCGGATGACTTCGATGCGTTCTACCTCCTCAATGAGCGTGTGCTGTATGTCCCAGTAGACACCGGAGAAAGAGGGTGTGTAGAGCAGACGGCCGTCCATCATGACCAGAAGGTTGTTGGTGAAACGACCACCGAAGCCCCGCGTCGCTATTGACCATTTGTTGCTGTCGATTTGCAGAGATGAAACGCCGGGAGCGAGCCTCAGCGCTTCCGGGATACTGCGAATGCCGTGTCTCTCGATGTCGTCACGGGTGATCACATGAACGGCCGATGAGGTGTCAAACAGACTCTCTGCCTTACGGTTGACGGAGGTGACCTCGAGGTTGACGAGCTCCTCGATACTGAGATCAAACAGGTCGTCTGAGTTTTCCGCCGCGACGGCGCGGGTTGCGGACAGAGACAGCAGGGTGAAGGCTATTGCCAGAGGGTAGTGGTTCTTGGTCGCCATGGTCCTAAATCCATTGCTAACAGCGCAGGTTATAGCTATCGACCTCAGCAACGTTTCCTTGATGTACGACGTCGTGAAAACCGGCTTTGGGACAATTTTCCTGATTGCGGCGAAATGGACATCGCAGTCGTCTAGATTTTGTCTCAGGTAGGGTTAGACATCATCGGAAAGCAGGGTGTCATGACGCGCCGAACAGACCGTTATGCTCGTAGCACCAGCCGCCGCGCTGCCGGCGGACGCTTGTGTCGTTTGCGGCGTCTATCGAGGTGTCCAGCGTGACGCCGAGCTGCACATCGAGGTTTTCGAACGGGACGCCGGGCACATGATGGCGGTGCAGTGCGCGCAGAACGGCAGACGATGGCTCAAGCGGGTCGGAATAGGCGATACGCTCCGGGTAGCGTGAAAGATCCAGGTTCAAGTTCGTTAAATTCACATGCATCCCGCGCGATGCATGCCAGAATAGCCGCCGAACGCCGCCTGCACCTGCGGGCAGTGCGTCGACGCCCGGGAACTGAATCCACATGGCCAACCGCCGCTACTACGCTATCGATCACCTGAGGACCGGCATGATGTTTGTCGTCATGTTCGGGCATCCGCTGCTGCCGTATGTCACGGTCCCCCGATCGTTCAAGGATCCGAGCACGCACTTTGGCTTCGATGTGGCGGCCATCTTCCTGTATGCCTTTGCGATG
>JBCCNM010000103.1:0-11453 GCA_039025835.1 Pseudomonadota bacterium | reverse complement strand
CCATCAGCGCCGCCGATGATGCCAATCGCGGCAGCCTCCTTCAGCGAGAAGTCCATCAATCCCATGTTGGTCAGCGCCAGCGCGCCGAGCAGCGTCGCAAATATCCCGAACTGCGCTGCCGCGCCAAGGAACAGGGTTCTCGGATTAGCGAGCAGCGGTCCAAAATCGGTCATTGCACCGACGCCCATGAAAATGATCAACGGGAATATCCCGGTCTCGACGCCGACGGTGTAGACCGCGTACAGCCAGCCGTCACCCGTCGCGATCTCGACACCCGGTATGTTGGCCAAAACGCCGCCGAAACCGATCGTGACGAGAAGCAGCGGCTCGAATTTCTTGAAGATGCCGAGGTACAGCAGACCAAGACAGATCGCCATCATGGCGAGCTGCCCACCTGTCATCTGGTAAAGGCCGGAGCCTTTCCAGAGTTGCAGAATCAGGTCCATGCTCAGCCGATGGAGACGAGTGAGTTGCCGACCGCGATCACGTCGCCCTCCGCGACATGCACGACGGTGATGACTCCGCTGCGCGGTGACGCTACCGCGGTTTCCATCTTCATGGCCTCAACGACGATCAGCGGATCGCCCTCAGCCACCGTGTCACCTACCTTGACGTTGACCTTAAAAACATTGCCGGCCAGCACGGCCGCTACCGGTTCGCCGCCACCGACCGGTGCCGAGGGTGCTGCCGCTGGCGCCACGGAGGCAAGCTGGCCACTCTCCGCCACCTCCACGGTGAACGCCTTACCGTTGACGCGAACGTCGTAAACCGAGGCACCGCCCGTCGGCACTGCGGCCGCGGCCACAGTCGGCTCCGGCTCAGAGCCGGGCGCCGGTTCGAACGCGTCCGGGTTGTCGCGGTTTTCGAGAAACTTCAGGCCGATCTGCGGGAACAGCGCGTACGTCAGCACATCGTCGACCACGTCATCGGCGAGACGGATCCCCTTCTCTTTCGCGAGCGACATCAATTCGCTGGTCTGCGCATCCAGTTCCGGGTCGAGCAGGTCCGCCGGTCGCACGGTGATCGGTTCAGCCCCTTCCAGAACACGCGCCTGCAACTCGGCGTTAACGGCAACCGGCGTGGCGCCGTATTCCCCTTTGAGGATGCCCGCCGTCTCCTTGGAGATGACCTTGTACCGCTCGCCGGACAGCACATTGATCACCGCCTGCGTGCCGACAATCTGCGACGTCGGCGTCACCAGCGGCAGCATTCCGAGATCCTCCCGCACTCTCGGAATCTCGTCGAGAACCTCGTCGATACGATCACTGGCATTTTGCTCGCGCAACTGATTCTCGAGATTGGTGAGCATGCCGCCCGGCACCTGCGCGACGAGAATTCGCGAGTCGGTCCCTTTCAGGCCACCCTCGAATTGAGCGTATTTCTTGCGCACGCCGCGAAAGTAAGCCGCAATCTCCTCGAGAAGTTTCAAGTCGAGTCCCGTATCCCGCGGTTCGCCCTCGAGCGATGCGACCATCGTCTCCGTCGAGGTGTGTCCGTAGGTCATGCTCATCGACGAGATCGAGGTGTCGATGTTGTCGATGCCCGCTTCCGACGCCTTGATGTTGGACGCCGTCGACAGTCCGGTCGTCGCATGGCACTGCATGTGAATCGGAATATCCACGGCTTCCTTGAGGCGCGTGACCAGCTCGGACGCGACGTACGGCCGCAGCAGACCGGCCATGTCCTTGATGCAGATTGAGTGTGCGCCCATGTCTTCGATGCGCTTGCCCATATCAACCCAAAGCTCGATGGTGTGCACCGGGCTCACCGTGTAAGACAGTGTGCCCTGCGCATGTTTGTCCACGGCCAGTGTTGCTTTTACGGCCGTCTCGAGATTGCGCATATCGTTAAGTGCATCAAAGATACGAAACACATCTACCCCATTGACGGCGCAGCGCTCGACGAATTTTTCGACAAGGTCGTCCGCATAATGGCGATACCCCAGAATGTTCTGACCGCGAAACAGCATTTGCTGCGGCGTGTTTGGCATCGCAGCTTTCAGCGTGCGGATACGCTCCCATGGGTCTTCGCCGAGATAGCGAATGCAGGCGTCGAAGGTTGCACCGCCCCAGGACTCGACAGACCAGAAGCCCGCCTGATCAATCTTCTCGCAAATCGGCAGCATGTCTTCCGTGCGCATGCGCGTAGCAAGCAGGCTCTGGTGACCGTCACGCAGGACGATCTCGGTAATACCCAGTGGGGTCGATACGCTCATAGGTGGATTCCGTGGATTAGCGTTGTCGGTGCCGGTTGATGGCGGCCGTGATCGCAGCGACCTCGTCAGCGGGGACGTCGTCGGGCGTAGACGGTGGCGGCTGGAAGCGTTTTGCCAGGCCTGACATCAGCGTCATGGCAATGACCAGGGTCGTCAGAAAAACAAACACGGTGCCCATGCCGACCAGCATGAGCGTCAGGCCCTGTTGCAGAAGATCGCCTTGCATGATGACGCATCGTGATGAAGTGTCGGGCGATTATAGCGAAAGCAGGCGCCAGAACTAGGCGCGGCCGGCGGGTAATCGGTTACCGTCGTAAGTATCGGCTCACAGGTGCGAGTCGATAAATTCACCGACCGCTTTCAGTGTCTCAAGGCGCGATGTCGGGTAGCTCAGCCAGTGATCCTCGCCGTCCAGTTCGACATAGTCATAGTCGGCTTTAGCTGATCGGAGAGCCCGCTGCATGCGCCGACTCTGACGCACCGGCACGACGGTATCGTCCTTGCCGTGAATCAACAGTACGGGAATATCAATTTTATCGGCGTGCTTCGCAGGTGAAATGGCATCCAACGCTGCACGATCCAACGAATCGGCCCCGTACAGTTTTTCCCAGTAAGCGATTACCCAGTGATCGCGCCCGTAGTCCCGACGTTCGTCCACGATCATAGTGCGAAGATCGAAAACCCCGTTGATGGACGCCGCGCAGCGATAAATACCCTTTGTGAAGGCCGCCGCGGCGATGGCAGCGTATCCGCCATAGCTGGCGCCGACAATGCAGACACGATCGGCGTCGACGAGTCCGCTTTCAACTAAGTGCGCCACACCGTCATCCAGATCAGTCTGCATTTTGCCGCCCCACTCACCTCGGCCTGCCGCGCGGAAATCCCAGCCAAAGCCTTCCGATCCGCGGAACTGGGGCTGCAGCACAACATAGCCCCGGCTGGCGAAGTACTGGGTCATCCAGTGAAACTCCAGCGCATCGTAGGACTCGGGACCACCGTGAGGTATCACTACCAGCGGCGCATCACCGGCCTCGCGCACATCGCTGCGAGCGGAGACCAGCGCTGGGATCGTCAGGCCATCCTTCGCTTCGTAACTCGTGATCTCGGTGGGCACCACCGCCTCGTTGGCCACTTCTGGGCGTTCCAGCGCGATGATCGACGGTTGCTGCTCTCCGTCTGTGAACAGCACGTAAGCACCGGAATTCCAGCCGCCGGTCACCTGCACCACCAGCTTGGAGAAATCGTCACTCCAGCTGTGTAGCCGAACGGACGTGTCCGCCAGCTGCTCGGTTATCGAGGCGATCCGCTGGTTGAGCGAATCATCGAAAAAGGCGTAGCTGGGCGTGAAGCCGGTGTACTGCACACCGAGGACGATCCGATTGCTGTCCATCAAGACCCGATCAATGTCCTTGTCATCCCTGGACAGAAGCGGACCGCCGATGGTGCCGTCTGCAAGAGACAACGTGAAGAACTGGACCGTGTTGTCGACAATTGCCGTATACAGGAGTGCAGATCGATCTGGTAGCAGACCGACCGGATTCATCAGCTTGATATCCGACTCGTACTCATAAAGACGAGTGCGCTCTTTGCCGTCTATCCGCCAGATGATGTGTTTATCGTCCTGGTTATCGAAGTCCTCGCGGATGATCGGCTCACCATCCACATCAACGAACCAGTCGATGGTGTGCGCATTGCCCTTGCGCTTCAGTCGCTCACGCCGTCGATCGGTCCGCACTTCGAACAGGCTGTAGCGAGGACTGGAAACCTGGCTGGGACCCTCGAACGCCGGCATGTAAACAGTCTTTCCGTCTGCAGAGGCACCAACGATCCGTCCGAGTCCGCTTTGTGCCGAAAACAGATCGTCAGCGCGGGTCAGTAGCTGCCGGGTCTCACTCGTGTTGGTATTCATCGCAAACGCAGCGGAGTAATCGAACGCACCGCGAATGCCGAACATACGCGTCGTCTGTCCGGCGATCAGCAGCAACATGTCGTCGCTGACGAACTTGAGACTTCGCGGGTTGGTGCTGGAGACATCCACGGCGGAGGTTCGCTGCCCGGTCGTAAGGTCGATGACCATCACGATGTCGATATCGCCTTCCGTACGTCGCATCGCCAAGCGCTCGCCACTCGGTGACAGCGTGACGAGATCCACACCGGGCAGGCTCCCGTAGGCCTCCAGCGGCGGCAATTCACTCGCGAATGCCTGCGATGACAGGACCAGAACCAGTAAAAATTTCGCCGTCCATTTCATAAGCCCGACATCCCCGCGCCGATCGCTGTTTGACTGACCCGACTTGTACAGGATTCCTGTGGTAACTTTCAACCGGGTATGGATACGCTGATCTTCCGACAGGGACTGCTGCTGTTTTTCATCGCGACCGCCTCATCGGCTGTTGCGGACGAGCCCATCAAGCTGGACGATGCCGAAGCAGCCGGCGTCATCATCGGCGAAATTCGCCTCGACAAGCACAATGTCTTTGACACCGACGACCCGGATGAAGACAACGCGCTGTATCGATTGCTGAACCGGCTGCACATCGTCACGCGCGACAACATCGTTCACAAGCAGTTGCTGTTCAGCGAGGGCGAGCCGCTGGTCGCGCGTGAACTTCGGGAAACCGAGCGTATCCTGCGTCGCAACACCTATTTGTTCGACGCCTCCGTTACGATTGATCGGGTTGAGAACGGCGTGGCGGACCTGACGGTGATGACGCGCGATGTCTGGACGCTGATTCCGGACGTGTCCCTGTCGCGCAGCGGCGGAGAAAACAGCTCCCGCTACGGCGTCGAGGAAGCCAACCTGCTGGGCAACGGCCAGTTGATTCGTCTAGTCCGCGACGAGAACGTCGATCGCGAGTCCACCGTGTTTGAATTCGAGGATGAGCATCTCGGCCAGTCATGGACAACACTGAATCTGCGCTTTGCCGACAACTCCGACGGCAGCCTGCACCAGCTTATTGCCCGACGGCCGTTCATCGAGCTCGACTCCCGCTGGGCGGCGGGCGGCAGCGTCATCGACGACGACCGACGCATAGCGCTGTATCGCCTCGGTGACGAGGCCGCGGAGTTTCAGCGCGACATGCGCTACGCTAACGTGTTCCGCGGCTGGTCCGCGGGCATTCGCGATGGCTGGGTGCGCCGCTTCACGCTGGGTGCGATCTACGACGAGCGACGCTTTGGCTCGGTGGACGAGCCGAGCCTGCCCGCGTTGGTGCCGGAGAATCGCAAATTCGTCTACCCCTACATCGGCTTCCAGTTGCTTGAGGACCGATTTGAAGAGTCCTCCAACAGCAACGCCATGGGGCGTACCGAGGATTTTTTCCTGGGCCTGCGCATCGACGCGACGCTCGGCTATGCGAGTGAGTCCGTCGGCTCGGACCGCGACGCATGGCTGATCGGCATCGACGGCAGCAAGGGCTTCGGCTCGATGGAATCCAGTGCCCTGCTGACCCGCTTCAGTCTCAGTGGTCGCATCGAGGACGGCGACAGCAAGAACGTTCTCGCAACGGCCTCGGCCACCTGGTTTCATCGCCAGTCCGAGCGCTGGCTGTTTTTCGCGTCGGTCAGCGGTGTGCTCGGCGAGGAGCTCGACCTCGATCAACCGGTTCAGCTTGGTGGAGACACCGGTCTGCGCGGCTATCCGCTGCGCTACCAGAACGGACCGTCGAAACTGCTGTTTACCGTCGAGCAACGCTATTTCACCGACTGGTACCCGTGGCGGTTTTTCCGTGTTGGCGCCGCCGTGTTTTTCGATGTGGGGCGGAGTTTCGGCGAGAGCCCGCTGGGTGAGGACAGCGCAGGCTGGCTGAAAGACGTTGGCATCGGCCTGCGTCTCGCGCCGACGCGCGGCGGCACCAAGAAAATCGTGCACATCGACCTCGCGTTCCCGCTGGACGGCGACGACAGCATCGACGATGTACAAATACTTCTGGAAGCCAAGCGAAGCTTTTAGACTATCGACACAACGCTCACCCAACGCAATAAGGACACACGCATGCCCAATGTCTTGATCACAGGCGCCAACCGTGGCGTCGGCCTTGAACTCGCCCGACAGTATTGCGATGAGGGCTGGCGGGTGACGGCATTTGTCCGCAACAGCTCGGACGGGCTCGACGATGTCGCCGCTAGGGGCAGCGTGCAAATCGTCAAGGCAGATCTGACCGATGACGCCGAACTGAAACGTGCCGTCGATGAGGTTGAGGTCGACAGCCTCGATCTGCTGATCAACAACGCGGGCATGATGGGAGCGCCGAAGAACATTGGCACCAACCTTGCGCTGCAGCCGTTCGGCGCCTTCGACCGCGACGAATGGCATGAAGTGTTCGATATCAATGTGTTCACACCGCTGGCACTGACCGAACTGCTTTTCGACAAACTGCGTCGTGCCGACAACCCGGTGGTTGCAATGATGTCAAGCCAGCTCGGCAGTATTGAGAACAACCTGTCCGGCGGCCTGTACGTCTATCGCGCCAGCAAGACAGCGGTTAATGCGATCATGAAATCGCTGGCGATCAACCTGAAAGACGACGGGATCACCAGTGTGTCGCTGCACCCGGGCTGGGTGAAGACCGACATGGGCGGGCCGAATGCGCAGGTGCCGGTCAGTATGTCGGCTTCCGGGTTGCGCGGTGTGCTGTCAAAGCTGTCATTGAAAGACAGCGGACGATTCATCGCCTTCGACGGAGCGGACCTCCCCTACTGAGCGGAATCCCGGGTCAGCTGCAGCTCAGCGCCAAACCAGCGGCCGATATCGGCAACCCGCCAGTCA
Source organism: Pseudomonadota bacterium (assembly GCA_039025835.1). Lineage (GTDB taxonomy): Bacteria > Pseudomonadota > Gammaproteobacteria > Steroidobacterales > Woeseiaceae > UBA1847. Next base: position 4,470 of record JBCCNM010000103.1, on the reverse strand, counting down.
AGAATACCGTCGCGAATCTCGCCAGCCGTAGCCACGCGATCAAGGCTTGCCTCAAGATCGTTTACACCGAGTGACAGCAGGAAAAATCCTTCGCCGTGCTCCGCGAGATGGCGACCCGGCACAGACTCGTCATCCATCGGGCAAACCAGCACCAACCAGGTTTCGCCCACGCGACATCGGGCAATACGCGACCCGCGCGGTGCGTGCTCGACGGTCTCGAAGGGTGCCAGCCCAAGTTCACGGTCGAAGCGCTCGATAGCCGCATCCAGATCGCGCACCACGAAATTAATGTGATGCAGACGCGTAACCGTCATGCTTGCCGGGCAGAAGGAAATCCGCCCGCCTTCGGCAGTAAGGCCGGTACGCTCCGGCCCAGTGTGTCCTGCAACCAGCGACTGGCATCAATGATTCGATTCAGCGACACACCGGTGTCAATCCCGGATCGATTCAGCAGGTACAGCAGATCATCGGTCGGAATATTGCCGGTAGCAGCCGGCGCAAACGGGCAGCCACCGATGCCACCTATGCTAGCGTCCAGCGACGTGACACCGGCATCGACGGCGGCCTGCGCATTTGCAAGTCCGGTGTTGCGAGTGTTGTGAAAGTGACAGCGCAGCGGGAGACCGGGCGCGAGTTCAGACACCCGGCCAAGCAGGTCGGTCACCTGCGCGGGCACGCCAACGCCGATACTGTCGGCGATGCCGAGCTCAGCCGGCTCGGCCTCAAGCACCTGTTGGGCGATCTCGACCACCTTGTCCGCCGACACTTCGCCTTCGTACGGACAACCGAACGCAGCCGACAGCATGACATTGGCGCGCTTGCCGCCCGCCCGGGCTCGTGCAGACAGGCGCTGCCAGGCCGCAACGGACTCACGAGTCGGGACGCCCTGGTTGCGTTCGTTGTAGGTGTCAGTGACGACAACCACCATGCCGATTTCATCGACCTTTGTCTCCAGTGCGCGATCGAGACCCCGCTCGTTCATGATCAGGCCGATGGTCGACACCTCGTCCCACACCGGCAATCGTTCGATCAGCGCCTCGGCATCCGCCATTTGCGGCACGCGCTTCGGATGCACGAAGCTCGCCACCTCAAGGCGTTTGATCCCGGCGGCGACCGCCTGCTCGATCAGCGAAAGCTTGTCATCGGTGGACAGGATTTCGGGTTCGCTTTGCAGGCCGTCTCGTGGACCGACCTCAACGAGCTCAATCGAACGCATCAGGAAGTCCCTCGCGATTGCAGGGTGGCAAGCACGTCTGCACTGTCGACGATATCCGCGTATTTCGCTTGCATGTCAAACAGATTGGATTCATGCGGTGTCGCGTGACGATCACCGCAGGCGTCGCGCACGACGATGGGAATAAAGCCGTGGCCCATTGCATCAACGCAGGTGGCACGGACGCAGCCGCTGGTGGTGACACCACTGATAATCAGGGTATCGACACCGAGCGCATGCAGTTGTGTTTCCAGGCCGGTGTTGAAAAATGCACTCGGGTACTGCTTGGTCACGATGATCTCGTCATTCCCCGGCGATACACCGGGCGCCCAGTTACCGAGCGGGTTGTCCCGATCAAACACCGAAAGCGCCGGCAGTTTTCGATAAAAGACCCCGCCGTCTGCCCCGCCGGGCTCGAAGCGGACACGCGTGTAGATGATTGGCAAACCTTCGCTCCGCGCCACGTCGACCAGCGCGAGCGCCTGCTCGAGTACCGCTTCGACACCCGCGTACAGAGGACTGTCCGGTTCGAAATAGGCCTTCACGAAGTCGACCAGGATCAGTGCCGGCGAAGCGCCGAAACCGAGGTGCGCATCGAACCCGTGCGCGTAGCTGTCTTCGAGACTGTTCATCGTAATGCGCGACGGGCCGTCAAACGACCCGTCGCCGGGTTTGTCACCAATTAAAAGTCGATGCTGAATTCGACACCGAATTCCGCCTCGCGTCCTTCGTGGATGAATGAGCCACCGAACTCCGGTGCCGGAATGATCTCCTCGAGGTAATCCTCGTCGGTGACATTGCGCCCGTATGCCGTCAAGGACCAGTTGTCGCTCGAGATGCCGGCCCGCAGATTCAGTGTGTCGTACGGATCGCGTGACGATTTCGCAAAGTTGTTGTTGATACCGCCCAGCGCCGCGACGATGTCCGGGAAGAAGAACTGCCAGATGGTCGGCGTCTCCTCACCCTGCAGCGTGTGGAAGTAGGTTTCACCGATGTACTGCCAGTCAGCACGCGCGAAGAATGTCATCGATCGTCCGAACTCGCGTTCAAATTGCGCGCCGAAGTTGCCGGTGAAATCCGGAGCCTGCGGCGCCGGATTGCCTTCCGACAGCGGACGGTTGTCGTTACGCTGAATTTCCGAATCCAGGAAACCCATGCCGCCGTAGACCGTCCAGTTGTCGTCGACGACGTAAGTGAAGTCGGTTTCGAAGCCGCTGATTTGCACCTCCTCGATCGTGGTCACGACGCGAAGGATGCCGAACGGGCCGGCGAAAAACTCGAAGAACTGGTTGTCGTCAATGTCGGTGTTGAAGATTGCCGCGTTCACACGCAGGCGATTGTCCAGCCACGTTGATTTCATACCGAACTCGATCGCCGTCGACACTTCTTTTTCGTACTCGTCATTGATGATCAGGTTTGCATCGACCGCTGCGCCCGGCAGTGCTGCGTCGCCCTGGTCGTTGAACCAGAAGTTCAGCAACGCCGAGCTACCGAGGCTGTTGAAACCGCCGCTGCGGAAGCCGATACCCCAGCTCGCGTACAAGTTAACGTTGTCATTGACGGCGGAGCGCCAGGTCAGCTTCGGCTGCAACTGGTCGAATGTGCGCGAACGGTCAGGGATACCGGTCGGATTCGCGGTGAAGCCCGGGTTGATCGGTCCCACGCCCAGCGGCGTCAGGGTATTCACATTCAAACCAGAGGCAGACACGTTCGGCACGCGGTTGGAGACACTGCGGTCTTCTTCGTCCCAGCGAAGCGCAAGCGACACTTCACTGGCATCGCCGATATCAAAGCTGACTTCACCGAAAACGGCGAGCACGCTGGTGTCGAAATCGTCCCAGAACAGCAGATCGGTCGGGTTCGGGCCGGTCGGGGCGACGTAGGGCTGCAGCAGGAAGCCATTGCCGGTGTCCGCACCGTACGCCACGACAACCTCGCGTTCGATTTCAGCGGCGTAAATGCCCGCGATCCACCGAACAGCCTGGTCCTGAGGCGACGTCAGGCGAATTTCGAAACCGGTGTCTTCCTGGTTGCGCGCCTGGTACTGATAGCCGTCACAGCTCGTCGGTGTGTACGGGCCGTAGACGCCGGTGAAGTCCGGTGCAGCACCACCGTTGCCGGGGAATACGCCAAACGGCTGGAAGAACGGACCGAACAGGTCGCTGCGGTCGGCACCACCGAGCCCGGTCGGCGCGTTGTTCAGCGTGGCACGATCAGCCTGGCAGGCCGGTGTGACTTCGTAGCCGTAGAAGGTTGCGCTGGTGCCGTCGGACAGCAGCTCTTCGGTCAGGTCGTTGTAGGTCGCCAGTGCGGTAATTGCAACACCGCCGTTGTCCCAGTCTGCCTTGATCGAGAAGTCGGTGGTTTCCTGGTTGTTGATCCCCGGCGTGTTAAACGCGTAGATGAACTCGTTGTCGTTCGGGTCCGCGTCAAAGGTCGGGCTGCCAAAAACGGTTTCGAAGGCCGGTATGGCAAAGGCGGCGTTGAAGTTGATGGCACCGCCTTCGACTTCCGACGTACCGCCACGAATATCCAGGCGGAACGCATCACTCGGTTCAAAAATCACACGGCCACGAACGGTTGTGTCTTCCAGATAGTCGACGACGTCATCGGCACCGAGAAAGACGTTTTCGTAAAAACCGTCAAAGCTGCGATAACTGCCGACGAGACTGCCGCGAACCGTGTCGCTGCCGCCACTAAGTCGCAATGAGCCTTTCTGTGCACCAAAGTTACCGGCACCCAGTCTGATCGCGCCGTCGAATCCGGCTTCCGGCTCCCGGGTTGTAACCAGGATCGCACCGGCGACGGCGTTGCGGCCGTACAGGGCACCCTGCGGACCTTTCAGCACTTCGATCTGCTGAATGTCGACCAGCTCCTCGTTGAAACTGTTCGGGTTGGTGCTAAGCACACCATCGACAACGTACGCGAAGGTCGACTCGGCGTCGCGCGTTGACACGATACCGCGGATGCTGACCTGCGTATCGCCAACGTTCGCCGTATCAACGATCGTGACATTGGGCATCAGAGCGATGAAGTCTGCCGGGCGTTCGATGCCGGCCTTCTCGATCGTGTCCGAGGTAAAGGCCGTGATCGCAATCGGCACGTCCTGCAGACTCTCGTCGCGTTTACGAGCGGAAACAGTGATTTCTTCAATCGTGTTAGCGCCCTCTTGTGCGTAAACAGCCGACACCGGCAACAAGGCCAGCGCCACGGCGGCACAAAGCGGATTCCTGAACAGTTTCATAGCTAGCTCTCTT
>JBCCNM010000102.1:0-11503 GCA_039025835.1 Pseudomonadota bacterium | reverse complement strand
TGGCCTATGTGTCCGACTACGATTTGCTGGGCACCGCCACACTGCCGCACGGACTGCGATTCGGGCATGGAAACGTGATCATGGCGAGCCTCGACCACGCGCTGTGGTTTCACCGCGATGTGCGCGTCGACGATTGGCTGCTGTATTCCATGGACGGACCGAATGCGTCCGGTGCGCGCGGCTTCGCCCGTGGCCATTTCTTTACCCGCAAGGGAGAGCTGGTGGCGTCGTCAACTCAGGAAGGCCTGATCCGGGTCGTCGACGAAGCGCGCAAGTCGCCGCGTTCCGATCCACGCCTGCAGGTCTGATCAGGCCGGGTCACGCACGACCAGCGAGGCCGCGAAGCGCGCCGCGTTGTTGACGTAGGCCTCTGCGCTGAGGCCGATTTTTTGGATCTCTTCGTCGCTCAGTTCGCGTGCCACTTTCGCCGGTGCGCCGATCAGCAGGCAGCCATCGGGATAGGACTTGCCCTCGGTGACCAGGGCACCGGCACCGACCACCGAGTTGGCACCGATCACGGCTCCGTTGAGTATCACGCTGTTGATCCCGATCAGGCTGTTGTCGCCAATCCGGCAGCCGTGCAGCATGACCTTGTGGCCGATCGTCACACCGCTGCCGATGACCAGTTCATAGCCGGGATCGGTGTGCAGCACGGCCGCGTCCTGCACGTTGGAGCGCTCGCCGATCGTGATCCAGTCGTTGTCGCCGCGCAGCACAGCGTTGAACCAGACGCTGCTGTTCGACAGCAGCCGTACGCTGCCGATGACGTCGGCCGACGGTGCGACAAAGTGCCCGTCACCCTCGAGGACCGGCGAGCGGTCTCCGAGGTCGGCAATCATTTTGCCTTGCCCTGCGCCGCAACGGCCGCCGCCGCTTTCGCCACGGCTTCCGGGTCGCCGAGAAACTCGCGAGACTTCGGCGTCAGGTCGTCGTTTAGGTCGTACTCGATCGGGACGCCGGTCGGAATATTGAAACCGGTGATGTCGTCGTCGGACATGTTGTCGAGCATTTTCACCAGCGCGCGCAGGCTGTTGCCGTGCGCGGCGATAAGTACGTTCTTGCCCGCCTTAAGGTCCGGTGCAATGTGTTCCTCCCAGCACGGGCGTACCCGATCAAGCGTGATCTTAAGGGACTCGGTGGCCGGCAACCCGTCGACACCCCGGTAGCGCAAATCGTGCGATGGATGGCGCTCGTCTTCACCGTCGAGCTCAGGTGGCGGGATATCGTAGCTTCGACGCCAGATGTGCACCTGCTCGTCACCGTACTGGGCGGCCGTCTCCGCCTTGTTAAGGCCCTGCAGCGCTCCGTAGTGGCGTTCGTTCAGTCGCCAGTCGCGCTGCACCGGCAACCACATGCGATCCATCTCGTCGAGGGCGAGCCACAGTGTCCGGATCGCGCGTTTCAGCACGGATGTGTAGGCGATATCGAATTCATAGGGCAGTGCGGCCAGCAGCCGACCCGCGTCGCGGGCTTCGCCAATGCCCTGTTCGGTCAGGTCTACGTCGGTCCAGCCCGTAAACAGGTTTTTCAGGTTCCAGTCACTCTGCCCGTGTCGGCACATGACGAGCTTGCCAGCCATGGAGTCTCCCCGTTGTTCAGTCGTTTAAGAGGTCCTGCAGCTCCTGCGCTGCAACGGACAATGACGCGAAATCGACTGCATTACGCAGCCGCATTTCGGAAAGCATCTGCTTGAATCGCTCAACGTTTTCGTGTCTCTGCGACAACCAGTCGTCGACGAGCACCGCGACGTCCTTGCGGCTCCGAGATTTCAGCATACCTGCCGCGAGGTCGCGACGAATCAGGTAAAACTTTTCGCGCAGGTTGCGTCGGGCGATGGACTGCCAGCGTCCGTGCACTCTCATGTCCTCGGCGCCGGCATGCAGCCAGGCGATGCCGAGATTCTCATTGAACGCCGAATAGACGCGGGCGGACTCCATGACGTCCCGCTGGTACTCTGCAGCCAAGTCGGCGATGTCGAGAGCGGCGCGTGTCAGCTTCAGGGTTGCCATCCTGTCGGCGAGCTTGTCCGGAACGCCGAGTTCGATGTACTCGGCGACGGCGCGATTGTGGCGCTCCCTGGCCGCCGTGGACAACACGGCGCTGGTCCGCGTGTAGACCGTGGTCATGCCTTCCTTGAGGCGTTCGACCAGGGGTTCGATCTGCATGTTGTCCTCGAAACGTTCAATCAGCCAGTACACCGCATGCCGCTGTGTGCGAGCGACATCGAACATCATCGCCGTCTGCGCCGCCGCAGGAATCTCGTTGTCCATCGACTCGATGGTGCGATTCAGTTGCCCGGCTCGCGTTATCTGCCGGGCGACCGTGTAGGCGCGTGCGATCGTGACAAAACTTGCACCGGTGTCCAGCTGCACCCGCTGGGTAAATGCCGGTCCCATCCGGTTGACGATGTCGTTGGCGATCAGTGTGGCGAGGATTTGCGGGCTCAGGCGGTGGCCCGGGATCAGGTCGGCGTAGCGCCGTCTCAGCACCTCGGGGAAATAGCGCATCGGATGCACGACGAGCAGGTCCTCAAGCGTCTCGTCCGCGCTCATCAAGCCGTTGTACAGGTCGATCTTGGCGTAACTCAGAATGACCGCCAGTTCCGGTCGCGTGATGCCCTGCTTACGCGCTTTACGATCTTCGATCTCCAGATCATCGGGCAGGAATTCGAGTTCCCGATCCAGCAGCCCGGTGCGTTCCAGGCTGGTGATGACCCGCGCCGTTTCGTCAATGCGTTCGAGCGATCGCACCTCGCTCATGCTGATCGCCTGGGTTTGCAGATAGTTGTTGCGCAGGACGAGATCAGCGACGTCATCCGTCATTGATTCGAGCAGGGCGTCGCGCTTCGGTCGGCTCATACCGCGGTGCTCGGCGACATCGCTCAACAGGATCTTGATGTTGACTTCGCGATCTGAGCTGTCGACGCCGGCCGAGTTATCGATGAAGTCTGTATTGATACGGCCGCCGTCCAGGCTGTACTCGATTCTTGCGAGCTGCGTCAGGCCGAGGTTTCCGCCTTCGCCAATGACCTTGCAACGCAACTGGCTGGCATTGACGCGCACGTGGTCATTGCTGCGATCGCCGACCTCCGCATGACTCTCGTTGCTGGCTTTTGCGTAGGTGCCGATACCGCCGTTCCACAGCAAATCGACGTCCATTTTCAGGATCGCGTGCACCAGTTCATCCGGTTTCAGTGACTTGTCCTCGACACCGAGCAGCGAGCGCACCTCGCGGCTGAGACTGATCGTTTTGGCATTGCGCGAGAACACACCGCCGCCTTTCGAAATCAGTTCGCCGTTGTATTCGTCCCATCCGGATGCACCAGCCTGTTTGAACAGCCGGTTTCGCTCGCGGAAGCTGGCGGCGGGATTGGGTGTGGGATCGAGGAAAATGTGCAGGTGATTGAATGCCGCAACCAGCTTGATCTTGCGTGACAGCAGCATGCCGTTGCCAAATACGTCGCCGCCCATGTCGCCGACGCCGGCGACAGTGAATTCGTCCTTTTGCACATTCAGACCGCGCTCACGGAAATGGCGCTGCACGGCGACCCATGCGCCGCGCGCCGTGATGCCCATTTTCTTGTGGTCGTAGCCGGCGGAGCCCCCCGATGCGAACGCGTCGTCCAGCCAGAACCCGTACGTTTGCGAGATGCCGTTGGCGATATCGGAAAAGGTCGCCGTGCCTTTGTCGGCCGCCACGACGAGATAGGGGTCTTCGCCATCACGCCGTACGACGTCTTTCGGTGTAACAACCTTGCCGTCGACAACATTGTCGGTGATGTCGAGCAGGCCGCTGATGAAGGTCTTGTAGCAGGCGACGCCCGTATCGAAGATTTTTTGTCGATCGCCTTCTGGCAAGTGCTTGCAGAAGAAGCCGCCTTTCGCGCCGGAGGGGACGATCACGGTGTTCTTCACCACCTGCGCTTTCATCAGGCCGAGAACCTCGGTTCTGAAATCCTCGCGCCGGTCCGACCAGCGGAGACCGCCACGGGCGACGTCTCCGCCGCGCAGATGCACACCTTCGACCTGTGTCGAGTAAACGAAGATCTCGAATTTCGGTCTTGGCAACGGCGCCTCGGGAATTTCCCGCGTGTTCAGTTTGATCGACAGATACGGTTTGCCGGTCGCATCGCTGCGCTGCTGGTAGAAATTTGTGCGTAGCGTCGCGCTGATCGTGCCGGCAAACGCGGTGAGGATTCGGTCCTCATCGACGTTTTTGGCTTTTTCGACTTCTCGCTGAATGGCCGGAAGCAGTTTTTTCAGCCGATCTCCGCGCTGCTTCAGCGTCAGTGCAGGATCGAACTGTGCCTCGAACTGCTGCACCAGCAGACCGACCAGCCTGGCGTGGTCGATCAGCACGTCTTCCATGTAGTCCTGTGAGAACGGCATGGCGAGCTGCAGCAGGTACTTGGTGTAGCAGCGCAGCAGAGACACCTGCCGCCAGTCGAGACCGACGGTCAGGATCAGCCGGTTCAGGCCGTCGTTTTCGGCGTTGCCGGCGAGGACCTGCATAAAGCAGTCTTCGAAACGGGTCGACACGGCCTGCACGTCAATCTCACGACCGGCCGTATGGCGCAGATGAAAGTCCTGGATCCAGAACTTGTCATCGCCCGGCATGCGCAATTCGTACGGATGCTCGGTGTAAACGTCGACGCCCATGTCTTCGAGGATCGGCAGTGTCTCGGACAGCACCATCGGCTCACTGTCGCTGAACACCATGAAGTGCATGTGGCTGGGCTCCGACCCCATCGGTCGAAACAGCTCAACCTTGCGTACGACACCGTCACGTCGCATGGCGACGATGTGGTTGAGATCGCTGCAGGCGTCGCGCGGTGACGTATCTTCCTGGTACCCGGCCGGGAAGATGTCGCCATAGCTGCGGAAAAGTTCGTTACCCTCGGCGGCACCAAACGAGCGTCTCAGGCAATTACGCAGCCGATCGGTCCAGCTGATTATCAGCTCATCGATCTGCTCTTCAATCTGATTAATGCTGATACGCGGCCGCTCGCCGGGGTCAACGTGCACAATGATGTGAATGCGCGCCAGCGGTGAGTCGGTCAGTTCAACGCTCGATTCTGCCGACACACCCTCGAATGAATCCAGCAGCAGTTTCTCCATCGTGATGCGTATACCGCTGACGTATTTGTCGCGCGGTACATAGATGAGGCAGGAGAAAAAGCGACGGAACATGTCGCGACGCAGGAAAAAGCGCACGCGCTGGCGGTCCTGCAGATTGAGAATGCCGGTGACCGTGCGAGACAGGTCCGAGACGCTGGACTGGAACAATTCGTCACGCGGGAACGTATCAAGTATGTGCAGCAGGGCCTTGCCGCGATGCCCGCTGGGCTCGACACAAGTGCGCGCAACCACGCGGTCGATTTTGTGCCGCAGCAACGGGATGCTGCGGGGGCTCTCGTTATAAGCGGCCGACGTGAACAGGCCGATAAAGCGGCGCTCGCCGATTGCCTTGCCGTTCTTGTCGTACATCTTGACACCGACGTAGTCGAGGTAGGCGTTGCGGTGCACGGTCGAACGCGAGTTGGCCTTGGTGATGATCAGCCAGTCTTTTGCGCGCGCCAGGCGTCGCATATCGCTGGTCAGTTCTATGGTGTCGGGGCCGGTTTTTTTCTTCGCGAGCAGGCCAAGGCTCGTGCCTTCCACGGGCGAGATGTACACGCGCTTGCCGCGGTAACGCAGTTTGTACTCGCGATAGCCCAGAAAGGTGAAGCGATCATCTGCCATCCAGGTCAGTAATTCACGACTCTCCGCGAGCAGCTTTTTGTTGGCGCCGGCCGGCCCCCGCTGCAGGGCATCACGCGTTTCACGCAGGATGTCGCGCATTTTCTGCCAGTCGCGAACCGAGATTCGTACGTCGGCCAGCACCGCTCGAATTTCCGCGATCAGCGCCTTGATGCGCGCCGCGTCGGTCTCCTTGTCGATCGCAAAGCGCACGAACGACTCCAGCCGACCGTCGCTGCTGTCTCGGTCGTAAATGGCGGTCAGCTGACCGTTGCGATCGCGATTTACCCGCAGCACCGGGTGTACCGTCATGAGTACGGTCAGATCGTGGCGGTTGATGGCCGCAAATACTGAGTCGACGAGGAACGGCATGTCGTCGTTGACCATTTCGACGTACGTGCGGTCAGCGTTGTAGCCGTCGGTGCCCTCACGCGGATTGATCACTCTGACCAGCGCCTGGCCACGCCGGCGCTTGGCAGCAAACTCGAGATGCGAAGCGGCGATTTTTGCCAGTGTCGCTGCGCTGCGCTCCGCGAGGTCTTCAGCGGGCACGTCACCGTAGTAGTGCTTCAGGAACAGGCTGCGCTGTCGTTTGTTGGGGAGGATTTTCGTTTTCAGGTCAGACGAGACGATCTCGTCGAGGATTTGCTCCTTCAGGTCGCTGGAGCGACGGAGTTCGGTTCGCGGCACTTTGTGATCCCCGGTCAGAACATCTGACCCCGGGCGGATTGTACTGAAGCGTCTGTTGGCCTGTCGACTTCAGTTGCGCCTACAATGCGCAAATGAAAAAGCGTGAGCTCGAATCGTCCATCCACACGAAACTGTCACGTGACGACGACTACGGCGGCTACCTGCAGCTCGATAAGCTGCTGTCGGCGCAGCAACCGCTCAGCGACCCGCCCCACCATGACGAGATGCTGTTCATCGTCCAGCATCAGGTGGCCGAGCTGTGGATGAAACTGATGATTCACGAAATCGACCGGGCGATCGGCTATTTCGCTGAAGATGAAGTTGCGCCGGCGATCAAAAACCTCGCTCGAGTGCGCAAAGTGCAGTCCCAGCTTTACGGCATGTGGAGCGTTCTCGACACTCTGACGCCTGCCGAATACACCGAATTCCGGGATGTGTTCGGAACCGCGTCGGGTTTCCAGTCACCGCAGTACCGGCTGCTGGAGTACACGCTCGGCAACAAGAGCAGATCATCGCTGAAGGTGTATGCGCATCTGCCGGATTGGCATGAGCGCCTGTCCACGGCATTGCGTTCCCCCGGTTTGTACGACGCGTTCCTGCAGCATCTCGCCCTCGCCGGGCACAGCATTCCAGCGCATGCGATCGAGCGTGATTTCAGCCAGATGCGAGACGCGGACGCGGAGATCGTTGCCACCCTGGCGTGCATCTACGACGACAGGGAAAAACACTGGGCACACTACGAAATCTGCGAGGCGCTGATGGACATCAACAATAACTTCCAGTTCTGGCGTTACCACCACCTGAAAACGGTAGAGCGGATTATTGGCCACAAGGCCGGCAGTGGCGGCTCGTCCGGTGTGGGCTTTTTGAAAAAAGCCATTGACTGGGATTTTTACCCGGAGCTGATCCGGGTGCGGACGGACATGTAGCGGGTCAGCAGATCAATCGTGCCCGGGCCAGCAGGCGTTCCATAACAATATTGAACCGCTTGACGTCCTCGTCATCCAGTCCATGCAGAAGGTCTCGTTCGAACTCGAGAGCCAGTGGTGCGACCTCGTCGTGAATGCGACGGCCTTCCTCGGACAGGTTGAGGATCGACCGGCGGCGGTCGGCGTCTGCAAACTCGCGATCCAGTCGGCCATTCTTGATCAGTTTGGTTACCGCACGGCTGACCGCGACCTTGTCGAGCATCGTGCGCTCAGCGACCTCGACGGCAGAGAGTCCCGGGAAGCGGCCGAGAATGGCGATCACGCGCCACTCCTGGATCGTCAATCCGAACTTCTTGTCGTACACACGCGCAATGTTGTTACTCACAGTGTGCGAGATAACGGCGAGACGGTAGGGCAGAAAATCCTCAAGGATCAGCTCGCCCGCTGGGATGTCGGTTTCTTCGCTGGTCATGCCGGTACAGTAGCGAGAAGGCAACGCAGCATCAACACCTTACGCGAGGTGCGGCAGACGCAAGTAGTCGGTAGTCTGCATTTCCACGAGTCGGCTTCGGGTGCGTTCGAATTCGAAGCTGAGCCGATTACCCGCGTAGATGTCGTCGATATCGACCGCTGCCGCGACGATCAGTTTGACACGGCGATCGTAAAACTCGTCGATCAGCGCGATAAACCGTCGGGCCTGGTCGTCGAGTTGTTTACTCATTTGCGGAACGTCGGACAGAATGACCGTCGGGTACCAGCGAGCGATCGAGATGTAGTCACTTTGGCTGCGCGGTCCGTCGCACAGCGTGTCAAAGTCAAACCAGACGACGCTCTTGCCGCAGCGTCGCGCGACGATTTCGCGACCGCGGATCGGCAAAATGCGATTGAGCTGCGCGGGACTCGACGAGGCTTCGCTGAACAGCGACTCCAGTCGCTCCGGCGTCGCGGCATCATCGCTGCGCAGGTAAGTACCCGCTGCTTCGAGCAGACGCAGGCGATAGTCGGTGTCGCCGTCGAGGTGAATGACCTCTGTATGTGTCTCAAGCGCGGCGATGGCCGGCAGGAAACGCTGTCGCTGCAACCCGTCCCGATACAGCTCCGAGGGCGGACTGTTTGACGTGGCGACCAGGCAAACGCCGCGTGCGAACAGGGCTTCCAGCAGTCGTCCGAGAATCATGGCGTCACCGATGTCGCTGACGAAGAACTCGTCGAAGCACAGCACGCGGGTCTCCTGCGCAATGTCGTCTGCGATCTGGTCGAGAGGGTCTTCTACGTGTTCGATCGCGGCGAGACGCTCATGGACTTCCTCCATGATGCGGTGAAAATGGTTGCGTCGCTTCGCGGTGATAGACAGGGTCTGGTAGAACAGGTCCATCAGGAACGTCTTGCCGCGGCCGACGCCGCCCCAGATGTACAGCCCCCTGACCGCCGACGGCTTGTCCCGACGGAACAGCCGGTCCAGCAGTCCGGGTTGCCGCATCGCGGATTCCAGCGCGTCCTGGATGACGGCGAGTCGGTCGATCACGGCGGACTGGGCCGGATCGCGCAGGTGACCGTGCTTGCGCAGTTGCTCTGCGTACGCCGCTTTGAGATTCAAGTTACCATCATTCCTGTATTGCGGCGTTCCCGCGTCGCGTGAAGATTACATCGCGGCACTACAGCCGCCAATCCGGGTGTGAAAAAAGGACTTTGACAGCATGAGCAGCGAACGCGAATCCATGGAATTCGACGTCGTCATCGTCGGTGGCGGACCTGCCGGTCTGGCGGCTGCGTGCCGGCTGATGCAGCTCGACGAGTCGCTGGCAGTGGTCGTCGTCGAGAAAGGCTCCGAGATCGGCGCCCACATCCTGTCCGGCAACGTCTTCGAACCCACGGCACTGTCCGAGCTCTATCCGGACTGGCAGTCGATGGGCGCGCCGCTGGATACGCCAGTGACGGGTGATCGGATTCACTACATGACCAGCGATCAGGCCGCGCTGACCGTGCCCAATCTGTTTGTGCCTCGCCCGATGCACAACCAAGGCAACTACATCATCAGCCTGGGCCGTTTGTGCCAGTGGCTTGCCGAGCAGGCAGAGACTGCCGGCGCCAATATTTTCCCCGGTTTCGCCGCCTCCGAGGTCCTGTTTGATGACGACGGCCGAGTTCGCGGTGTCGCTACCAACGATATGGGCATCGGCAAGGACGGTGAAAAGAAAGGGTCCTACACACCGGGCTATGAACTAATCGGTAAGTACACGATCTTCGCCGAGGGCTGCCGGGGCAGTCTCGGTGAACAGCTCATGGACACGTTCAAGCTGCGCGAAGACTGCGATCCGCAGCACTACGGCATCGGCCTCAAGGAAGTCTGGGAAATCGATCCGCAGAAACACCGGGAAGGATTGGTCGAGCATTCGCTCGGCTGGCCTTTGGATGCGCAGACCGAAGGCGGCGGATTCCTGTATCACGCCGCCAACAACCAGGTGTTTCTGGGTTTGATCATTGCGTTGAGCTACAGCAATCCGCATCTGTCGACGTTCGAGGAATTCCAGCGCTGGAAGCAGCACCCGCGGATTCGCAACACGCTCGAGGGCGGCAAGCGAATCTCCTACGGCGCTCGCGCTGTCAACAAAGGCGGCCTGCAGTCCTTGCCCGAGCTGGTGTTCCCGGGTGGCATGCTCGTGGGCTGCGACGCCGGCTTTTTGAACGGTGCCAAGATCAAAGGCTCGCACACGGCCATCAAGACCGGCATGCTCGCCGCCGAATCGGTGGCCGCTGCGCTGGCCGGCGGTGACGAGGGCCAGTCGGTCCTGACTGACTACCCTGAGCGCGTGCAGGCGTCGTGGGTGCACGACGAACTGCACGCCACGCGCAACTTCGGGCCGGCACTGAAAAAATTTGGCCGTTTCTGGGGCGCGGCCTTCGCCTTCATCGACCAGAATATTTTCTTCGGCAAGCTCCCGTTTACCTGGTCCAACCCGCAGCCTGATCACGCGACGCTGAAAAAAGCGAGCGAGGCTGCACCGATCGATTACCCGAAACCGGACGGCGTCATCAGTTTCGACCGCCTGTCCTCGGTGTTTTTGTCGAGCACCAATCACGAGGAAGACCAGCCCAGCCACCTCAGGCTGACCGATCCGTCGGTATCCGTGGAGTACAACCTGCCCAATTTTGACGAGCCGGCACAGCGGTACTGCCCGGCGGGTGTCTACGAGATTGTTGAGGAGGATGCCGTGAAGCGTCTGCAGATCAACGCGCAAAACTGTGTGCACTGCAAAACCTGCGACATCAAAGACCCGACACAAAATATTGTCTGGACCGTGCCGGAAGGCGGCGGCGGTCCTAACTACAGCGGTATGTAGTCAAAAGGGCCGCACATTGCGGCCACTGACGCTTACTTCGGCTGCATCCGGATTGCGCCATCGACGCGAATGGTCTCGCCGTTCACCATCGGGTTCCCGTAGATGAAAGCCGCTGTGTCGGCGTATTCCTCGGGGCGACCGAGTCGCGGCGGGAACGGCACCTGCGCGCCCAGCGACACCTGAACGTCCTCCGGCATCCCGGCGACCATCGGTGTCATGAAGACACCCGGCGCGATCGTGTTGACGCGAATGCCGAATTGCGCGAACTCGCGCGCAAGCGGCAGCATCATGCCAACGACACCGCCCTTCGAGGCGGAGTAGGCCGCCTGGCCGATCTGGCCCTCGAACGCAGCAATCGACGCTGTGCTGATCACAACGCCGCGTTCGCCAAACTCGTTCGGCTCGTTTTCCGTCATGATCGACGCGGATTCCTTGGTGACGATGTAGCTGCCGACCAGGTTGATGCTGACGACGCGCGCGAAGTTGTCGGCCGGCCACGGTCCTTCACGACCCAGCGTGCGTCCGGCCGTGGCGACGCCGGCGCAGTTAACGGCCAGCGTGACACCGCCCATGAACGCTTTCGCAGCCTGCATGGCGGCGCGGACGGCGTCCTCGTTGGTGACGTCTGTGGCGACAAATTGCGCACGCTCGCCCAGTTCGGCGACCGCTACCTGGCCCTGTTCATCATTCACATCGAGCAGTACGGCGTGACCGCCGGCGTTGACGACGCGTCGCGCCGTTTCGAGTCCGAGGCCGGAGGCGCCGCCACTGATGACGGCTTTTGCGTTCGCGATATCCATACCTT
>JBCCNM010000101.1:0-11686 GCA_039025835.1 Pseudomonadota bacterium | reverse complement strand
GCCGGGGTCGGACCACAGCAGGGTGCTGATTGCAATCGCGGTCAGAATCAGCGCGCCACCCATTGTTGGCGTGCCCGCCTTGGGCAGGTGAGTAATCGGTCCATCTTCGCGAATCGGTTGACCAATCTGCTTGACGCTGAGCTTGCGAATCATTCGCGGCCCGATCACGAAACAGATCACCAGCGCGGTCAGCGTGCCGAGAATGGCGCGCATCGTCAGGTAATTGAAGACGTTGAAACCCGACTCAAACTGCGACAGGTACTGAGTGAGGTAGAGCAGCATCAGGCAGCCTCCTCGACACGCAATTTTTCGACGACCTGTTCCATGCGCATCGACCGCGAGCCTTTGACCAGCACGTAGCTGCCCGCGTCCAGGCGCGGGACGAGTCCGTCGATCAAGGCATCTTTCGACGCATACCATGAAGCCCCGGCACCAAAGCCCGAAACGGCGAAGCGACAGAGCTCTCCGGTGGCGTGCAACTCGTCGACACCGGCCTGCTTTAACGAAACGCCAACCTCTTCATGGATGGCGGTCTCGTCTTTTCCGAGCTCAAACATGTCGCCGAGCACAAAAAAAGTCTTGCCGACAAGATTGCCAAGGAAACGGCCCGCTGCCGTCACCGAGCCCGGGTTGGCGTTGTAGCTGTCGTCGAACAGCTGGCAACCGGATACGCCGCCGACCGCCGCCAGGCGGCCGCCCACCGGTGCCACCGCTGCCAGTCCGGTCGCAATGTCCGAATTACCGATGTCCGCCGCCCGCGCCACAGCGGCGGCAGCACAGGCATTCTTGACATTGTGTTCGCCCGCCAATGGACAATCGATACGAATCGCACCGGTGTCGGTGTGCAGTGTGAATCGGTTACCGTCCAGATCGCCGTCGATATCCGTCGCGCGAATATCAGCATCTTCGGACAGGCCGAAGGTCAGCTTGTCGATGTCATCGACGAACGCGCGCCAGTAGTCGTAGTACGCATCATCGCGATTCAACACCGCGCAGCGCGGGCGCGGCGTGCCGCGCAGGATTTCGCCCTTGCCTTCTGCAACCCCTTCAATACCGCCGAAGCCCTCGAGGTGGGCCGGGCCGGCATTACCGAGCAGCACAATGTCCGGCTCGACCAAAGACGTCAGGTAAGCGATCTCGCCCCGGGCGTTAGCGCCCATCTCGATGACCGCAAACTCGTGCTCGTCGCGCAGTCGACTGAGCATCAGCGGGACACCGAGGTCGTTGTTCAGATTGCCGGCCGTGGCCAGCGTGTTACCGCGCACCGACAGGATCGACGCAATCATCTCCTTGAGCGTGGTCTTGCCATTGCTGCCGGTAACGCCGACGGTCAACACGTCGAATTGCTGCCGCCATGCGCGACCGAATCGACCCAGTGCGAGCCGTGCGTCGTCGACAACAAGCTGGGGGCCGTCCTTATTTGTCAGTGTCTCGACCACGGCAGCAGATGCGCCGGCCTTGAAGGCTTTGCCGACGTAGTCATGGCCGTCAAAATTTGGGCCGCGGAGAGCGAAAAACAGGTCGCCGGGCTTGATCGTCCGGGTGTCGATGCTGACCCCGTTACACACGCCGGCAGCGCCATGCAGCACACCGCGCATCCACTCCGCTGCCTGTTCGATCAGGAAAGTCACGCTGTCGTCCTCCGGTCGAAGATCGCCTGCGCAACGTCGACGTCGGAAAACGGGACGCGTTCATCACCAATGAGCTGCACGCGCTCGTGCCCTTTGCCGGCAATCAACACCAGGTCCTTGCTGGCAGCGCTGTCGATGGCCCAGCCGATAGCGGCCGCGCGGTCCTCAATCAACGTTGCGTCGCCGGCGCGTGACAAACCGGCGGCCACGTCTGCGATGATGGCTGACGGTGACTCGGAGCGCGGATTGTCGCTCGTGATGACGACCTGGTCGGCCAGTCGCTCAGCCGCTGACGCCATCAGGCTGCGTTTGCCGCGATCGCGATCACCGCCACAGCCGAACACGCACCAGAGCTGCCCGCTGCAATTCGGTCGCAACGCAGCGAGCGCAGCCTCGAGCGCGTCCGGCGTGTGTGCGTAGTCAACCACGACGGCTGGCGCACCGTTACCGACCGGCTGCAGTCGGCCCGGTGGTGCTTTCACTTGCTCTAGAACGGCAGAGGCCTTGCTGGGTTCGATGCCGAGAACCAACAAGCTCGCCAGCACGACGGCGGCGTTTTCGACGTTGAAACTGCCGAGCAGCGGCAAGCGCACGGCGCCGTTGCCCCACTCGCTGTCGTAAGCCAGCCGGAATCCGTCAGCGCGTGGTTCTGCGCTGCGGATAACAAGACTCGCATCGGCGTCGGGCACCATGGACACGGTCACCACGGGACCGTCACAGGCGGCTGCGATCCTCTGGCCGGCATCGCTATCGATGTTGATGACGCGATGCGCCGGCGCGTGCTCGGTGAACAGTTGCTGCTTGGCAGACTCGTACTCCGCCATGTCGGCATGGTAGTCGAGGTGATCGCGACTCAAGTTGGTGAACACAGCCAGGTGGAAGTCGACGCCATCGACACGCTGCTGGTCCAGTGCGTGTGATGACACTTCCATGGCCAGATCGCTGGCACCGGCATCCGCCAGCGTCGCGATACGGCGATGCAATTCGACGACGTCAGGCGTCGTCATGCCGTCGGCCTCGTCGATGTCAGCGATGCCATAGCCGAGCGTGCCCGAGTAGGCGGCCTTGCGGCCAAGCAGCTGCAGGCACTCGCCCAGCAACCACGCCACAGTGGTCTTGCCGTTGGTCCCGGTGACGCCGGCAACGTGTAGCCTCGACGACGGGCGACCATAAAACCGGTTCGCGAGCTCGCCAAGTCGCTCCGACAGCCCGGCCTCCGGCACCAGCGGCACAGGCACGGTCGGCAACGGCGACGGTGCGCCGTCCGGATCGAATACGATCGCGCTGCAGCCGGCCGACAGGGCGTCGCGTGCAAATATGAGACCGTGCGACGAGCGACCGGCCACGGCCAGGAATACATCACCACGAGACAAGGTCCGCGAATTCATCGACAGACCGGGCACCGGCATGGACACGACATCACGTCGATCCAGCAAATCGGCCAGCGTCATCATGGGAAGTGTCTCGGCTGCCACACTCATTGCCCCTGTGCCACCGCGCTGGCGTTGAGAATCGGCGCTGCATCCGGTGCGACCGCGAGCAGTCGCAGCGACTCGGCCATCACTTCGGCGAACACCGGGGCGGCGATTTCTCCGCCGTCCGAACGTTCAATGCCCGGCTCGTCCACGACAACGACAATCGCAAGGCGCGGGTTCGAGGCGGGCGCGAGACCGGCGAAAATCGCGAAGTTCCTGTCTTCGTCATAGCCGTCTTCATCGGATTTCAGTGCCGTGCCGGTTTTGCCAGCGACCTGGAATCCATCCACCTGGGCGAGGCTGCCGGTCGCCGAGGGTCGGACAACCTCCTCAAGCATATGCAGCACCGCACGCGCGGTTGTCACGTCGATGACGCGCTGGCCGACGGGCGGTTCATCGACCGCCAGCAGCGTCGCCGGCATCATCACGCCGTCGTTACCGAGCGCGGCGTAAGCCTGCACGAGTTGCAGCGCAGTGACGTTGAGGGCGTAGCCGTACGACATCGTGGCGTGCGTGATCGCAGCCCACTCCTGGAAGGCCGGCAATCGACCACTCTGTTCGCCGGGGAAAGTGACGCCGGTAATTTGGCCGAAACCGAATCGGGTGAGCGTCGTCCAAAGCTGTTCCGGTGTCAGCGTCAGCGCAATCTTCGTAATGCCGACATTGCTCGACCGAGACAACACCGTCGACAGGCTGATCTCACCCAGGTTGGTGCGATCCTTGATCGTGCTTTTGCCGACAGTGACGGAGCCGGGCGCAGTGTCCACCGTGCTCCGCGGTTGATAGTCGCCGCTCTCCAGCGCTGACGCGATAACGAACGGCTTGATGCTGGAGCCCGGTTCGAAGACGTCTACAGCACCGCGATTGCGCATGCCGCCCGGGTTGTAGATCGAGCGATCGTTGGGGTTATGACCCGGCTGGTTCACCATCGCGAGCACTTCCCCGGTTTTGACGTCCATGACGACGACTGTTCCGGTCTTCGCCTGGCTCTCAAGCACCGCATTTTTCAGTGCGAGGTAGGCAAAGTACTGGATACGCAGATCGATGCTGGTGCGCAGCGTGCGGCCGTTACGCGCCGGGCGGATACTCTCGACGTCTTCGATCGGCCGCCCGTGCATGTCGCGCAGGACGCGCTTCGCTCCGCGTTCACCGGCCATCCATCCGTTCAACGCCGATTCCAGTCCCTCGATACCCGAGTCGTCGATATCCGTCAGGCCGATCACCTGCCCGGCTACCTCGCCGGCCGGATAATAGCGACGGTATTCACGCTGCGCGTTTACGCCGGGAAGGTCCAGCGCCATCACGCGGGCCGCGCGCTCGGGCGTCATGTGGCGCTTCAGGTAGACAAACTGTTTTTCATTGTTTGCGGCAAGTTTGCGGACCAGCGCTTCCTCGTTGATGCCGAGCTGGCGTGCGAGTGCACCGATCTCGTCAACGGCACGCAGGAGCTTTGCAGGTTCCGCCCAGATGCTGTCAACCGGCGAGCTGACGGCCAGCGGCTCACCGTGCCGGTCCGTGATCATGCCACGACTGGCTGTGATCGTTTCGGTGCGCAGATGCCGACTGTCGGCCTGCGCGTTCAGAAAGTCTTTCTGCTGCACCTGCAACGTAAATGAACGAACGACGAGGCTGACACCGGCGACCAGCAGCAGGCACAGCACAACGTGGCTGCGCAGCCGAAAACTGCCCGCGACATCCTGCCTTGATCGTGCTCCGCGACTCATTGCTGTTCGATCACCGTGATATCCCGAGATTCGGGACGTTCCAGCGACAACTCATCGCTGGCAAATTCCTCGATTTCGGACAGCGCAGCACGCGCACTTTGCTCGAGCTGCAGCTGACCGTATTCAATGTTCAGTTCGTCGCTGTCCGTGCGCAGCGTTTCCAGCTCGACGAACAGCTCGCGCGACTGGTGGCGCGTGTATACCAGCGCCAGCGCGCTGATCACGCAGACAAACGCGAGCACCAGCGTCAGCAGTGCCGGACGCCCGTTCATGCCGCCCGCTCCGCAATACGCAGGCGCGCACTGCGGGCGCGCACGTTGGCGTCAATTTCGGCGTCGTTTGCGACCACCGGCCGCCCGACCAGGCGCAGCGGCGGGCGAAATTCTTCAGGTATATCTGGCATTCCGCGATAGGGCTCCGGCTCCTTCGACTGATCACGCATGAATCGTTTGACGATGCGGTCTTCCAGCGAATGGAAGGTGATCACGCAGAGACGTCCACCCGGCGCAATTGCCGCAGCGGCCTGCGCCAGACCCTTTTCGAGCTGTGCGAGTTCGTCGTTGATGAATATCCGGATCGCCTGAAAGGTCTTGGTCGCCGGATGTTTTCTCGAACCGTGCTGCGGCGCGGCCTGCTCGACAACCTCGGCGAGCTGGCGCGTCGTCTCAAGAGGCGCGCGATCGCGAGCAGCAAGGATGGCTGTCGCAATCCGTCCGGCCGACTTTTCTTCTCCGTAGGTTCGTAAGACCCGTCTCAATTCCTTTGCTTCCACTTCAGCCAGCCAGCCGGCGGCGCTGGTCCCTGCTCCCGGATCCATTCGCATGTCCAGAGGCCCGTCGCGGCGGAAGCTGAATCCTCGTTCGGCCTCGTCGAGCTGTGGTGACGAGACTCCGAGATCCATGAGTATTCCGTCGACACGTCCAACCAGTCCTCTTGTTCCAAGGAAAGCTTCAAGTTCCGCATAGTTACCCCTGATAATTTCGAACCGCGCGTCGCGCTTCAGCTCATCGCTCACCGACGCAACCGCTTGCGGATCCTGGTCTATCGCGATCAGCCGCCCGCCCTCGCCGAGGCGCTGCATGATCGCTTTGCTGTGCCCGCCGCGACCGAAGGTCGCGTCGAGGTAACAGCCGCTCTTTTTGATATCCAACCCTTCTAGAACCGGCTGCATCAGAACCGGAACGTGCGCACCGGTCGTCATGGCCGGCCGCCGTCAGAACGACAGGGATTCAAGCTCGGCGGGAAGATCCTTGTCTTCCTCTTCACCAAGCCACGCATCCCGTTTTTCCGTCCAGCGCTCCTCATCCCAAAGCTCGAACTTGTTGCCCTGTCCAATCAGGGTTGCCTGCTTCGACAATCCCGCGAAATCCCTGAGTTCTCTCGACACCAGAATGCGACCGCTCGCATCCAGTTCGACCTCGGTCGCGTAACCGACCATAATTCGCTGCAGACGACGCGCGACCGGGTTCATGCTCGGTAATCGAACGAGCTTTCTCTCGAGCTCTTCCCAGTCGGGCAGCGGGTAAATAAGGAGGCAGTAGTCCTTGTCGACGGTGACAACAATCTGGCCATCACAACGGGCCGCGAGCCGATCCCGATACCGGGTCGGCACGGCCATACGCCCTTTGGCGTCCAGCGTGACTTTGGTTGCACCTCGAAACACGACCACACGGGCCGGACCGAATTCGCCTGATCGGCGTGAATTACGGGCCGATTACCCATTTCCTCCCACTTTTTACCACTTTTCGACACTATAGGATTGCCCTGTTGGAGCGTCAACCGACGACGTTCGATTACTGTTGTTGTACAGGGACTTAGGGGCGCCTTGATGGGCAAATTCGGGCAAAAAGTGGCAAACGCTCGATAGCTAAATCAATAACTTATCGAAACTTCTTTCGAGACAACCTTAATTTTCAGGAAATTTCGGCCAGAAACGGGCCCGGGCAGGTCAACTACGCCCGAAACCTGCCACGCTGCGCAGCGTAAGCGGATAATCTTTGCTAAATTATTGTTTTTATTAGCTTTAAGGGAATAGGATCCGGAGAAAGTCGGAGCCGGCCGTAAGCCGGGTTCTGTCGTGGGCAATCATTCATCTGGGACGGCCGTCGCCGGCCGCCTCTAGCAACCTACCCGGAAGCCCGCTCGGAACCGGCGGTGCAGGTCGCCCTGCATGCTTCCCTATTTGGTCTTGCTCCAGGCGGGGTTTACCGTGCCGCGGCCTGTTACCAGTCGCGCGGTGCGCTCTTACCGCACCTTTTCACCCTTACCAGGGCGGACCCTGGCGGTTTGTTTTCTGTGGCACTTTCCATGGGCTCGCGCCCTCCAGGCGTTACCTGGCGCCCTGTCCGAGGGAGCCCGGACTTTCCTCCACCAGGGTAATCCCCGGCAGCGATTGCCTGGCCGACTCCGACGTTCTCCGGACTGACGATTGTCGCATGATTACTTCGACGGTGTGAGCTCGAGAAGCCTTGCGTACAGCGCATTGCGACGTTCGCCGGTGATATCGGCAGCGAGTCTGGCTGCCTCTTTGGCAGGCAAGCGCGTTGCCAGCGCGGTCAGCAGACGATCGTGATCGTACGCGGAATCGGTCGTCTCGCGGCACCCTTCAACGACAAGCACAAATTCACCGCGAGCATCGATGTCGCCACGTTGCAGGGCGTCGACCAGATTCGTCAGCGTCGCGCGCACCACTTGCTCGTGCAGCTTTGTGAGCTCGCGAGCGATGCAGGCCCTCCGATCACCGCCAAACGCATCGATCATGTCGGCGAGACTGGCCGTAATCCGGTGACGTGACTCGAAGAACACCAGCGTCCGCGATTCGGTGGCAAGCGATGCCAGTCGTTGTTTTCGCGCGGCTGTCCTGGCCGGCAGAAAGCCTTCGAAAGTGAATCGATCACTCGCGAGTCCGGCCGCCGACAGGGCGGCAATGGCCGCGGACGGTCCGGGCACCGGACATACCGTGATGCCGCGGTCGTGAGCGGCGGTCACCAAGCGGTAGCCGGGATCGCTGACCAACGGTGTTCCCGCGTCACTGACGAGCGCTATATCGTCTCCGCGTTCGAGGCGATCCAGCAGCGTGTTGGCCGCCTCGGATTCGTTGTGGTCGTGCAGCGCAAAAAGGGGTTTTCTTAGCATTAAGTGAGATAGCAATCGGCCAGTGTGCCGCGTATCCTCGGCCGCGATAACGTCGACCTGCGCGAGCACATCTTTCGCGCGGTTCGACAGGTCGGCCAGGTTGCCGATCGGTGTGGCAACAACGAATAACGTGCCGCTCATCTGTACTCTTCAGCTTCGATTTGTGAACCGCATTATGAAGACAGTCATGCATCCTGCACAGCCCGCACTCCTGCTGCTTCTGCTGAGCCTGTTGCTCGGCGGCTGCGCGACCACCGGCGGTGGTGGTTTTGGTGGAACGCAGGCGGAAAACCGTGCACTGCGTGAGGCGCGCTCGGGAAACTACGCCGACGCGGCGTCGGCCTACATCGGACTGGCTGCGCAGGCGGAAGGCATCGAACGTGACCGATTGACCCTGCTGGCCGTTGAGCAATGGTTGCGAGCCGGCGATCGTGCTCGTGCTGTCAACGCGATGCGCGCCGTACCGGTGGCACCGGCGGCCAACCTCGAGGCCTTATGGACTGTCAACACATCGGCACTGCTGCTCGCGGACAACCGGGTTGAAGAAGCCATCGCCCTGCTCGAACCGCTGAGTCGCTCGCCGCTGTCGCAAAGTGACCGGGCCCGTGTAGACGCGGCACGCGCAGACGCATGGATCGCCCGCGAAGAACCGGAACGTGCGGTGCAGCTGATGGCGCAGCGAGAAACCTGGCTCGACAGCGGCGGCGAGATCCTCGACAGCCGTCGCCGGCTCTGGGACGGCCTGAAGACAACACATCCGATCGTTTTGCGCGAAGCGGCCAACGTAACGACCGATACCGAGGTACAGGGCTGGCTGACCCTCGCCTCGCTTGCACGGACCACCGGGGAACAGGGTATCGGCTGGAGCAACGGACTCGTTCGCTGGCGCGACCAGTACCCGGGCCACCCGGCGATCACAATTATCAGCGGCCTCGATGAGGCCGACGAGATCCTGCTGGAGTACCCGAGGCGGATCGCCCTGCTGTTGCCCCTGTCCGGACGCACAGCCAGCGCAGGCCTCGCGATCCAGAACGGCTTTATGGGCGCCTACTTCGCGACCGCCGGCGGGCTCGATGACCGGCAGACGGTCCGCGTTTACGATGTCGAAGGGGAAGGTGGTGCAGTCGCAGCCTACGAGGCTGCGGTTTCCGACGGTGCGGAGTTTGTCGTCGGCCCTCTGCTTCGTTCCAGCGTGTCGGAATTGGCCAATGGCGTACTCCTGCCGGTCCCGGTTCTCGCACTGAACAACCTGCCGGACGAGAGTATGGCGCCGCCGGGACTCTTCCAGTTTGCTCTGTCGCCCGAAGACGAAGCGGTCTCCGCTGCCGAGCGCGCGATCGCGGAAGGCCACACGCGCGCACTCGCGCTGGTCCCCAACAGCAGCTGGGGCCGACGGGTGCTGTCTGCCTTCATTCAGCACTTCGAATCGCTGGGCGGTACCGTGCTGGACTACCGCCAGTACACGACTGGTAATCCGGACTATTCCGGTGCCATTGAGGATCTGATGGCCCTGTCCGGCAGCGTGCGCCGGTACACGCGGATGCGCGCCATCGTCGGCGGGCCGCTGCAGTTCGACCCGCGCCGCCGCGAAGACGCGCAACTGATCTTCCTCGGCGCCGACGCCGACAATGGCCGGCTGCTGAAATCACAGCTCAAGTTTCATTACTCCGGCGATCTGCCGGTGTTTGCCACCTCGTCGGTCAACAGTCTCGACGGCCGCTCCAACTCCGATTTAAATGGCGTCGGGTTCGCGGACGCACCGTGGGTAGTCGAACCACAGGGCTGGATTGAGTACCTGCCGGACTTGTTCAACGAATACTGGCCGCAACAACGCCGACTCTCGCGACTGCACGCGATGGGTTACGACGCCTATCAGCTCGTGGCGCCGCTGCACGCCAGCCGGGACGGACGCATGGCCGCTCTCGCCGGAGCGACAGGCTTGCTGACGCTCGACGTCGACGGCCGTCTGCATCGATCGCTGGCCTGGGCTGAGTTCGTGGACGGCGCGGCCACCCCGAAGCCGCTGGACACCGGCGCAGTGCCGCCGATGATCGACATTGACGACACGGAAGAAGCAGAAGCCGGCGATCCGCTGACGTGGCCACAACAAGACTTGTAGGTGACGACCGGGAGCGACGCGCAGCGCGGCACCTCAAACAGCACGGCCTCAAGATAGTGACGGCCAACTACCGCAGTCGGCTGGGCGAAATCGACATCGTTGCGACGGATCGGGACTGCCTGGTGTTTGTCGAGGTGCGTTATCGGCGTAATCACCAGTTTGGACGCGCGGTCACCACGGTGGATGAACACAAGCAGCGCAAACTGATCATGACGGCGCAGGGATTTCTGGCCAAACATCCGCGCCTCGCGAGTCGCGTCTGCCGGTTTGACGTCATCGGCTTCGACGGCGACGACGTGCGATGGCTGAAGGATGCATTCCGTCCTTGGTGATACCAAAGGCTGTGTCAGGTGGGACATCCATTGCACCTGAACTGTTAGAATCGCCAGCGGAAACAAATCGGTAAACACCATGGACCTCATTGCCCGCGTACGCGACCACTTCCACGAAAGTATTCAGGCCAAACAGGCCGCTGTCGAATCACTGACCGAAACGATCGCCGAGGCCGGCACGCTGATGAGTCGAAGTCTCTCGGCGGAAGGCAAGATTCTGTCCTGCGGGAACGGCGGTTCCGCCGGTGACTCCCAGCATTTTTCGTCCGAGTTGCTGAATCGATTCGAGATGGAACGTCCGGCGCTACCGGCGATGGCGCTGACCACAGACAGCAGCACGCTGACGTCGATCAGCAACGATTACGCCTACGAAGAGATCTTCAGCAAACAGATTCGCGCCCTGGGCAGGCCGGGTGACGTGTTGCTCGCCATCTCGACCAGCGGCAACTCAACAAACGTCATCCGCGCCATCGAAGCGGCACACGATCGCTCAATGTCGGTGGTTGCGCTGACCGGGCGCGACGGCGGCGACATGGCCGGTCTCTACCAGGGATCAGACGTCGAGATTCGTGTGCCGGCAAATCGCACGGCGCGCATCCAGGAAGTCCACCTCGTCATCATCCACTGCCTGTGCGACATCATCGACCAGACCCTGATGGGTGCAGCTTGAGGGCTGCCCGTGCACAAGGGGACGCCGGGCCGGTCGGGTCACGTTGAAATTCGAAGGAGGCGCGGCAACGGCCGCGATGCTTACTTGACGAGGCGCAGGTGCGGTCGGCTGGGCCTTTTGACCGGCGCCATCTGATCCTGGTCGGCGTCCGGGTTGCTGGCGTCCTGCGAAAAGATCATGCCCTGCCCCGTCTCGCGGGCGTAAATGCCGAGTACGGATCGAGTCGGCACCCAGACGTCAAACGGCACACCGCCGAATCGGGCCCGGAAGCTGATCGAGTCGTTGACCATTTTGAGATTGTGTGCCGCGGAATCCGAGATATTCAGGATGATTCGACCCCCCTTTACGTGTTCGGGCGGCACGAGTACGCCGTCGACCGAAGCATCCACCACGATATGCGGTGTGTGTCCGTTGTCCGCCATCCATTCGTGCATGGCCCGGATCAGGTAGGGTCGCTTGGATCGGCTTCTTTGCGTCACTTTTCGGGTTCCAGTCGAGCTACAGACGGTAGCTTAACACCTTGCGCTGCCTGTGCCTTGAACATGACATAACGCATTCGCTCGGGCGTCTCCGCTGAAAATTCTGGACTTTTTCGACCAG
>JBCCNM010000100.1:0-12132 GCA_039025835.1 Pseudomonadota bacterium | reverse complement strand
GCCAATCCCACTCATCGCCGCTGACAGAGCTAAGCCGAAACTCATGCGAAACCTGTTCGCCAGACAGGTGCCGTAGGCCAATCTGCTGCAACATATCGCCGCCGTCAAAGTCGGTCTGGTTGAAAATTGAATTGTCAAACCAGGACCCGAGGTAGGTAAATTGCGCCCAGTCCAATTCGTAATTCGCTTCCAGCCAAAACATGTCCTGATCGTCCTCGAAAATAGGTTCCGTGTTTAGACTGACGTTGAACGGATCGTAGCCCGCGGGCGCGGGAATGACGGTCGAGGCCGCTACGCCACCGTCATTCGTGTACTTGCTGTAGCCCAGCAACAAGGACGAATCTTCGTTTGGAGCGTACAGCGCCTGAATTCTGAAACCGAGCTCGTCCAGGGCATTGCCGTAGCTCCTATCGCTCACGGCGCCGGTGTTCGCAAATGAATCTCGCTGGTCGTAGGTTGCCGCTACTCGCAGCGCCAACTCATCTTCTGCCAAAACGACGTTGGCGGCACCAGAAATGCCGTATCTACTGAAATTTCCGAGTTCTGTTTTGAAGTTGGCGGCGCGCTCAAAATCTGGTCGTCGAGAAATGATGTTGATACTGCCACCGGTGGCGTTTCTGCCGTAGAGGATTCCCTGTGGGCCTCTGAGCACTTCGATTCGCTCCAGATCATAGAAGGCACCTCGAGTAGCGCTCGGGCGACCTACGTAAACGCCATTGATATGGGTCGCGACAGCCGGGTCGCCGGTCGGCAGATCGCTATTGCTGGAGACGCCGCGGATAGAAATGAATGGCGTGACGGAATCGTTGATGGTTAGTCCGGGCACGGCATTGCGCAAGTCGGTGACATTCTCGATACCCAGTTGGTTCAGTCGATCCGCTGAGAAAGCCGTTATCGACAAAGACGTGTCCTGCAGATTGTCGGCACGTTTTTGCGCCGTGACGATGATTTCTTCCAAAAAGGGCTCGTTCTCCTGGGCCGATACCGGCGTAGTCAGGGCGGCTGCGGCTAAAGATGCAAGCACCGCCAGGACTGTATTCGGCGTAAAGTATCGCTGTGACAAATCCCCGCGTACGACGTTTTTTGTGCGGACAATCTGAACACTGAATTGGCTGGAACCCGTCATGTTGTATCCCCCCGACGATCGCCTTCTGTTATTGATTTGAGACTATTTGATAAGATGTGACGAATGACAAGTAATATTAGCTTAATATTTGCTTACCAACAAGTATTTATCGTTCCGGTTTGAACTCCGGGGAATTCGATGGACCATTCAGCTACTCATTTTTCCGGTCGTCGCCGGCACGAACGCGGCGCACGGACCCGAGCAAAGCTCATTAAAGCGGCGTTGCATCAATTCAGCCGCAAGGGCTATGACGGGGTTTCGGTGCGTGAGATCGAAATTGGAGCGGGCGTGAAAAGAAATCTCGTCCAACATCACTTCGGCAACAAGCAAGCTCTATGGAAGGCAGTGGTTGACCGTGCGTTCGGTCAATGGCGCGAATATGTTGATATCCGTGAGGAGCTGGTCCGGGATCTCGACGCAAATATGCGTATCTATTACGTTGTTCGAAGCTATGTGAGATTCAATGCCTTACACCCCGAGTTTCACCAATTGATAACCCGGGAGTCCTCGCAAGACGGATGGCGTTTGCGCTACCTGGTGGAGGAGCATGTTCGCGGTCATGTTGACGAACTCCGGATTTTGCTTGAGCAGGAGCTGGACCTGGAACCGGGCGATTTCTTCCACATTTACTATCTGCTTGCTGCGGGCGGTGCGATGCCATTTACCATGGCACCGGAGGTAGACATGTTGTTTGGCATCGATGTCAATAACGATGAAATAATTGATCGCCATGCGCGCATATTGGTTGAACTCTTGGTAAACAAGCGCCTGAAATAGCAATGGGAATCGCTGGTCGTGATTCTCCAGAGTCGAACAGGTTCGCGGCTCGCACCTGGTCCCCGGGCAGGGCAGCACGGCGTCGAGCGATCTTCAATCTACCGAGCAAAAATGCACTTCCCGAGATGATCGTCACCACCGTTCACGGAACAAAATTTTCATAGCTCGGAATATCAACAGGTGACCGGTATCGAACAGCGGGGTCGAACATCCGAGTGAACGTGTCGTCTGCTTTTTGCCGGGGCTGCTGTTGGGACAAGTAGGTTGCCTGTTCGACACTCAGACGGTCATTCACATGACGCAGTCTTTACGCGGCAGCGTCAACGTTCTTGAATCGCCGCGGCATTTTTTTGCGCTCCTTGTTGCCAATCCAGAATCGAAATGCGGATACGGTCGGCCTGAGGAATCGCCAGCGAATTGCGCGCTTAGGCTCGCCTTTATGGGTCGCTATGGGACAGCTTGTTGGTGCAACAGTCTGTATTAAGGAGGAAATGAGAAAAAGAGCGGCCTGGCTACGAACCAGGCGGTCGGAGGTTCGAATCCTTCCGGGCGCGCCAAAAAACAAGGCTGTAAACCGATGACATGGTTTACAGGTTTTGCTGACGCACCCTCCCATGGACACTAAATTTGACTGGTCAGTCAGATTAACTTGAATATTTAGTCAAGTTAATTATAGTGAGATGGTCGCCTGTGAGTTCAGGCGCGTCTATAAGAATCGGAGAACGAAATGACAGTGTCTAAGCAAATGACCGCAGATCGGTACGAGCCGAAATTAAAGCGCGACATCACCGACGACGAACGCGAACACTACAAAGAGATCGGATTTGTTCACCTCAAGAGCATTCTTAATCCGGATTGGGTAGCCGCGGCCGAAGCGGCATTCACCGAAGTCATGTCCGCTGACCCGGAGGACGTCTATCACCTCGACATGGGAGACATGGCGAATCTGGCCACCCAAATGGGGGACAAGCCACTTGAAGATAAACCACTTCCGGAGAACCGGTCTGCCGCGGGAGCAATGGGACAATTTTGGGTTCGAACGTTTAATTGGGACCGCTTCGATAGCCTGGAAGCGCTGGCGACCCACGGTCCGCTTCCTGAACTCGCCGCTGCCCTGATGGAGGCCTCAAGAATCAACTTCTACGGCGATCAACTGTTCTTGAAAGAACCCATGTCAGTCCGCCGAACCGCCTTTCACCAGGACGCAACGTACTTCCATCTCGAAGGCAATCAGTGCTGTACGATGTGGATACCGCTCGACAAGGTCGATAAGGAAAACTCGACCATGGGCTACATCCGCCGCTCCCATCGCGGCCCCCTGTACCTGCCCAACTCCTTCGTGTCGCAAACGCCCATGCCGGGAGCGTCCGGTCATGAACAGCTGCCCGACATAGAAGGCAATGAAGGCGATTTCGACATCGCTTACTGCGAGGCTGAGCCGGGAGATATCATCATTCACCACGTGAGGACGCTGCACGGATCGACCGGCAACACGAGTCCGACAAGACGCCGGCGCGCCATGGGGCTTCGCTTTATAGGAGAAGATGTTCGGTATTTGGAGCGGGACGGTGCCCCTCCAGATTCTCAGAAAAGCCCGCATCTGAAGGATGGCGACGTCATGGACAGTCCGGAGTTTCCGCTCGTTTGGACGAGAACCGATGGCTATGTGAGCTGAATCGAAAGTAGCCGAAACTTCGAAAAACATGACAACTGCATCAAAGGTCAACGACGGACATACAAAACGCAGGCGAGCAACGCGGGCGCGTCTATTGGTGGCGGCACGATCCGTGATGGCCGAAACCTCGATCGACGCAGTGACGATTGACGAGATCATTCAGAAAGCGGAAGTCGGCAAAGGAAGTTTCTACAACCACTTCGCCTCCAAGGATGCGCTATTTCTTGCGACGATGGAGCAAGTCGTCGCTGATATGGCTCGCCGTATCACGTCCGTCAGCCACGGGACCGACGACCCGGCTGAGGTTATGGCCATCGGCATCCGGATCTACGTGGAACTCGCTACGGTCGATCCAGAGATCGGCCGTTTCCTCATCAACGCTCCCGCCAGATCGGACATGCTGAGCCGACACGCCGATCCGGTGGTGAACAAGACGATCGACGACGGGTTGCGTGCGAACCGTTTTCGACTGCGCAATCGCGAATTGTTCTTCGCGCTGTTGACATCTGGTGTGACGGCGACGCTTCAGGGTCGGTTGGAGAATCGATTCGACGCCAATGTCGGTTCGGAATTGGCGGCGTCGGTGTTGCAGCTTGCAGGATTGGACGCGGACGAAGCTGTCGAGATTGCGTTCCGTCCGCTGCCGACGGCGTGACCATTGCAGCCGAGCGATGAGTCGGCGAAAAACCCCATCTTGCTCTAAGGCGACACCTGTGTTGGAGGGTTATCGTCACATTATCCGTGACTATCCAAGTCTACCCAGTTCTACCAGTGTGCTGCCTTGATTAAATGACACGTTTGCTGCGTCTTCGGCAGACGCCAGGCTCATTGGGAGGACTGCCGCTGCGAGAAAAGCAGCGGCGATTCAGCCGCGTATGCTGTGAAGTCTAAGGGTAGGAGATGTCATCATATGTATCTCCTGGGCGTGCAGAGTCAAACTAAACCGGTCGCTACTTTGACTGAAGTTAACGTAAAAACCAAGGACGAGGGCAGAGCCTGAGACTATGGTCATCACAGTGCTTTGCACCACGTTCACGTAGCCAGATACATCGACAAACAGCAAGTAGCCACGATCCGCCAAGCCGCCCGCAATCGCTGTAACCCAGATAGCCGTTGGTGTTCACGCGCCGTATAAATATGCCGCCGAAAAATGTTGCCAGACCGAACCAGGCAAGATTCCAACCATGTTGACTGAGTATGCTGCCGAGAGCGGCGGGGTACACCATTGCGAGCGTCTCAGGATTGACTGCGTCGGCAACTGCTTGCCCACCCGCGGTCGCGTCGCCGCTAAGCACGATGGCCCCGGCAAGTCCGTGTACCGCGCCCCAAAAATAACCTCAAGCACTGCGTCGACGCGAAATAGCAAAGCCTGTGTATTCGACTTTTTTTCGCTCCACTGTCAGTTGAACGGGCGGGATTTTCGCTCCTCGTAGGCTTCCCATTGCGAAACTTCTAGAGAGACCGACTTGCAATTGCGTAATTCCAGCACTCGTGCCACGTGACTGCGTTCCAGATTGACGATCATGGAATGTCCGTCGGGATCTTCGTTGTTGGAAGGCTCACCTGGCGGTGCACTTGCAGCGGTTCTGGCTGACAGGCACAGACTCAGTTCGGCGCTGGCTGTCGAGGCCAGTAGAATCTGGCCGGACGGCATGTGGCGAAACAATTGTTCCGCAGAATCGTTTTTGCATTCCACAAAATGCAAGAGCGACCCCTCGGCGACTTCATCGGCATTCAAACACAATGCGGGATTCACCAGGTCAGATCGGATTGCCGAAACAGACGAGCCGTCAAACTGGAAGACCATGTCGCTAAAGTCTCCCGGCTTACAGGTGTGCACCCAGGCCGGGCGATCAAGCATCAGCATGAACGGCGGCCCGGGTAGATCAAGGCAAAGTCCGTCGGGCTCGTCGAGTTTTCCGACCAGCGCCATTCGACCTTTGTACGTGGTTTCGCCAAGTGCTGGGGAAACGTTGGTCCACAGCGCGACCGCAGTCAGCCCGACGAATGCCCAAAAGACCCTAGTGGTCATGATCGTGCGCCTCGGGTCGTGGATTTATCCCGATTGAGCCGCCGACCTTTTCGAGACCCGGCATATTCAATAACGGGCCCGGTCCGCCCACTTCGATAAATGTGGTGGTCTCGAGAGCTTCGAATTCATGCGGTACATAGGCCGGGACGATAAAGACATCACCCGGACCGATCGTAAATACGTCGTCACCACCGGTCACTTTCAGTTTGCCGGTGAGTATGTAAAAAACCTCTTCATCCGGGTGGTTGTGGTCCGGGCTCTTGGTTCCTTTCGGCATTTCCAGGTACTGCAGTCTTACCGTGTCGGTGATGAGGCCGCGGATGCCGATAGCGCGGTCGGCGTTGAAGTCACAACCAGCCGGCATGAGCTTTTCATTGGCTTTGATGCAGCCGTTGTCGAGCATGAAGGGTGGAAGTTCATGCATATCGACGACCTGAGCACGGGCGCTTTTCACCTGGCTGCTTGCCGTTGCCGAGAGCAACAAGACCGCCGTGACAAGCGACAGGAGTAAGACGGTGTATAGGTGCTTCATATCAATCTCCCCCAGGAGTGGATCACCACGGAATTTCCTTGCCTTTGTCGCCATAGAACGAGCCGCTGTTTTGCAGATCAAATCGGTCAATGATCTCGATCATTCCGGCGACGGAGTCTTTTGCGGATGAGAGTTTGCTCAGGTCTGTACCGGGTGGCTGAAGGTCTGTTGCCGTCCGCGGCGGCGTGACCAGTCCTATGATGATTCCGTCATCTCGAACGTCCTTCGAGAGGTTGTGGTACGCCATGTTGAGTGCGGTTTTGGAGACCCGGTAAATGTATATACCGCCGAATGCGTTTTCGATGGAGGACATGTTCGATGACACGGCGATGATCTTTTTCTGCTTGCTGGCCGTGACGTGCGGCATAAAGGCCTCCGCGATTTTTATCGGGCCGTAGGTATTCACCGCGATGGCAAGATCGAAGAGCTCATAGTCAATGTTGCCGAATTCGTTCAGCGATCGGGATGCCGCGATACCGGCATTGTTCACGACGATGTCGATGGGCTGGTTGCGGTACTTCTCGGCGAGTTCATCGATCCTGTCATGGTCGGTAACGTCCAGTTGCTCAACGATCACGTTGGAGTTGCTTGCCGCCAGCTTGTTAAGTTCATTGGCCTTCTCCGGGCTGCGTGCTGTGGCGATTACCTGAAAGTCCCTTGCTGCATACTGTCGCGCGAACTCGAGACCCATGCCGCGGTTTGCGCCGGTGATCAGGACGGTCGGTTGATAATCGTCCTGCGCAACAGCGGACGGGACCGGTAGTGTGAGGATCAGCAGAACGCCAAATCCGAAGACATATCGAAGTAACTTCACGCGCTATTCTCCCGATTGTTCAATCGCGGCAATGCGACCAAGGGTGGGGCCCGGGCCTCCCGCTTCGATTAACGACGAATCGACCAGTGCTTCAAACTGGTGGTCGACATAAGCCGGGGCGGTAAACACGTCGCCCGGGACAAGTTCAAACTCCTTGTCTCCACTGACCACGCGGAAGCGACCCGATAAAATGTAGAACATCTCCTCACCCGCGTGACTATGATGCGGACTCTTTACGCCTGCCGGAAAGTCCAGTCGATGCAAACGAATGGTATCGCCGAGCACGGTCCGCGCTGTCAGGCTGCGGTCTGGATCATGCTTACAGCCGGCAGGGATTAGTTTTCCGCGATATCGGGCACAGTGATCATGTAAATGCACCGGTTCTATCGAATCGATGGCAACAGCTTTCGGCTCCGGTTTAACGATCTGGCTTGCCACGATCGGGCAAACAGCCAGGAGCGCGATTCCTGTTACGAGCAGTCGTGTTTTCATGAACGAATTCCCCCCTTTTGACGTCCGTGCACGAATCAAAAGATCTCAAACAAACCCGCCGCACCCATACCACCGCCGATACACATAGTGACGACGCCGAGCTTTGCACCGCGACGACGTCCTTCCATCAGCAGGTGCCCGGTCATTCTCGCGCCCGTCATGCCGAAGGGGTGACCAATGGAGATCGAGCCACCGTTTACGTTGCAAATGTCAGGGTCTATTTCCAGTCGATCGCGGCAATACAGCGCCTGGCTGGCGAACGCCTCGTTTAACTCCCACAGGTCGATGTCGCTGACTTTCAAACCATGACGCTCCAGCAGACGAGGGACTGCGAACACGGGCCCGATGCCCATCTCGTCGGGTTCGCAGCCCGCGACGACGAATCCCTTGAATGCACCAAGCGGGGCAATGCCTTGTTTCTCCGCGAGCTCACTGTCCATCAACACCAGTGCCGCGGCGCCGTCCGACAACTGCGAGGCATTGCCGGCAGTGATGAAGTGACCGTCTCCCTGAACGGGTTTCAGGCCGGCCAGGCCTTCGAGCGTCGTATTCGGTCGGTTGCAGTCGTCCATTGAAAACGTCACGTCCTTGCGCGTGACTTCACCGGTTTCCTTGTCTTTGAAGGCCTGGGTCACCGTGATCGGTACGATTTCGTCATCCAGCTTGCCGCCGGCCTGGGCGGCGGCGGTTCGCTGCTGACTGGACAGCGCCAGTTCGTCCTGGGCTTCACGGCTGATGCCATAGCGTTCGGCGACGATGTCGGCCGTCTGGATCATCGACAGGTAAAGCTCGGGTTTATGCTCCTCGATCCAGCTTTCACGAGACTGTGGCGGGCGCGTTGGCGGCATCTGACTGATGCTCTCGACACCGGCGCCGATAGCGGCAGGAGCTCCCTCCAGAACGATGGCGTGCGCCGCCATGGCAACTGAGTTCAGGCCCGAGGAACAAAAACGGTTGACCGTGACCGCTGAAACGCTGACCGGCAGACCCGCCCGAATGACAGACTGGCGAGCGATATTCTGTCCCGTCCAGCCCTCGGGGTAGCCGCAGCCCATGAAACAGTCTTCGATTAAATCCGGATCGATGCCCGAACGGCTGACAGCGTGTTGCACCACGTGGCCACCCATGGTGGCTCCATGGGTTTCATTGAACGCTCCGCGGTACGATTTGGCGAGCCCGGTGCGCGCCGTCGAGACGATGACCGCCTGCTTCATTCCAGTGTCTCCCTGCGAAATATGGCGTGAGTTGTTTAGTTCCAGGTCTGTTTGAGCTTGCTCTTGTTCGTCGCGGCCTTCGGGCTGAGCTTGGCCAGCAACGCCTTGCCAATGCCACGCAGAATCTCTTTCTTGGCCGGGCGTTCGGGCTGCATACGTCGGGCGCGCTCCCGGGGAATATGTGTCGGGATGATGCGTGGAAACGCAGCGCCGCGTAGCGGTCCACCTTCGGTCGACTCATGTTGAAAATTGATACCCATGCGAGTTGGCGA
This sequence comes from Pseudomonadota bacterium, assembly GCA_039025835.1. GTDB lineage: Bacteria > Pseudomonadota > Gammaproteobacteria > Steroidobacterales > Woeseiaceae > UBA1847. Next base: position 3,198 of record JBCCNM010000100.1, on the reverse strand, counting down.
CGGCGCATAGACTACGTCGTCACCGGTCCATCGAAACGCGATCGCACGGCGGCGCCGCTCGCGATGCGAGTTGCCGTAGGAACCATGCAAGGTCAACGGGTGAAACATCAGAATGTCACCCGGCTTCATGTCCCAGTCGACCAGGTCGTAAGCGTCCGGGTCGGCATTGATATCAGGGATGTCGTCCATCTCTTCATCGATGATGGGCTCGAAATAATCCGGCGAGATGGCTTTGAAGCGCTGTGGCCAGCGGTGCGATCCTTTAACGTACATCAGACCAGAGGATTCACGACTGACATCGTCGACAGGCATCCACATGGAGCAAATCTGTTCGCCGCGAATCGGCCAAAACGACAAGTCCTGGTGCCACGGTGTTGGCGCATCGGTGCCTGCTTCCTTGACGAACATCTGGTCGTAAAAGAAACGAACCTCTTTGCTGCCCATGAGTTGCTGTGCCCAATGGGCGAAGGGGCCGTAGTAAATGGCATCTCTCAGCGCATCAATGCGCTTCCAGAGAAACACGTCCATTTCATAGCCTTTTGTGCCTCTCGACATGAACTTACCGATCATCGACAACTCGGTTCGGCCCTGCTCGATGCCCTCTTCTATGAGTTCGAGCCAGTTGGGTTCCAGTGCCTCGCGAACGAGAATGACGCCATCTTCCCGAAATCGCTGGACCTCGTCGGCTGTAAGCTCGCGTTTGGGTGTCGCGGCAAACGTCATTTGATCCCCCTTCGCCTATTGCAAGCGATTGAATTTCCAGCAATACGTATTTTAAAACGTGCTCTTGTGCATTTTTTAGTGCTATTATTTTTGTGCACAAACATAATATAGGCGATACCACAGGCCGTCGTCTAGTTGAAAAGCGAGTCGCCGACAATCACAGGGGGAAAACAATGGATTTGAGTCCGGAACAGTTGCAGGCGATGCAGGCAGCGCAACAGGCCGCAGCAGACCTAAAGACGCGCTATCGTCCGCTGGACAGCGATCACCTCGATATCCTGTTTCGGCAGGCCAGGAGCCACAACGGCTGGACCGACGAGCCGGTTGGCAATGACACGCTCATGGCACTGCACGACCTTGTCAAAATGGGCCCGACCAGCATGAATTGCTGTCCGGCGCGGTTCGTTTTCCTGACCTCTGATGAAGGCAAGGAGCGGATCAAACCGCTGCTTATGGAAGGGAATGTCGACAAGTCGATGGCGGCACCGGTCCTTGCGATTATCGGCTACGATCTCGCCTTTTACGAAAAGATGGACAAGTTGTTTCCCATTCGGGACGTTCGCCCGATGTTTGAAGGCAACGCCGAGTTGGCCTCGGTGACGGCTTTTCGAAACGGAACGCTGCAGGGCGCATATCTCATGACCGCCGCGCGTGCCTTGGGTCTCGATTGCGCACCGATGTCTGGTTTCAACAATGCCGGTGTGGATGACGAGTTCTTCGCCGGCACCCAGGTCAAGTCGAATTTTATCTGCGGTCTTGGTTACGGCGATACCAGCAAGTTGTTTCCTCGATTGCCAAGATTTGAGTTTGAAGATGCCTGCCAGATAGTTTGAGGGACTGAGCTATGAAAGGCATGGTCCTCAAAGTCATCCTGTTCATGCTGGCTCCGATGGTCAATCGGACCAGCAAGAAATACCCGGCGTTTCGGGACGAAGCTCGCCGATACGACTGCGTACTGCAGATCAAGATCAAGAACGACACGATTGGAAGGCACTATGTCTTCAAGGACGGCCTGGTACGGTCCGTCGCCGGCGTCCATCCGTCTCCAGATGCGGCGATCGTTTTCAAAAACCTGACTATCGCATTGCAGGCCTTGCGTCCCGACGCGGAGATGGCCTTCAAGGTGCACGCCGCGAAGAATTTCCTGATGACGGTCGAGGGTTCAGATCCGATCGTCAACTGGATGCTGAAACTCCTGCAGCGTGTGAACTACGAAGGCTTCAAGTTTGGCGAACAAATGCCCGACGGTTGTATGCGATATACAACCGTGACCAACGGTGGTCCGCTGCACGTGCACGTTCGTGACGGCAAGATCGTTCGCATGACGCCAATCGAATTCACCGATGACGACGCCCCGAGCTGGACGGTCAGAGCCCGCGGTCGCGAATTTCAGCCGAAACGCCTGGCCACGGTCGCACCACACGGCTGCTCGATGAAGAGCACTGTGTACTCGGACGGGCGGCTTTTGTATCCCATGAAGCGTGTCGACTTCGATCCGGACGGGGAGCGTAATCCACAGAACCGTGGAATCTCAGGTTATGAGAGGATCAGCTGGGACGAAGCGCTGGATATCGTTGCTGGGGAAATAAAGCGGCAAAAGAAGAAGTACGGACCCGGTGCGATCCTGCTGCAACACTGCTCACACCACCAGTGGGGCAACGTGGGCTATTACCTGAGCGCAATGATGCGCTTCGGCAATCTGATCGGTTACACCCGCATGGCTATGAATCCCGATAGCTGGGAGGGCTGGTACTGGGGCGCCCAGCATCATGTTGGCTTCACCCAGCGAGTGGGAACGCCGCCGAGCTACGGCACCCTGGAAGACTGCTTGCAGGAAGCCGAACAGATCGTCTTTTGGTCAAGCGATCCCGAAAGCACCAACGCTTCTTACGCGGCTTTCGAATCCACCCAGCGTCGACTGTGGGCAAAAGATCTCGGTTTCGACTTCGTGCATATCGACCCGCACTACAACCCGACGGCCCAATTGCTGGGCGGCAAGTGGATTCCAATCAAACCAACCACCGATCCGGCATTAGCCATTGCCGTGATGTACGTCTGGGCTACAGAGGGGCTCTTCGACGAAGACTACGTGGCCGAGCACACGACCGGATTCGATGAGTGGCGCGACTACCTGTTGGGTACCGAGGATGGCATTCCGAAAACACCCGAGTGGCAGGAATCCGAAACCGGAGTTGCTGCGCGTGATGTCAGAGCGCTCGCCCGCAGCTGGGGCAGCAAAAAAACGTATCTGTCCTGTGGCATGAGTGGAACCGGATTCGGCGGTGCCTGCCGCGGAGCAACCGGTACACAGTGGGCCCGCTGCATGATCCTGATGATGGCCATGCAGGGTTGGGGCAAGCCCGGGATCAATATGGGCGGCCTGATAGGCGGTTCACCGGTGGACCTGCAATTCTACTTTCCAGGCTATGCCGACGGCGGCATCTCGGGCGACCTGAATTTCACCGGCAATGCGGT
>JBCCNM010000099.1:0-12463 GCA_039025835.1 Pseudomonadota bacterium | reverse complement strand
TTGCGATTGTCGTCCATAGTTGTGGGTCCCTGAAAAGTACTGTACGGATTAACAGTGATTGTCCCACACCCGTTCGGGGCAGTCACCCCCTGATTCGGTGGCTTTCTCGGCTGTTTTTCAAGAAAGCGACGAAAGCTCTTGTTTCAGCGGAACGTAGCGTGTCTCGCCGCGGACGCGGGTTGACTCAAGCAGCTCGAAACTCGACCACTCCACCGTCAGCGGCTGCGCGAGGCGCTGGGTTTCGAACGGCCGGGCATTGCGGCAGATCGTGATGTGCGGGCGAAATCGCTGCTCTTCCATCAGGAAACCGGCGTCACTCAGCAGGTTTTTGAGCTGCTGGTTCAGCCGCGCCAGCTCGGTGGGTACCGTCGACGGGACGAGGCAGGCGACACGCGCCCGCGCCCAGAACTCCACCTTGTCGAAGCGCAGCCGAAACGAGTCCGACTGCAGGGCATTGGCCTGCTGCAACAGACCGGGAATCGCGACCTCCGGAAATTCGCCGACGTACAGCAGCGTCAGGTGCCAGTTATCACGAGGAATGGCGCGGCCGTCGATCAGTCGGACGGCGGGGGCGATGACGTCCCTCAGGCGATCGCGTTGTCGGTAGTCGGGCCAGAGTGAGAAAAACAGCTTGCGGGTCGTGCTCATGAAAGTCGTGCTAGTAGGCCCTCGAGGGCGTGTCGTACCGTTTGCGATCTTACGTCGTCGCGGCCACCGTCGAACACTTTTTTCTCGGTCGATAATTGCCCGAGGCCGGACCACGCAAACCAGACCGTGCCCACCGGCTTGTCATCCGTCCCGCCTCCCGGGCCGGCGATGCCGCTGACCGCGACCGCCACATCGGCTCCGGAGACGTTACGCACGCCGTTGGCCATCCAGCCGACGACGTCCTCGCTGACCGCACCGCGCGCGTCGATAACCGGAGCCGGCACACTCAGCAGTGTGTGTTTAGCGTCGTTGCTGTAGCTGACGACACCGTACCCGAACACGGCACTGCTGCCGTCGATGTCGGTTATGACCTTGGCGATCCAGCCGCCTGTGCAGGATTCGGCGGTGGCGATGGTTTTGCCGGCCCGGGTGTAGGCGCGAACGACCGATTCGCCGAGCGCAGCCAGCTCATTCGTCATCGAGCATCGACTCGTACAGTTCGACGTGACGGTCGACCATCGTATCTACCGAGAATTCATCGCGCATACGGTCCTTCGCAGCATTGGCATACGCAGCGCGCAGCTCATCGTCATCCACCAGTCTGAGAATTGCGCGTCGCAGCGCATCGACATCCTCCGGGCGCACCAGCAGCCCGGACTTGCCGTGCACAACCGACTCCGGCAGGCCACCGGCCTCAAACGCGACCACCGGCACGCCAGCGGCCTGCGCTTTCAGCGTGGCGACGCCGAGGCCTTCTTTCAGCGCCGGGTGAACAAACAGGTCGAGGCAGGTGAAGTAGCTGTCGAGATCCTCGCGGAACCCGGCGAATTGCACGTTGCCGCCGAGACCCAGAGACGCGGCCTGCTCGCGCAGCTCGGTCTCCAGCGGTCCCTGGCCGAAAATAATCAGGTGCACGTTCGGGTGCGTGGCCTTGATATCCGCCATCGCCTGCAGCAGGAAGCGGTGGCCCTTGCGCGGGATGAGCTGGGCCGCTGATGCGATGACGAAGGCGTCGTCCGGCACGTCGAATTCGGCGCGCATGTACGCGCAGTCCGTCGGCTCGGCAAAACGGTCGGTCAATACGGCGCTGCGAATTACGGCGATGCGCTCTTCCTCGACGTCGTGCTCGGTCAGCACGTCGGCAATCTTTTGCGAGATCGCGATGATGCGCTTGAACGGCCGATAGCGCAGCGCGGCCATCAGCCGCATTTCGGTGTTGTCCACACGCCGGGAAACCACGGCCGGTACATCAGCAAAGCTGGCCGCCAGACCGCCGAGGATGTCAGCGCCGCGCCGGCTGTGGCAGTGCACCAAATCAGGTTCATGTTCGTTAATAAACTGCACCAGCCGATACGCGAACGGCAGGTCGAGGTCGCCCGCGCAGAACAGGTTGCGCACATTCATCTTGAGTTTCCGGGCCGCTGAATCGATGCCAGAACCTGGCGGACAAACCAGCGTGCAGTCGTGCCCCCGCTCGGTCAGTCCCTGCATCAGGTACAGGACTTGTTGCGGCCCGCCGTAAAGATGGCGTCCGGTTTCGACATGCAGTATTTTCATCAACGAACGATAAAGGCCGTGGGTCTCCGCGGCACATAATAGCCTGAATTCTTTTCCGATGACTGCCGATGTAAGTGCCGTGCACACGCCGATGATGCGCCAGTACCTGCGCATCAAATCCGACTACCCGGACATGCTGCTGTTCTACCGCATGGGCGACTTTTACGAGCTGTTTTACGACGACGCGAAGCGTGCGGCGTCGTTGCTCGACATCACGCTGACGGCCCGCGGCAAATCCGGCGGTGAGCCTATCCCGATGGCCGGTGTGCCCTACCACGCTGCCGAAGGCTATCTCGCCCGGCTGGTTCGCCGAGGAGAGTCGGTTGCCATCTGCGAGCAGGTCGGGGATCCGGCGACCAGCAAGGGCCCGGTCGAACGCGAGGTGACTCGCATCGTGACACCGGGCACACTCACCGACGAGGCCCTGTTGTCCGAGACGCGCGACAACCTTGTCGCCGCGGTGTTTCGCAGCCGCACGTCGATCGGGCTCGCCTGGCTGGATCTCGCCGGCGGACGCTTCCGGGTCACCGAACTGGACACGGACGAGACTCTGAGCGCCGAACTGGAGCGCCTGCAGCCGGCGGAACTCGTCATCGACGAGACCGACCAGCGCGAACCGTCCGCCGACCAGCGCCTGTCCCGCCGGCCACCCTGGCACTTCGAACGCGACACGGCGGAGCGACTGCTGTGCAAACAGTTCGGCACCCGCGACCTGAAAGGCTTTGGCTGCGACCGGCTGGATACCGGCATCGCCGCCGCCGGCGCACTGCTGCAGTACGTCACCGACACGCAAAAAGCCGCGCTGCCGCACCTGCAGTCTATCCGCGTCGAACGACCCGACGATGCGGTGCTGATGGACGCCGCGACGCAGCGCAATCTCGAGCTCGACCGATCACTGAGCGGCAACGATGCACACACACTCGCCGGTGTCATCGATCACTGCAAAAGCGCGATGGGCAGTCGCCTGCTGCGACGCTGGCTGAAGCGCCCGCTGCGCGACCACACGCTGTTGAAAGGTCGCTACCAGGCGATCGAGGCTCTGCAACTTGGTGCGATTATCGATGCATTGCAGGACGAGTTGACCGGTATCGGTGACATGGAACGCATCCTCTCCCGCGTCGCACTGAAAACCGCACGGCCGCGCGATCTCGCGCAGCTTCGCGATACGCTGGCGCGACTGCCGGCCCTGCGTTCACGACTGGCCGGACTCGACTCGCCGCTGTTGATCGAGCTTCGCGGCCACTGCGACGAGCATAGCGATGAGTTTGAGCTGCTGACGCGCGCGCTGGTCGAACAACCGCCGATGGTGGTGCGCGACGGCGGCGTGATCGCCGAGGGCTTTGACGCCGAACTCGACGAGTTGAAAGGGATCGCTGATAACGCCGACCAGTACCTGGTCGACCTTGAGTCCCGGGAGCGCGAGCGCACCGGAATCAGCACGCTGAAACTCGGCTATAACCGGGTGCACGGCTACTACATTGAAATCTCCAAGGCACAATCGGACAAGGCGCCGGTCGACTACGTTCGCCGGCAAACGCTGAAAGCCGCGGAGCGTTACATTACGCCGGAGCTGAAGGGTTTCGAAGATAAGGTCTTAAGCGCGCGCGAGCGCGCTCTCGCGCGGGAGAAGTCGCTGTATGAAGACCTGCTTGACCAACTGCAGCAGACTATCGGACCACTGCAGGTGACCGCCGCCGCGCTGGCCGAGATCGACGTACTCGCCTGCTTTGCCGAACGCAGCCTGACACTCGGCCTGACCAAGCCGGAACTCTGCGCGTCGCCCAGCCTGCACATAGAGGCCGGCCGCCACCCGGTGGTCGAACAGGTCATCGACATGCCGTTTGTTCCCAACGACCTGACACTCGATGAGAAAACCCGCCTGCTGATCATCACCGGGCCAAACATGGGCGGCAAATCGACCTACATGCGCCAGACGGCGTTGATCGTGATCCTCGCCCACGTCGGCTGCTTCGTACCGGCAGAGCGGCTCCTGGTGGGCCCCATCGACCGCGTGTTTACTCGTATCGGTGCATCCGACGACCTGGCCGGCGGACGTTCGACCTTCATGGTCGAGATGACCGAGACGGCGACCATCCTGAACAACGCCACGGAAGAAAGCCTCGTTTTGATGGACGAAATCGGCCGTGGCACCAGCACCTTTGACGGGCTGTCGCTCGCCTGGGCAGCCGCGCATCACATGGCGGAGAAAGCCACGTCCTTCACGCTGTTCGCGACTCACTACTTTGAGCTCACGGCCCTGAGTGGCGAGCTCGATGCGTGCGAAAACGCGCACCTGGATGCGACCGAGCACGACGGACGGCTGGTGTTCCTGCACGCCGTCAAGCCCGGGCCGGCGCACATGAGCTACGGACTGCAGGTCGCCGCCCTCGCCGGCGTGCCGAAGCCGGTCATTCGGCGTGCCAGCGACTACCTGAAAGCTCTGGAGGCGGAGCAGCGACAAGAAGGTGCGCAGGCACAACTGGATCTCGTTGTTTCGGAGCCGCCGGTCAATGATGCGCTGCAGGATGCGGTCGACGAGCTGGACCCCGACGCATTGTCACCAAGGGACGCACTCGATGCGCTCTATCGGCTAAAGAATCTCGCGAAAGACTGACGGGGACTCAGGCGCGGAGAAATTCACCGCGCTTCAGGAACGCAGCCGCCTGGTCAGCCACATCCCGCGATATCAGCATGCCCATGTGACTGACCCTGAGCTCGATGTGATCGGTTGCGCCGGTCAGCTTTGTTTCACTGATCGCGACGGTGCCGTCGCTGCCCTCGGCAAACAAGCCGGTTAGCCGGCCCATACCCACCGGGATATTGCCGGCGACGATACCGACGTCGTAGCGATCACAGACATCGCTGGCCCAGTCGTTGGCCGTACTCTCCAGCGTGCCTTCGGGCAGTGATTTGCCGATGATCATGCCGGCCCAGTCCACGCGCCGCAGGAATTCGGCGGCTCGCGAGCCGGCCAGCGGCGAACCCAGGCAGACGACGCGGCCACCCAGGTCCACGCCACCCCGCGCGAGCATGCGCAGACTGACCACACCGCCTAAGCTGTGCGCAACGATGTGGCTGTTTTCGAGTCGTTCACTGCGGATGAAGTCCGCCAGGCGATCGGCGTTTTCGTCCAGCGAGCCGCTGACGGACGGGTAGGAAAACAGGTGCGTTTGCAGTGCGTACTCGTTCTCCAGGTGACGCTTGATCAGCACCATGCCGGTGCCGTGCGACCAGAAGCCGTGCACGCAGATGACGGTCTCAATCGAGCTCATACGTCGGTCGGTTTACTGCTCGGTGCGCGGCGCGCGCAGGCGAATACCGGTTTCCTTGAGCTGCGCCGCGGACACCTCGCCCGGCGCGTCGGTCAGCGGATCGTGCGCCGACTGCGTTTTCGGGAAGGCGATAACGTCGCGGATACTGTCGGCGCCGGCCATCAGCATCACGATGCGATCCAGGCCGAAAGCGATACCGCCGTGCGGTGGTGCACCGTACTCGAGCGCCCGCAGCAGGAAACCAAATTTCTCGTCAGCTTCGTCCTTGCTGATGTCGAGCAGGTCGAACACGGCCGCCTGGATATCCTGGTTGTGAATTCGAATCGAACCGCCGCCGATCTCCGAACCGTTTAGCACCATGTCGTAGGCGCGCGACAAGGCTTCGCCCGGGTTGGCGCGAAGGGCGTCGGCATCGTTGACCGACGGGGCCGTAAACGGATGGTGCAGCGCCGTCCAACGTTTCGTGGTCTTGTCTTTCTCGAACATCGGGAAGTCGACAACCCACAACGGTGCCCAGCCGTCGGTGACCAGGCCGCGATCGTGACCGAGTTTCACGCGCAGGGCGCCAAGTGCGTCGTTAACGACGTGTGCCTTGTCCGCGCCGAAAAACACGAGGTCGCCGGTCTGCGCGCCGGTGCGTTCAAGGATGCCCTCGACCGCCGAGTCCGGCAGGAACTTCAAAATCGGTGACTGCAGTCCGTCGCGACCGGCAGCGACGTCGTTGACCTTGATATAGGCCAGACCCTTGGCGCCGTAGCGACCGACAAAAGCCGTGTAGTCGTCGATCTCCTTACGGGTCAGCTCGACACCACCCGGCACGCGCAGCGCAGCCACTCGACCTTCAGGATCGGCAGCCGGCCCGGCGAACACCTTGAATTCAACGTCGCCCATCAGGTCGGCGACTTCGATCAGTTCCAGGTCGATGCGCAGATCGGGCTTGTCAGAGCCGAAGCGATCCATAGCCTCGGCGTACGGCATCCGCGGGAACGGCTCCGGCAGGTCGATATCGAGCACGGCTTTGAACAGCTGGCGAACCAGGCCTTCCATCGTGTTGGTGACGGTCGCCTCGTCCACGAAGCTCATCTCGATATCGAGCTGTGTGAATTCCGGTTGTCGATCGGCGCGCAGATCCTCGTCGCGGAAGCAGCGCACGATCTGGTAGTAGCGGTCCAGACCCGACATCATCAGCAGCTGCTTGAAGATTTGCGGCGACTGCGGCAACGCGAAAAACTTGCCCGGGTGGGTGCGGCTGGGAACAATGTAGTCGCGGGCGCCTTCCGGAGTCGCGCGCGTCAGCATCGGCGTTTCGACGTCGACAAAGCCCTCGCCGTCGAGAAACTGGCGCATCGCCATTGTCACCTGATGACGAAGGCGCAGGTTGCCGAGCATCTCCTCGCGCCGCAGGTCGAGGTAGCGGTAGGTCAGGCGCAACTCCTCGTTGACCTGTTCGTCGTGGTGGAATGGCGGCGTCTCGGACCGGTTCAGTACGGTCAGCTCGTGCGCCAGCACCTCGATATGCCCGGTGGGCATGTTCGGGTTGATCGTACCTTCCGGACGCTCGCGGACAACGCCGGTCACCTGCAGGACGAATTCGCTGCGAATGCGCTCAGCTTCGGCGAAAATCTCGGCACGATCGGGGTCAAACACCACCTGCAGAAGTCCCTCACGGTCGCGCAGGTCGACAAAAATCACGCCGCCGTGGTCGCGGCGACGGTGAACCCAGCCACAAACCTGGATGGTCTCGCCGATCAGCGATTGGTCAATGTGTCCGCAATAGTGAGAGCGCATGGTGGATGCCGGTGATTCGAAAAGGCGCGTAGGGTACGGCGTGCACGGCAGCCGCGCAAGCGGGTTCAGGGCGTCAGGCGGACGCCTTTTTCGTCGATGTGTCCGCCGGTTTTTTGCTGTCGCTGCCGCTGTCCTTCTTGCCACCGGACGCATCGCCCGAATCGGACTTGCCGTCAGCAAGATTGCGCTTGTTGTCGGTTTTGAAATCAGTCTCGTACCAGCCACCGCCTTTCAGGCGGAATCGGGGTGCTGATAGCTGGCGTTTCAGCTCAGGCTGACCGCAGGCCGGGCAGTCTTTGAGCGGATCGTCCGACATTTTCTGCAAGGCATCGAGCTCGTGGCCACAGCTCTGGCAGCGGTATCCGTAAATAGGCATGGGTCTCCGAGCTCCTCGAAAATCGGCGGCGCATTATACAAAAGTGGCGCTAGGCTGCATTTTGAAACGCCAGACGGTCCTCGGCCACGCCGACATCAATAACATCGCCCGGACCGAACTTGCCCTTGAGGATCTCCTGGGCCAGCGGATTCTCAACCTGCTGCTGGATTGCACGCTTCAGCGGCCGCGCGCCATAAACCGGGTCAAACCCGGCGTCCGCCAGCTTGTCGCGGGCGGCATCGGAGAGCTGGATGCGAATGTCGCGATCCGCCAGCCGGTCGTGCAGATACTGCAGCTGGATATCGACAATTTTGCGAATGTGCTCGCGGCCCAGCGGGTGGAACACGACAACGTCATCGACGCGGTTGATGAACTCGGGCCGGAAATGCGCGCCGACCACGTCCATGACCGCGGACTTCATCGCGTCGTAGTTGTCCTCGCCGGACAGCTCCTGAATATGCTGGGAGCCAAGGTTGGAGGTCATGACAATCACGGTGTTGCGAAAATCGACGGTGCGACCCTGGCCGTCGGTCAGGCGACCGTCGTCGAGCACCTGCAGCAGCACGTTGAAGACGTCCGGGTGTGCTTTCTCGACCTCGTCGAGCAGGATGACCGAATACGGACGACGTCTGACGGCTTCGGTCAGGTAGCCGCCCTCCTCGTAGCCAACGTAGCCCGGCGGCGCGCCGATCAGTCGGGCAACCGAGTGTTTCTCCATGAACTCGGACATATCGAGTCGCACCATGGCCTCGTCGGTGTCAAACAGAAAGTTCGCGAGCGCCTTGGTCAGTTCGGTCTTGCCGACACCGGTCGGGCCGAGGAACAGGAACGAGCCAATCGGTCGACGCGGGTCGGACAAGCCGGCGCGCGATCGACGAATTGCATTGGCGATGACGGTCACCGCTTCATCCTGGCCCACGACGCGCTGCTGCACGACCGACTCCATGGCCAGCAGCTTTTCCTTTTCGCCCTCGAGCATTTTTGACACCGGAATGCCGGTCCACTTTGAGACGACTTCGGCAACCTCTTCCTCCGTCACGTTGTTACGCAGCAGTGTCATTTCGCGGTCTTCCGCCTGCATGGCATCCGCGAGCTGCTTCTCGAGCTCCGGGATCTTGCCGTATTGCAGCTCGGACATCCGCGCGAGATCGTTGGCACGGTGTGCGGTTTCGAGCTCGAGGCGCGCGCGTTCGAGTTCCTCTTTGATGTGGGTCGCACCCTGCAGCGCGGATTTTTCCGCCTTCCAGACCTCTTCGAGGTCGGAGAATTCTCGTTCAAGGCCGGACAACTGCGACTCGAGATCGTCGAGGCGCTTTTTCGATGCGTCGTCCGATTCCTTATTCAAGGCTTCACGCTCGATCTTGAGCTGGATGATCTTGCGCTCGAGCCGGTCCATCGCTTCCGGCTTCGAATCGATTTCAATGCGAATACGTGACGCGGCCTCGTCGACGAGATCAATCGCCTTGTCCGGCAGTTGCCGGTCACTGATGTAACGATGCGACAGCGTGGCTGCCGCGACGATCGCCGGATCGGTGATGTCCACACCGTGGTGAACCTCATAGCGCTCCTTGAGGCCGCGCAGAATCGCGATCGTGTCCTCGACCGTCGGCTCATCGACCAGCACTTTCTGGAAGCGCCGCTCCAGCGCCGCGTCTTTTTCGACATACTGCCGATACTCGTCGAGGGTTGTCGCACCCACGCAGTGCAGTTCCCCGCGGGCGAGCGCGGGCTTCAGCATGTTGCCGGCGTCCATCGAACCCTCGGCCTTGCCGGCACCGACCATCGTGTGCAGCTCGTCGATAAACAGGATGATCTGCCCTTCCTGCTTGGCAAGATCATTCAGTACGCCCTTCAGGCGCTCCTCGAATTCGCCGCGGAACTTTGCGCCGGCGATCAACGCGCCCATGTCGAGTGACAGGATGCGCTTGCCGCGCAGGCCCTCGGGCACCTCGTTGTTGACGATGCGCTGCGCGAGCCCCTCGAGAATTGCGGTCTTGCCGACGCCGGGCTCGCCGATCAACACCGGGTTGTTCTTGGTGCGGCGCTGCAGGATCTGGATGGTGCGGCGAATCTCCTCGTCGCGACCGACGATCGGATCGAGCTTGCCCTGCTCGGCGCGCTCGGTCAGGTCGATGGTGAATTTCTCCAGCGCCTGACGCGTGTCCTCGGCGTTCGGGTCGTTGACCTGCTGGCCGCCGCGAAGTTCGTCGATGGCCTTCTCGACAGCGCCGCGCACGATGCCGGCCGCGTCAAACACCGCCTTGATCGGCGAGGAATCGTCCATCGCTGCGAGCACGAACAGCTCGCTGGAGATGTACTGGTCCTCGCGTTGCTGCGCGAGCTTGTCGGTCAGGTTAAACAGCTTGCCGAGATCATTGCTCAGGTGAATGTCGCCACCGGCGCCCTCGACGCGCGGCAGGCGATCCACCGCGTCACCGAGCTGTGAACGCAACAGGTTGACGTTGCCGCCCGCCTTGGTGAGCAGGCCGCGAACGCTGCCGCCCTGCTGGTCGAGCAACGCGACGAGCACGTGCGCCGGTTCGATGAACTGGTGGTCCTGGCCGACCGCCATCGACTGCGCATCGGCGAGTGCCAGCTGGAATTTGCTGGTCAGTTTATCGCTACGCATGGGAGTCCCCGAATCCTTGAAACTGACCAATACATAGCGCTGGATGCGCTGTTTTCAAGCGCTTGGGCGCCGAGGCGAGCGTCGCGGATACTACGTAGCCGGGATCATGATGACCGACGCCATTCGGCCGCAGCGCGGATTGCGACGGTGCGAGAAGAAGTGCTCCGAGTCGGTGTGGGTACAGAAACCGCCACCGCTGACGGTACCGACGCCGAGATCAAGCAGTTGCTGGCGGGCTATGCCGTACAGATCGGCCTGGTAACGGCCACTGGTGTTCGCCTCGAAACAACGCGCCAGGCTTGCGCTCCGTCTGACAAACGCCTCACGCACTTCGCCACCCACCTCAAAGCGTGGCTGTGAAATGGCGGGACCCAGCCAGGCGAGCAGCTCGGCAGGGCTCGATTGCAGCCTGGCGACCGTCGCCGCCAGCACCCCGTCCGCAAGACCTCGCCAACCGCCGTGCGCCGCCGCGATCTCGGTGCCGGCGCGATTGACGACCAGCACCGGCAGGCAATCCGCGGTCATGATCACTAACGGCACGCCGGGCGTCGACGTCACGCTCGCGTCCGCGCTGGGAACGCCGACGCTGTTCGTGTCAACGTGCGCGACGTCACGGCCGTGGACCTGTTGCAGCCAGCGCGGCTCGGCGTCGAGCTTCAGCGCCTCGACCAGTCGCGCTCGGTTGGCCGCAACCGACGCCGGATCATCGTCGACGTGTGCGCCGAGGTTTAACGACGCGTATCCATCCTTGCTGACACCGCCGGTGCGCGTCGTGGTGCCGGCGACAATACCGGGCGGTGCGTCCCAGTCGGCATCAATCCAGCCGATCACGCTGCCGTATCCTGCTTGAGCGTGGCGAGCAGCGCGTCAAGGTCTTCGGGCAATGGCGCGCGAACATCGATGGCCTCGCCGGTCATCGGGTGTTCGAAACCCAGTCGAACCGCGTGCAATGCCTGACGCCGGAACTGGCGCAGCGCATCGATCAGCGGCTGGCTCGCGCCCTTTGGCAACGCGAGTCGACCGCCGTACACGGGGTCGCCGAGCAAGGCATGCCGCCGCCAGGCGAAATGCACGCGGATCTGGTGCGTACGACCCGTCTCGAGCTTCACGTCCACCAGCGTGTGTGCGCGATACCGCTCGGCAACGGTGTAGTGCGTCACCGCCTCGCGGCCGTTGTCCTGAACCGACATTCGCGTCCGGTCGACCGGATGCCGTGCGATCGGCTTGTCGATGGTGCCGCCGCCGGTCAACACGCCGTTGACGACCGCCTGATAGCGACGGGAAATATCGCGATCGGCCAGCAGGCGCGTCAGCGCCGTGTGCGCTTCCAGCGTTTTGCCAACCAGCAGCAATCCAGTCGTGTCCTTGTCGAGGCGATGCACAATGCCGGCCCGCGGCAATGTCTCAAGACCGGCGTGATGCGCCAGCAGGCCGTTCATTAATGTGCCGGTCGGGTTGCCAGCGCCGGGATGCACAACCAGACCGGGCGGCTTGTCGATGATCAGCAGGTGCTCGTCCTCAAACGAGATGGACAGCGGTATGGCCTCCGGCGCGGAGCGAACCTGCACGTCCTCGACGGCGTCGAGCTGCACGGTTTCGCCGCCCTGCACCGGATCCCGTGGCTTCCAGCGCTCGCCGTCCACCAGCACGGCGCCGTCGAGCAGCCAGCGCTTCAGCCGACTCCGCGAATACTGGGGAAACAGGGCGGCCAGCGCCTGGTCGAGACGCTTTCCGGACAGCGCCTCCGGGATAGTCAGAATTTCCGAACTCACCAGCGGCTCGCGGGTCTCAATTTCGGCAGGTATACTCGCCGACTTTGTCGAAATCGGGTCGCCGCCAAGGTGGGCGAATTCGCCCGGTAACTCGTGAAAAAACGCATGACTAACAGTGTAATCGATAAGCTCTTCCGCGGCTGCCGCCGCACCGCCCTGCTGCTCGCCGCCCTGGCGCTCAGCGCCTGTGCCTCCAATGACGAGCCGAGAACGGCCATTCAGGATTTGCAGGAAGGCTATGAGGCGGCGCAGGAAGCCGCTCTGCGTGGCAACCACCGTCGTGCGATCCAGATATACGAGCTGATTCAGGCCCGCTACCCGTTTAGCGAACTCGCCAAGCAAGTGCAGCTCGAGCTGATGTACTCGTACTTCAAGAGCGGACAGCGGGAGCTGGCGATCGAAGCGGCCGACACCTTCATGC
>JBCCNM010000098.1:0-12794 GCA_039025835.1 Pseudomonadota bacterium | reverse complement strand
GCCGTAGCCGGTTTGTGACGTGTGTTCGAGAACCGGAGGTCGTTGAAGCCTGGAATCAGGCGATGGTTCCGATACCGCCCATGTACGGCTTCAGCACGTCCGGTACGCGCACGCTGCCGTCTTCATTTTGGTAATTTTCCAGTACAGCGATCAGTGCTCGGCCAGCCGCGACGCCGGACCCGTTCAGTGTATGCAGTAACTCCGGCTTGCCGGTCTCTGCGTTACGCACCCTGCCCTTCATACGCCGGGCCTGAAAGTCGTTGCAGTTGCTGCATGAGGAAATTTCACGGTAGCGCTGCTGGCCCGGCAGCCAGACTTCGAGATCGTAGGTGCGGGTCGCACCAAAACCGATGTCACCGGCACACAGGGCGACGACGCGATACGGCAATTCCAGGCGCTGCAAAATGGTCTCCGCGTGCGCGGTCATGGCCTCGAGGGCGTCCTTCGATTCGTTCGCATTAACGAGGTGCACGAGTTCCACTTTCTCGAACTGGTGCTGGCGGATCATGCCGCGCGTGTCCTGGCCGTGAGAACCGGCCTCGGACCGGAAGCACGGTGTGTGCGCTGTCAGTCGCAGCGGCAGGTCCTCCGCCTCGAAAATGCGGTCACGACCCAGGTTGGTCAGCGGCACTTCCGCTGTCGGTATCAGGTAATACGGTCGCTCGGTGGTCGTCTTGAACAGATCCGCCTCGAATTTCGGCAGCTGACCGGTACCCTCCAGCGCGTGTGCGTGCACAAGATACGGAACATAGGTTTCCTGATAGCCGTGCTCACTCGTGTGCGTGTCGAGCATGAACTGGATTAACGCGCGTTGCAGACGCGCAAGTCCACCCTGCATCACAGCGAAGCGAGCACCCGACACCTTTGCAGCGGTGTCGAAGTCCAGACCTCCGAGCGCCTCCCCCAGTTCGATGTGATCCTTCGCCTCGAAAGCGAACTCAGGAACACTGCCCCAGCGCCGCAACTCCACGTTGTCGTCTTCACTGTCGCCGTCCGGCACGTCGTCCGACAGCAGATTAGGCAGACCCAGCTCGATGTCCCTGAGCTCCGTCTGCACGGACTGCAGCGATGCTTCCGCTGCTTCAAGACGCGCACCGAGATCGTTAACGGCGGCCAGCAGCGGTTCGATGTCCTCGCCTTTGGCTTTCGCCTGACCGATACGTTTGGCGCTCTTGTTGCGCTCGCTCTGTAGAGACTCGGTGTCCACCTGCAAGGTCTTGCGCTTGTCCTCCAGCGCAAGATAAGCATCCGCATCAAACGCAAAGCCACGGCGGGCAAGATTTGAAGCAACACCGACGGCGTCGGAACGAAGCAGTTTGGGATCAATCATGTTTAGGTCTTGTCTGTGGGCTTGTTCTGCCGGGCACGGAGCTCCGCCAGCTTTTCGCGAATACGGATCTCCAGCCCACGCGGCACGGGATGATAATACGTCGTCTCGGGCATGTCGTCGGGAAAGTAGTGCTCGCCAGAGGCGACCGCGTCGGGTTCATCGTGAGCGTAGCGATAGCCGTCACCGTAACCGAGCTCTTTCATCAGCCGGGTCGGCGCATTGCGAAGGTGCATCGGGACCTCAAGTGAGCCGGATTCGCGCGCATCTTTGGCGGCCGCTTTGGCGGCGACATACACCGCGTTGCTTTTCGGCGCGCAGGCGAGAAACACGACTGCCTGAGCCAGCGCCAGTTCGCCCTCCGGACTGCCGAGACGCTCCAGCGCATCCCAGGCATTCATTGTGAGCTGCAGAGCACGCGGGTCCGCATTGCCGATATCCTCCGAGGCCACCCGGATCATCCGGCGTGCGACGTACAGCGGGTCGCAGCCGCCGTCGAGCATGCGCATCAGCCAGTACAGAGATGCATCCGGATCGGTGCCGCGGATCGATTTGTGCAACGCGGAGATCTGGTCGTAAAACGCCTCCCCTTGCTTGTCGAAACGACGGAAGGTCCCGCGCGCTACGTCTGCGGCCATTGATGGGGTAATGTCACCGCCGTCTGCAAGATCCGCGGCGAGCTCAAGGAAGTTTAACGCCCGGCGTGCGTCACCGTCAGCCGCCGTCGCGATTAACTCGAGCACCTCATCGGCCGCACTGACACTATCGCCAAGTCCCCGCTCAGCATCGTGCAGCGAGGTTCTCAGCACCGACACCAGCTCCTCGCTACCGAGCGCTTTGAGGACGTAAACGCGCGCCCGGGAGAGCAGCGCGTTGTTCAGTTCGAACGACGGATTCTCAGTGGTCGCGCCGATAAATACGAGCGTGCCGTCCTCGACATAGGGCAGGAACGCATCCTGCTGCGACTTGTTGAAGCGGTGCACCTCGTCGAGAAACAGCACGGTGCCCCGACCGTTGAAACTTCGCTGCTCCTTCGCCTGGGCGACGGCGTCGCGAACGTCCTTGACGCCCGCCATGACGGCGGACAGCGCAATGTAGTTCAACCCGGATTCCGACGCGACCATGCGCGCCAGCGTGGTTTTACCGGTGCCCGGCGGACCCCAGAACACCATCGAGTGCGCCCGTCCGGATTCGATGGCGCGCCGCAGCGGCTTGCCGTCAGTCAACAGGTGCGACTGCCCGACGTAGTCTTCCAGCGTGCGCGGTCGCATGCGGTCCGCGAGCGGGCGCTCCTGCGCTGCGCGGTCGGCGAACAGGTCAGTCGAGCTCACGCTGTCTCGCGAAACGGCGTTCAACGATCTGGCTCCAGCCACCCGCCCCGAGCAGCCCGATCGTCAACCCAAGGGCGATTCCGCTGATATTGGCAACGACATCAAACGGGTCGGCGGTGCGATAACCCACCAGGCGTTGCGCCAGCTCAATAACAATGCCGTAGACCACCAGTCCCAGCGCGATTCGCCAATAGGCCGAGCGCGTGTACTGTCCGCAGAACCACAGCGCGAGAACGGTGAAGGTCAGCGCATGAGCCCATTTGTCGAAATGCGACAACAACGACAGCATGCTGCCGCGATCCGGCCACAGCCAGACGGCGGGCGCGACGCCGGCGGCGAGTACCAATACCAGCAGAGTAGCGGATGCGACGCGCCAGCCGCGTGCCCAGCGTAGCGGCAGCACTACTCGGCCTCGGCCGGCGTGCCGATCACGTCCGCGTACTCCGGTACCGAAAAGACGAAGCGCTCGGCCGGGATCAGCGCATTGACAACGACGTCGTCAAACTGCACCAGTGTTGTCTGCGCCAGGGTGTCAAAAAAAACCAGCCGGTCGAGGCGACCATCGAGAAAGCCCATTTCCATTCGCGTGAAACCGGCATCCGGCGATGTCGGTTCCAGCCGCACCCAGGTGTGCGCCGCCTCGACATAGCTTTCGACGACGGTGAATTGCTCCAGTGCCGACTGCGCGCCACTCAGTATCAGCGCCGGCGTGTTCGACAGCGTGTCAGCCTGCGGCTTGACCGTGACCTGCTCGAGATCAACGTCGTAACTCCAGATGTTCAGGCCATCCGCCACCAGCTGTTGTTCGTAGGGCTCCGCATTGTCCCAGCGGAATTGACCCGGGCGACGAATAGCCAGTGAGCCGCTCGTCTCCTCGAGAATTTCCCCGTCCGGATCGAGCAGCGTCTGTCGAAAGCCGCCCTGGAAAGTCTCGATGCCGTTGACGAAGGTCTGAACAAGGCGCTCACCATCGTCCGAGGCGAGCGCTGCTCCACCGACGAGGCAGAGCAGAACAGGCAGCCAGCGCATCAGTCCTTGCCGTCCTGCTTCGGCACGAGAATCTCGCGCGTACCATTCGGTTGCAGGGGCCCGACAAGACCGGCCGCCTCCATGGATTCCACCATGCGCGCGGCCCGGTTGTAGCCGATCTTGAGCCGGCGCTGGACACCGGATATGGATGCTTTACGTGTTTCCATCACTACCTGAACTGCCTGGTCATACAGTGGATCTGCCTCGGCGTCACCGCCGTCTGCAGCGCCGGCCGGATCAATGCCGGTCAGTCCCGGTGTTGGACTGCTTGGACCCTCAAGAATTTCATCCAGATAACGTGGCTGGCCACTTTTTTTCAGGTGATCGACGACCTGGTGCACTTCGTGATCGGCAACAAACGCACCGTGCACGCGCACCGGCATCGACGTGCCCGGCGGCAGATACAACATGTCGCCATGGCCGAGCAGGTTTTCGGCGCCCTGTTGGTCAAGAATGGTGCGCGAGTCGACTTTCGCCGACACCTGGAATGCAATCCGCGTCGGCACGTTGGCCTTGATCAGACCGGTGATCACATCGACAGACGGTCGCTGCGTCGCGAGGATCATATGGATGCCGGAGGCCCTCGCCTTTTGTGCAAGCCGGGCGATCAACTCCTCCACCTTTTTGCCGACAATCATCATCATGTCGGCCAGTTCATCGATAACCACCACGATATACGGCAACGGCTGCAGGGTCGGATGCTCGATCGGATTGTCGTCGTCCTCAAACGGCGGAGGCGTGAATGTCGGATCCTTGATCGGCTCACCCGCCGCGATCGCGTCATTCACCTTGCGGTTGTAGCCGCCTATGTTGCGCACACCGAGTGCCGCCATGAGCCGATAGCGTCGGTCCATCTCGGCAACGCACCAGCGCAGCGAGTTGGCCGCTTCCTTCATGTCTGTGACCACCGGTGCCAACAGGTGCGGAATGTCCTCGTACACCGACAGCTCAAGCATCTTCGGATCGATCATGATCAGACGTACCTGCTCGGGCTGCGACTTGTACAGCAAGCTCAGGATCATCGCGTTGATACCGACGGACTTGCCGGAGCCTGTGGTACCGGCGATCAGCAGATGCGGCATCTTTGCCAGGTCGGCGACCACCGAGTTGCCGGCAATGTCCTTGCCCAGCGCGAGTGTCAGCGGTGATGCGAGGTCGTCATAGGCCCTCGACTTCAGAATCTCGCCCAGCGTGACCAGCGCACGGTTTTCGTTGGGAATCTCCAGGCCGACATACGACTTGCCCGGAATCACTTCGACCACTCGCACGCTGACAATCGACAGCGAGCGAGCGAGATCTTTGGCCAGGTTGGCAATCTGGCTGACTTTGACGCCCGGTGCCGGATCGAGCTCGAAACGTGTGATGACCGGACCGGGCGAGACACTCTTCACTTCAACGTCCACGCCGAAGTCCTTGAGTTTCAACTCAACGAGTCTCGACATGGCTTCGAGCGAGTCTTTTGAGTAGCCCTCCTTTCGCGCCGGCGGATCATCCAGCAGTGCCAGTGGTGGCAGCTCACCGGCAGCCGGCGGATCGAACAAAGTGACCTGCCGCTCCTTCTCGGCACGCATGCTGGTTTCCAGCATCGGCAATACCGGCTCGATCTTGGGGCTCTTGCGTTGGGCGACACGCTGCTTTTCAACTTTAATGATGTTAGCGCGCGCCGCCTGTTGCCGGCGGCCCTCGGCCTTGTCGCGCCATTCACCGACGCGAAGCTGGACACGGTCCCATGCGGCCAGGCAACCGCGTCCGATGGCGTCCATGATGTTGAACCAGGAAACGCCGAGAAACAGCGACACCGACGCCATCCACAAGAAGAACAGCAGTACACTGGCACCGAGTAATTTCATGACCGCGGCCAGCTGCAGGCCGACAAGCTGGCCAAGCACGCCGCCGGCGGTCTCGTTAAACCCGGCGCCTGAGAAATGCAGTGTGGACAGTGCGCAACTTGTGATCAGCATCGCGACGAAACCGGCTAGCCGCAGCGCGAAGTCCGCGCTCGTGTAGCTCGTTTCGGTCTTCTGCTCGCGATACAGCATCCAGCCAAAATAAAACACCATGACGGTGAACAGGTAGGCCGGGCGGCCGAATAAATTGAACAGCAGGTCTGACAGGTAGGCGCCGAAGACGCCGACGCCGTTTTGCACCTGGCTGGTGGTGCTGGACTGGTTAAAACCGGGATCGGACGAGTCGTAGGTAAACAGCGCAAACCAGAGGATCAGCGCCAGCGCGCCGAAGGTGTACAGTGCGCCCTCACGCAGTGCGCGCGTCACCTGGAATGACAGTCCACCCGTCGGCTGTACGGTTTTTTGAGCTCTCGCCATGTGTGAAGCTTAAGGTTTGTTGGTACCGGGATGCCAGCAGCGTCGCTTTTGCCTAAACTAGCCTGAAACCCGGGCTCTTGAATCCAACATTCCTGGCCGCATACCGTCCCTCTCGCTGAGGTTTTCCGTCTGAAAAATCAAGGACAAAGTATACATGAGTGATCCGAAACATTGCCGCGTTCTTATCCTCGGCTCAGGCCCCGCCGGCTACTCGGCAGCGGTGTACGCTGCGCGCGCCAACCTGGACCCGGTCATGGTGACGGGCATCGAACAGGGCGGCCAGCTCATGACGACGACGGACGTCGATAACTGGCCCGGTGATGCCGAAGGCCTGCAGGGTCCCGATCTGATGCAGCGCATGTTGCAGCACGCCGAGCGATACGACACCGAGGTTATCAATGACCATGTACACACGGCCGACCTGTCGGTACGACCGTTCCGCCTCGAAGGTGACTACGGGGTCTACACCTGTGACGCGCTGATCATTTCCACGGGCGCCACCGCGATGTACCTGGGTCTCGAATCCGAAGAGGCATTCAAGGGCCGCGGCGTGTCTGCCTGTGCCACCTGTGACGGCTTTTTCTACCGCAACCAGCACGTGGCGGTGGTCGGAGGCGGCAACACGGCCGTCGAAGAGGCCCTGTATCTGGCGAATATCGCTGAGAAAGTGACGCTTGTGCATCGCCGCGATGCTTTGCGCGCTGAGAAAATTTTGCAGGACCGGCTGTTCGAGAAAGCCGCCGAAGGCAAAATCGACCTCGCCTGGGATCACGTCGTTGATGAAGTACTGGGTGACGACGCCGGCGTCAACGGCCTGCGCATCAAGAATGTGAAAGACGGCTCAACGCGCGACCTCGACCTGCAGGGTGTGTTCATCGCAATCGGTCACAGCCCGAATACCGGCCTGTTCAAAGAACAGCTTGAGATGAAAAACGACTACATCGTGGTTCGCTCCGGTATCGACGGTGACGCGACTTCGACGAGCATCCCGGGCGTGTTCGCCGCCGGCGATGTTGCCGACCAGGTGTATCGTCAGGCCATCACGTCGGCCGGCGCCGGCTGCATGGCCGCACTCGACGCGGAGCGTTACCTCGACGCACTGGCTGACAAGGCCGACGAAGCGGCCGCCTGACTGGCATGGATCGTGGCCCGATAGAAGTGCGGGTCCACTCGTCGATCGACGAGATTGCGTCGAGCGACTGGCATGCGCTGGCGGGCGACACATACCCTTTCCAGAGTCACGCCTTCTTGTCAGCCGCCGAGCAGACCGGCTGCGTCGCGGAAGAAACCGGCTGGACGCCGAGGCACCTGACCCTGCACGACAGCGACCGCCTGATTGGCGCGATGTTGTTGTACGAGAAGAGTCACTCCTGGGGTGAGTTCGTGTTCGACTGGGCGTGGGCAAACGCGTACCACCGTGCCGGATTCCCCTACTACCCCAAACTGCTGTCTGCCGTGCCCTTTACGCCGGCCACCTGCCCGAAACTGCTGTTGGCGGACGACGCGGACGCCACCCTCGGACGACTGCTGATCGATGGCGCGCGCGCCCTTGCCGAGGAGATCGACGCCTCGTCGCTGCACGTGCTGTTTCCGGTGGACGAGGAACTACCCATCCTGGAATCGGCCGGCATGACGCTTCGAAAGGACTGCCAGTTTCACTGGCACAACCGTGGTTACGGTTCCTTCGACGAATTCCTGGCCGGCTTTAATGCGCGCAAGCGAAAAAAGGCGAAGCGTGATCGACGCCACGTTGCAGAATCCGGCATCACATTCCGCCACCTGCACGGCGATGATCTGGATCCGGCACAGTGGGAACAGGTGTATCGACTCATCAATCTGACCTTCATGCAGCGCGGCTCGAGCCACTATTTCGACCTCGACTTTTTCCTGCGCATCAGTCGGGCGATGCCGGAAAAAATTCTCGTTGTGCTGGCCGAGGTCGACGACCAGGCAGTTGCTGCCGCGGTGTTTTTCGTTGGCGAAAAAACGCTGTACGGGCGTTACTGGGGCAGCAGCGGCCACTACAACGCGCTGCATTTTGAAACCTGCTACTACCAGGGCATCGACTACTGCATCGCCAACGGCATCGAACTCTTTGAGCCCGGAACTCAAGGCGAGCACAAGGTGAGTCGGGGCTTTATCCCACAAGCCACCCGTTCAGCGCACTGGCTCGCACATCCTGAGTTCTACTCCGCAATTCGCGATTACCTGTCGCTCGAAGGCCAGGACATCGAGCGCTACATGGACGCGGTAGGCAACCACAGCCCGTACCGAACAGACGACGCGTGAGAAACCAGCGCCTCCACTGGATCGATCCTGCGAGCGCGGCCGACGCCTTTCCGCCCGTGGAGGTTGCGCTCAAAGACCCGGAGGGTCTGCTGGCGGTGGGTGGCGACCTGTCGCCCGAACGCCTGCTGGCCGCGTACCGACGAGGGATCTTTCCCTGGTTCGTCGAAGGTCAGCCGATCCTGTGGTGGTCGCCGGACCCACGCTGTCTGTTTCGCCCGCAGGCATTTCACGTGTCACGCAGTCTGCGCAAGGCCCTGGGGCGGACCCCGTTCACCGTGACCTTCAACCGCGACTTTGAGGGCGTGATGCGTGCCTGCGCTGAACCGCGCCCGCACCAGAACGGAACCTGGATAACCCGCGACATGCTGAGCGCGTACACGTCCCTGCACGAGACTGGCTGGGCGCACAGTATCGAGATCCTCGACCGCGACGAACTGGTCGGCGGCATCTACGGTCTGGCAATCGGTCGCGCATTTTTTGGCGAGTCTATGTTCAGTCGCCGCGACAACGCGTCGAAGTTCGCAATGTTGGCGCTCATTGACGAGTTAACAAAACGCGATTTCCTGGTACTGGACGGCCAGGTCGAGTCACCGCACCTGTTGACACTGGGCGCGGAGCGCATGCCACGCAGCAGCTTCATTCGGCTGCTGGATATCGCCTGCGACCCGGAAAAACCGCTGACCGATTTGCCCGGCACCGAAAAGCCCGTTGGCGCCGTATTGTCCGGGTGATCCCGCGTTGCATTAGGGGCCCCATTTCTGCACAATTCGCGGCCTCTGAACACCGGGCGCAAGTTTTTGGCGAAAGAAGAAGCAATTCAGATGGAGGGCGTGGTCATTGAGACGCTGCCCAAGACCATGTTTCGAGTGGAACTCGAGAACGGCCACGTCGTGCTCGCCCACATATCCGGCAAGATGCGCAAGAACTACATCCGCATCCTGACCGGCGACAAGGTCACCGTCGAGCTGACGCCCTACGATCTCAGCAAGGGCCGCATAGTCTATCGCGGCCGCTAGACGTTACGCGCCCGTCCCCGCGGCGCGCTGAGAATCGCAAGCTGTGCGGGCTTGAACAGCCCGAATCCGTCAAACCTCGTCGGGCTCGCCGAGGTGCTCCAGTTCCTTGACCGGCGGCTCGGCATCCAGCTTCAGTGTGCCGTCTTCCGTCAGCGAAATGCGCACGTGACCACCCTCTTCCAGCTTGCCGAACAGCAATTCCTCGGCCAGCGGGCGTTTGATGTGCTCCTGGATGATGCGTGACATCGGTCGAGCCCCCATTTTGGGGTCGTAGCCGCGCTCGGCGATCCAGTCGCGCGCCGCATCCTCGAGCTCGATCGTGACACCGTTGCTGTCGAGTTTCGCTTCAAGCTCAACAATCAGCTTGTCGACAACGCGACGAATCGATTTGAGATCAAGCGACGAGAACTGAATGATCGCATCCAGCCGGTTGCGGAACTCCGGTGTAAACGCCTTCTTGATGACCTCCATGCCATCCGTGGTGTGATCCTGCTGCGTGAAGCCGATAGACGCACGGCTCATTTCCTGAGCGCCGGCGTTGGTCGTCATCACGATAACGGCATTGCGGAAATCCGCTTTGCGACCGTTGTTGTCCGTCAGCGTACCGTGGTCCATAACCTGCAGCAGCAAGTTGAAGACTTCCGGGTGCGCCTTTTCTATCTCGTCGAGGAGAATCACGGAGTGCGGATTCTTGTTGACCGCCTCGGTGAGCAAGCCACCCTGGTCAAAGCCGACATAGCCCGGCGGCGCACCAATCAGACGTGACACCGTGTGGCGCTCCATGTACTCGGACATGTCGAAGCGGATAAGCTCGACGCCCATGGACATGGAGAGCTGGCGGGTGACTTCGGTCTTGCCGACACCGGTCGGCCCTGCAAACAGGAACATACCGATCGGCTTGTCGTCTTCGCGCAGACCGGATCGAGACATCTTGATCGCGGACGACAGCGCTTCGATGGCCGGATCCTGGCCGAATATCACGAGTTTCAGGTCACGCTCGAGTGTGCGCAGCGAATCCCGATCAGACGCCGAGACGCTCTTCGCCGGAATGCGCGCCATCTTGGCGACGATGTTCTCGACCATTTCAACCGTCACCCGATTGGAGCGGCCTTCCTCAGGCTGCAAACGCAGGTTGGCACCGGCCTCGTCAATGACATCGATTGCCTTATCCGGCAGTTTGCGATCGTTGATATGCTTGGACGCGAGATCCGCGGCGGCCTCCAGCGCATCGCTGTCGTAGGTGATGCCGTGGTGCTCCTCGAAGCGGCTCTTGAGACCTTTGAGAATCTCGACCGTCTCCTCGAGTGTCGGCTCAGGCACGTCGATCTTTTGGAAGCGTCGCGCAAGCGCATGGTCTTTTTCGAAGATGCCGCGATATTCCTCGTAGGTGGTCGACCCGATACAACGCATTTCGCCGCTGGCGAGCACCGGCTTTATCAGGTTGCTGGCATCCATGACGCCACCCGAGGCAGCGCCGGCGCCGATGACCGTGTGTATCTCGTCGATAAAGAGGACTGCGCCGGGGTCTTTCTTGACTTCGGCAATCACGCCCTTCAGCCGCTTCTCGAAATCCCCGCGGTATTTCGTTCCGGCGACAAGTGTGCCCATGTCGAGTGCATAGATGGTTGACTCTCGCAGCACCTCCGGTACGCGCTCTTCAACTATCATGCGCGCCAGACCTTCGGCCAGCGCGGTTTTGCCAACGCCGGCATCGCCTACGTACAGCGGGTTGTTTTTGCGTCGGCGACACAGGATCTGGATGGTCCGTTCAATCTCGATTTCACGGCCGATCAGCGGATCGATTTTGCCCTCGACCGCCTGCTGATTAAGGTTGGTCGCAAACCGGTCGAGTGGCGAAGCTTCGGCTTCCTCTTCCGATTCAGGAGTGGCTTCGTTCTCTTCCTGCTCTGCGTCGCTTTGCAGCTGAGGCATGCCGTGGGAAATGATATTGACGACGTCGAGGCGCGACACGTCCTGCAGACCCAGCAGGTAGACCGCCTGCGACTGCTTTTCGCTGAAAATCGCGACCAGCACGTTCGCGCCGGTGACCTCTTTCTTGCCACTGGACTGAACGTGGAACACCGCGCGCTGCAGCACGCGCTGGAAGCCCAACGTCGGTTGGACGTCGTTCTCCTCATCCATGGCCAGCGTCGGTGTCTGCTCCTCGATGTATTCGGTGAGCTGGCGACGCAGTTCCGGAATGTTAGCGTCACACTGTTTGAGAATGTCGATGACTTTCGGAATGTCCAGCAGAGCCAGCAGCAGATGCTCCACGGTCATGAATTCGTGGCGCTGGTCACGCGCCTTCTGGAAAGCCTCGTTCAGGCAAAATTCGAGTTCTGCGCTCAGCATACGGGTCTTATGACTCCTCCATGGTGCACAGCAGCGGGTGCTGGTGTTGCTGTGCGACGCCCATTACCTGGGCAACTTTGGTTTCGGCGATCTCGTAGTTGTACACACCGCAGATTCCTTTGCCCTTGGTGTGAACCTCGAGCATAACCTGTGTAGCGCGCGTACGCTCCATCGCGAAGATGGACTCCAGCACGTGCACGACGAATTCCATCGGTGTGTAGTCGTCATTGATGAGAACCACGCGATACAGCGGTGGTTCCTTCAGCTTCGGCCGGGCCTCCTCAACCGCCAGGTCAAAGCTCTCTCCGCGCTCGAAATCAGGTTGATCGTTGCTCACGTTTCCCTTCCGTTAAACGAGTTCGGGCGTATTCCTGGCGCCCGGACGCTATTATAGTAGGGCCAGCGGGGCCATTTTCAGCCGTTCAGGGCATCTTTTTTGATGCAAACTGTCGAAGTCCACAACGGCACGCCACCTGGTGACACGTAGATGCCGGGAATTTAAGCAAAAATGACCAATCCAGACGGTTGTTCGGGAAATGTATCAACCCTTATCATTCATCCGCTGCGTTGAACAAGATTAGGCAACGGAAGAACAGGCCACCGAATTCTCATGAGTACTGATCCGAAATGGTCCGACCTGGCCAGCGGTGACCCGGCGCGCACGCTGTCCGCCGCCAATCACCTGCTGCCGTTCTGGGTCAGCCTGCTGCTGGTTGTGCTGATCGGCTGGCAGCTCGCCGGCGTAGTCTGGTCGCTTGTGCCCGGATCCTCGACCGGCGACGCGATCGTCGTGCCGCCGGGCTTGTCCACCGAGGGCGGCGAGTCGGCCACCGCAGACGTGCAGTCTATTGCCAGCGCCAGCCTGTTCGGCAAGGCCGATCCCGAGGATGCGGCAGTTGAGTCGGCACCAATTCTGATCGACACGACCGTCGAGACCAAACTCAATCTGACGCTGAAAGGTACGATTGCCTCGAACACCGAAGAGCAATCAGCTGCGATCATCCAGGTGGGTCCCAGCGACGACATGGTGTTCACCATTGGTGACACCGTGACCAACGGCGCACGCCTGCAGGCGGTGGAAAACCGCCGCGTGATCCTGAACGAAAATGGGCAACTGACCGAACTC
>JBCCNM010000097.1:0-12887 GCA_039025835.1 Pseudomonadota bacterium | reverse complement strand
GAACCATCGACACGCTGCGAGTCAGCATCCTGTTCAGGGTCTTCGCTGGAGCAGGCAGCCAGCAAGAAAATGAAGCCAGTTAACACGAGACTCTTTTTGAACACCGGTTTTCCTCATGGTCGGCACTAACCTTTCGATGCACGAGGCGAACGTAAGGTCGCACACAGTCCGCGACGCTTATACAGCGATTGCATTTCGTGGACTCGTCAATTCAAGGGCTCGGTAGAATGAGCAACGCGTCAGACGTCTTTTCAGCAGGTGGCAGACCGAGAATGCCGCGTTTGGAGATCCAAATTGCCACTTCGAGCCAGTAACAAAGCCCGAGCAATACAGGCACAGCCTGAGGCTCAGACACATAGGGCTTGACTTAGTGTACTAATTACAATTAGTCTTATTGTAACCGTTACATTAAGTGGTCTCGATACATGAGCTTCGAATACGAGTATCCCCATCCGGCCGTCACAGTCGACGTCGTGATTTTCACGGTGCGCAGCGACGAGCTGAAGGTCCTTCTGATTAAGCGCGCGCTGGAGCCGTTCAGGGGTTCATGGGCCTTGCCGGGCGGTTTCGTCGAAATGGACGAGAGCCTGATTGATGCGGCGAAGCGTGAGTTGCGGGAGGAAACCGGCGTCACAGCCGCTTACCTCGAGCAGCTTTATTCCTTTGGGGCCCCGGACCGTGATCCGCGGGAGCGAGTAATCAGTGTTGCTTACTACGCGTTGATGCCGTCGGACGCTCTGGAGATCAAAGCATCATCCGACGCAGAGGGGGTGGGTTGGTTCAGCATCGATGAACTACCGACGCTGGCCTTCGATCACTCCGACATTCTTGAAATGGCGTTGACCCGACTGTCTGCGAAGCTGGACTACTCGACCATTGCTTTCCAGCTCATGCCGGAGGAATTCACGATGCCGGAACTACGCCAACTCTACGAACTGATTGGGCGGGAAGAGATCGATGCCCGCAATTTTTCCAAGCGCATGCTGGCTCTTGATGTCATCGAGGCAACAGGCAATGACAGACGGGTTGGTGCGCACCGACCGGCGAAACTCTTTCGAGTGAAAGACCGCAGCAAGGTCGAAGTCATTAAGTAAGGAACGGAGGAATAGACCATGTTCAAGTACTTCAAAGGTGAACCCAATACTTACACGATCAGCTTTAAGGACGGGAAAGTGCGCAAGCACGGTGCGGGTATTAACTTCTTCTTCTCTCCGCTCACGACAACGATCTCCGCAGTGCCAGTCGCCAGCCAGGAATCCCACTTCATGTTCTCCGAGACGACAGCGGACTTTCAGGAAGTCGCGATTCAGGGCTTTCTGACTTATCGCCTGGATGCGCCGCTGGAGGTCGCCTCGAGACTGGACTACACGATCGACACATCCAAGGGACTGTACAAGTCCGATGACCCGGCAAAGCTGGTCCAACGCGTCATTAACGTTGTCCAGGGTTACACACGGTCGCGTGTGAGTCAGCTGTCCCTCGAACGGTCGCTGACGGGTGTGGAGGCTGTCGCCAGGGAGGTCCTTGAGCAGGTGAGCCTTTCAGAGGAATTGAGCTCACTGGGTGTTGTGATTGAGGGCTTGCACTTTGTCTCAATCAAAGCGACTCCCGAGATGCAGAAGGCACTGGAAGCCGACTTTCGTGAAAGCCTCAGCAAGCGGGCCGATCAGGCGATCTATGACCGCCGAAAAGCGGCAGTAGAGGAGGAACGCAAAATTCGGGAGTCAGAAATGAACACCGATGTCGAGCTTGAGAATCGAAAGAAAGCCCTGGTCGACACGCAGGCCCGAAACGAGCTGAAGCTTGCGGAAGCGCAGGCTAAAGCAGAGGAGCTGAAACTGTCTCCTTATGGTCAGTTGCCGCCACAGGCGCTTGTTGGTCTGGCGCTAAAAGAGTGGGCCGGTAAATCGGGGTCAATCGACAATCTGACCATTACCCCCGACCTGTTGAGCAAAGTCGTCACCTACGTGTCCGGCGGCGGTCAGTCGGCCGAGCAGTAGCAGAGACCGCCAGTGGCTAACTTCGACAAGCTAGTGATTGTTACTCGCCTGACTGAGCTCGAAGAGCTGGTCAGGCGGTTCAACACGCCCGCGCAAGCGAAGTTCTACCTCGAGCAGAGTGGCCAGTCATTCGACGAAATCCAGCGCGCGCATGATCGCTACTCAGCGGTGGTTAATCGCGTTGTCGATTCTCTCGAACCCGGTCAAAAACACCAGAGAATCGATCGGTCTGCCGTTCCTCAGTTCACGTTTGCGGATGACGACTTTGTCATCACGATCGGCCAGGACGGACTCGTTTCGAACACGGCCAAGTATCTCTCACGGCAACCTATTTTCGCCATCAACCCCGACCCGGAAAATTTCGACGGAATCTTGCTACCGTTTCAGCCGGACACCTATTACCGCTATTTGTCATCTGCGCTGGCCGGGGATCTTGAGAAAAAGGAAGTCACCCTGGCTCGAGCGGATTCATCGAACGGACAATCGCTGTTGGCGTTCAACGACTTCTTTGTTGGAGCAAAGACGCACGTATCGGCACGGTATGAAATCGAGATTGGAGGCCAGATAGAAAACCAGTCTTCCAGTGGCATTATCGTATCCACCGGTGCGGGTTCGACTGGCTGGCTGCAGTCGGTGTATGCGGGCGCGGCAGGAGTGGTTCAGGCGCACGGTGGCAACTTTGCACCGTCCGGGAATAGCGGCCGGCTTAAATGGGACTCTGATCGACTGATTTATTCCGTCAGGGAGCCGTTCCCAAGCCGCGTAACCCAGTGTTCAATGGTACACGGGGCCTTGTCTCGTGAGGTGCCGCTTGAGCTCAGGTCAAAAATGCCGACCAATGGAGTGATTTTCAGCGACGGGGTCGAGGCCGACTTCATCGAGTTCAATGCTGGAACTACGGTGACTATTCAGCCCGCCGAAGAGAAGACAGTTTTACTCGCTGCCTAGATTGCTGCTGCAGGAGTATTGGCTAAGACGTTCTTGAGATCGCTCGCCTGCCTCACGTCCGGTCGTGGTAGACGGTCAGATTAAAAATCGTATCAAGCAATCGGCAGCTCCGACGTTGCGCGACATAGATCGTCGTGCAGCCGCTTCACGTCCTCGCACTTGCGGGCCGTGCGACCTTTGCCGAACGTGGTTTCATAGCGGCAGGCAGCGAAGCCGGCGGATAGCTTTTCGTACATCCGCACCCAGCGTCGACGATCGGGCAGGCGCTCTTCGGCAATCGGCCAAACCCCGGGTCGCGGTTTCAGATGTTCCTGGATGCCGATTCGCCACGGCTTCGGGCTCAGGCGTGCCCGAAAGCACTTTTGCTTCAGGCACATCTGCATGTACACAGGGTCCGTGCCGATCGCTTTCATAAAGTCATGGGTTTTTTGGCCGCGCGGGTCGAAGGTGTCGTGCATGGCCAATACCCGAAAGCCGTTTGGCGTCCGGTACACACGCAGAATCCAGCGCGGGTTGGCTTTTACAGTGGCTTCGATGCGCCGCAGTGCGCGCTCCACCGGCGATGATCGCAGGTAATCGAGGCCGAGCATGATGAGGCGACCGATCGGACTCGACAGGACCAGGCCGCCGACCAGGAATAACAGGAAGTAGAGATCGGTGCCCAGCAGCTTGTTGGCGACGTAGCCGGCCGCGACGATCAGCACAAACACGGCCATGCCATAAGGCCAGTGCGAGCGTCGTTCGAGATCCACATCGGCGAACAGGACATCCGGCGTGTTCAGACAGGCGGCACCATAGGCATTGCGCGTGATCACCATGTCGTCGCGCCTGCTGATGATCTCTTCACGGATCGGCAAGCCGTCGGCACCGTTGTAGGGCACCTTGCGATCGACAAAGCGCACCTTTTCACCCCGCTGCGCGCGCCGAACAGCGTCGGCAAGGCGGTCACGCGCATTGGCCATCGCGTCCTCGTCCGAGACATCGGACCAGCCAAAGCGCTTGTAGGTTTTCGGCCGACCGTTAACCCGAACCCGCTCTTTCGCCTCCGCCCAGAACGCCGGGACGATCATTCCGCCTGATCTCCCAGGCTGGCTTCAATCCGGCGGATCACCTTGTCGCGATCGGTGTACCAGTCTTTGCCGAGTACCCGTACGACCTTCCAGCCAAACGCGCGCAAGATATCGGCGTTGGTGGTGTAGCGAGACTGTATGTCCGGATTAGCGTAGTGGGTGCGGTCGTCGATTAACACGGCGAGCTCGAAGTCGACCTTGTCCAGGCGCCGCACGGCGAGATGGCAGCGCAGCTCGGACTGACCGTAGTCCTGCTCCACGTCAAAACCGCGTTGTTTGAGCGCGGCCGTGATCTGCGCCTGCAGCGCTCGTGCACTGGTGCTCGTGTCGAGATCCTGCTGCGGCTGGCCGTACTCCAGCAATGCGGCGTTCATGCCGTCGCGGTCGCCGAGCGATACCGCCTGCGCATAACGAAGGTACTGACGCAATGCATTCGCGCCCTGGTTGTAGGTGTTGGTGATCTGGCCGGGTTCGATCGATGACACGACCAGCATGTGTTGTTTGGCACGCGAGAAAATCACGTTCAGGCGTTTGTGGCCGCCGTTCTGGTTGATCGGTCCGAAATTCATGCGCATCTGCCCGTTAGCATCCGGTCCGTAGCACACACTGAGGATGATCAGGTCACGTTCGTCGCCCTGCACATTCTCGAGATTCTTGACGAACAGGCCGACAAACTGGCCGTCCTCTTCGCGGCTCTCTTCCTCGTCCAGCCGATTGCCAAAGTCACGATCGCTGGCGGCGAGTCGCGACAGCGCAGACTCAATCTCGCCCTGCTGTGCCTGGGAAAACGCCACGATGCCCACTGTGAGTGCCGGCTGTTCGGTCAGGATCATGCGCACAAGCCGGGCAATATAGCTCGCCTCGCCGGGATTGCGCTGCGACTCGTACGGGCTGTCGGCAAGCTTGTGGAACGAGATTGGCTGGTCGAAGACCTGCGACGGCTCAATGACCACCTTGTCGATATCCTCGACGAGCACCGGCGGTCGATCGACCAGCACGCCCGGCGTCGGAATGGTCTTCAGCTCGCCGGCATAGAACGCCCGGTTGCAGAAACCGATCAGACTTTCATGTCGGCTGCGGTAGTGCCAGTTCAACAGCGTGCCGGGCAGTGCCGCACCGGCCCGGTTCAGGAAGCTGTCGGCATTCAGGTCGAACTGCACGACATCCGGCAGCTGCGATTCGTCGTCATCGTCAGTGGACGCTTTGCCCGAGAAGAACGTTGTCGGTGGCAACTGCATCTCATCGCCGACGACGATCATCTGGCGCGACCGGCTGACGGTAGGGATCGCGTCTTCCAGCGGAATCTGGCTGGCTTCGTCAAAAATAACGACGTCAAACAGGTCCTCGTTCAGCGGCAGGGCATCGGCGACACTCAACGGGCTCATCAACCAGACCGGGCGCAGGTCGCGCAGCACCGGACCGGAATCGGCGTCGAACAGCTCGCGCACCGAGCGATAGGCACGGGTTTTTTCAAACTCGCGTTCCAGAAGCTTACGGCCCCGTGTGTAGGCACGCCGCCAGTCTTTCTCTTCCTGCGTGGTCTTAGCCATCGACGTGTTGGCGCGTACCAGGTGTTCGTGGAAGGTTTGCGCGCAGACATCCAGCGCCAGTTCACTGTTCAGCTCGCGGCCTTGCTCCGTCAGCTGGCCCAGCGTGTCCACCATCTCCTGCAGACGCACGGCATCGAACCTCAGGACACCGCGCCTCTGGCGCAGTCGGCGGTGGATGGTCTCGTCGAGGACGGCGAGTTCGAGTTGCTCGAACGGCAGGTCGAGGTGGCGCAGTGCTGTTGCGGCTGCGGAATCGAGCGCGTCCAGCACGCGCAACTCATCAACCAGTTCATCGCAGCGCTCGGCGTTTTGCTTCAGCGTCTGCAGAATCGACGTCAACGACTCGGCAGATTCATCCTCGTAGTCGCAGAGCAGGTTGATGATCTCGTTGTCGGCGGCCCGCAACTGACCGGCGAGGCGCACGAGTTTCAGGATGGCCCGCGCGGCGTCCGGCTCGCTGCTCGCGAACTTGACGAGATCGCGTGTCAGCGCCGGAAGTTTCGAACCGCGGTTCCATACCTCGTCCAGCAATTCGCGCACCGGCTGGATGTCGTCAACGCCGAGGTCGCCGGCAACGGCTGACGTGGTTTCTTCGACCTGCGATGCGGCGAGCCGTGCGGCGGCCAGTCGACTCAAGGCATCGTGCACCGAGGTCGGCATGCCACTGTAGTGGTCGCGGACGGTGCGTTTCGCGCGTCGCCAGCCGGCGCTGAAGAACGCGAACAGCTTGCCTTCCTTTTGCCGGGCTATATCGACGAGCTCATCAACGGCTTCATAGGCGTGGCTGAGGTCCCAGCCCTCAGCCGCCTGCCGCGCGGCATCGCTGGCGGTCTCCCGGGTAGCAAGTTCGGAGAATTGCTTCTGCAGCCGCAGGGTGCCCGGGCTGTCGATATCGAGCACGTCGAGGCGCTCGGACTCGGCCAGTCCGGCGAGCTGTCGGCAAAAGCGGGTCACGGTCCCCATATCACCCCAGCCAAGACCGGCGCGGCCGGTCACCGCTGTCAGACTGTCGAACAAGGCAGCGGCGTCGGCGAGTGCACCCAGCGATCGATCCGAAGCTTCTTCGATAAAGTCGATGTAATCCGCCTTCCCGGCGATATCGGCACGCAGGTAGCGAACCGGGGAGCGCGCGAGCACACCGCCATAGCCTTCGCGACTGAGTGCCGAACGCAGGGCTTCTGTGCGTTCGCGAACGTCGGCAAAGGCTTCCCATTCCGGCAGCCGCAGACTTTGCCGACGATTGAGCGGTGAGCGTTGTGCACCGCCCTCGATCCACTGGCCGATGATCTGCCGAAGGGGTGCCTGTCCGTCGCCGCCGGGCGTCACCATCGCCGCCGAGAAGTCTTCGAGCGTCTTAATGGCCTTGCCGAGCGCCGTCAGCCAGATCTTGCGGCGTTCGCCGAGATCGTCACTGGGCCGTGCCGCGACAGCCTGCTCATAGCGTGCTTTCAGCGCCATGATGAAGGGCTTCTTGTCTTCGCGAACGTCGTGGATCAGGCAACAGGCCTCGCCGAGCCCGACCTGCTGCAGGCGATGGAACACGACGTCGAGCGCCACGCGTTTTTCACAAACAAACAGCACGGATTTGCCGCGCGCCACGTAGTCGACGATCAGGTTGGTAATCGTCTGCGATTTGCCGGTGCCGGGCGGCCCCTGGATCACGTAGCTGTCTTCATCGCGGGCGCGCAGCACCGCATCACGCTGGCTCGGATCAGCCGGAAGCACGTTGTAGCGCTCGGCCAGCGGCGGCAGCGTGATGTCGCTGAATACCGGGCGCGTTGCCTCGCTAAACAGCTGTTCGAAGTTGGCACTGTCGGCTGTTTTGTCGGTCAGAAGATCCGTGTAGTCTCGCACCAGCGTCATTTTGCGGTAACTGAAGTTGGCCAGTGTTATCGAGCACAGATCGATCTCCCACTGCCGCGGGCCTTTTTCAGCGCCCTTGTCGAGGCTGTAAAAGTCGCGCTCGATGGTGGCCGACGCGTCCGCCACCATGTGTTCGATAATCCGCGGCGACGGCTCGTTTTCCACATACTCACGACTGGGCGCGTTCGCCGGGCGAATGTCGCGGGCAAAGATCTGCACACCCAGCGGCTCGTATCGCTGGCCACGGTAGCTGTAGGTAATCCCGGCGTAACTTTTCAGGCCGCGACCGGTGGCGCGCAGGCGTCGGCGGTAGCGGTCGAGGCGTCGCGTGACGCGACGCTTGATGAGTTGAATCCGCGGTGTTTTCACCAGCTCGAGTTCGACGCTGCTGTCGGATTGCGCGAGCTGCTTTTGCAGCGCGTCTGCGAGTGCCTCTATCTGCTTGAAGTTGCTGGCGTCGATCTTCTCCGGCAGTCGAATGCCGTACAGCTCATTCAGGAAATGCCTGAGTGCGGGGTTGATCTCGGCCTCGGCCGCCCGGCAGCTCAATTCGAAGTGGTCTTTCACGCCTTTCTTTTTGCGGATCGCGGCCGGAATCAGGATCAACGGTGAATTGATGCGTTCCTCCGGGGCTTCCTTGAGGTTGTGCCAGCGCAGAAAGGCGGTCACCAGGCGAAGCTGGGAAAAGCCGTATTCCCGGGCGTCGCGATTGGCCTGCAGTCGAATGCGATCCAGCGCCGGTGCGAGGAAGGGGTAGTCTTCAAATCGCAGCCAGCGATTCAGTCGGATAGGCGCGTCGGATTCGAGCGTCCGGCACAGGTCGTCGTTGGTGAACAGCAACTGCTGTGTGCGAATCGACTCGATATCCATGACGTGCGGCACCGAGCCCTCGGTGAGGTTGGCTGTACCGCCGGTGTCGCGGAAGTACAGGAGCCGGTTGCGACGACTGACTTCAAACAGGCGATTGCGCAGGCGGGTCAGCAGGACCGTGCGGCGTGAGGCGTCACCATCGACCGGCAGATCAAATTCGATGTCCTCCTCCAGTTCCTGATAGCGGTACTGGATCAGCATCTCGCAGACGGTGGTCAGATCCTGCGGTCGCTCCGAGCGCTCGAGCTCGGTCATGCGCTCGATAAGTTGCGCGATGACCGGTGACACGCGGCTGTTCAGCGCGCACAGGTTACTGCGTGCGGCGACAAACTGCTGCAGCTCATCGGCATCGCTCAGATCGAGGCCGGTCATGATGCTGCCCATGACGAGGCCGAGCACAAAGGTATCGGTCAGTGCGTCATGATGCTCGAACAGATGCTCCCAGGCCACGTAATCCGGGTAGTAGGCTTTGCGTGCTGCGCTGCCGCGTTCCGCTACGCTCTGGTCTGACACGGGCATCTCTGCCGTGTCGTCGATGTGCACCTGCCGGGTAACGTCCAGCCGGTTGCGCGGTGTTTTATCAAGCTGGCTACGCAGTGAGCGTCGATTCGATTCCGGTGTCCTGGCATCGGCGTTGGTGTACCAGAGGTGGCCCAGCGAAACGCGCAGGGCATCCACGCCGTTCAGCGGTGCCACGAGGTTTTGTTCGTGCGTTGCAATCACCTGCTCGATCAGCGGTGCCATCAGACCGACGATATCGTCGCTGCCGACTTCGCCGAGATCCCGGAGTTCGCCCAGGTACTCGAGGAAGGCCTTGCCCATGTCCTGCTCGACGACGTCAGTCATGCGGCTGCTCTGTCTCTTCCGCGTCCCGGGCGGCCCCCAGAGCGCGATCCGTGTCCGCCTTGCGAAGCTTCAGCTCCTTGCGGATCGTCGCTTCCACCGGCTTGTGGATTCCGAGCTCGTCAGCGAACAACAGGATGGGTCCGAGCAGTGGATAGCTGTCGTCCCGATCGGCCGTGGCGAGGTCGAGCAGCACGTAGGCCAGGTAGGTCTGCGTCAGGTCGGTCGAGTCGGCGAGCGGCTCGCGCAGGACGTTTGTCTCCCGGCTCACGGCATCCCACGCGAAGCTCGGGAAGTACTCACGCAGGAGTGCTTTGTGTTCGTCGGTGCGAAAGCGTGGATCCTTGCCCAGCGTCTGCGCGATGTTCAGGGTCAATGTGGCCAACTCGCGCTGGTCGAGAATGTCGAGCCGGCCGGAGTCCAGTTTGCCGCGCACGAGTCGTGAATAGCCGGCGGGATCATCCAGCGTCTCGTTGAGCGCCTGAACGCGCAGGTAGATTTCCGGGTGCGTGATGCCCTCTGAGCCGGACTGGTCCTTGCTCAGGATCTCCCTGGCCTGTTCGACATAGTCGCCGACGGTGACTGTCTTCAAGCCCGTGCTGACCTTGATCAGACTCGACATGGCGGCGTCCGCACCGTCGCTGACAAAAGCGGCACCTTTGTCGGCATACAGCTCGACCTGTAGCTGAAACCGACGCGCCGTCTCCACATAGGCTTCGTGACAGTCGGGTTGTTGCGCACACCAGCCGAGCAGTCTCGATGCGGCGAAAAACTCGCCGTGGTTTTCGGTGTACAGGCGGTGATGCGCGAATTCGTGGCCGAACAGCGCGCGAAGCTCATCGGGCTCCAGCAATTCCTCAATCGAACCGCTGAGCACCACGCAGAGTTCATCGGTGAAAAAATACAGCGCAGCATTCGGCGCAGCGCCCGCCATCTGAGCCTGATACAGCGTGATAGGCAGGTTGAGCTCGAGTCGCTCGGCCGCCTCATTCGCCAGCTGGTACAGCTCCGCATGACTCTCCGCGCGCATGCGATAGCAGGATTTCAGAAGTTCGAGCTTGCTTTGCTCTGCGTCGGCCGTGGAGAAGTTGTCCGACATAAACCACTGCCACAATCCCCGCTCGTTGCGCTTCAGGTGCGTGCAGACGTCGTTATGGTAGGGAAACGGCAAGAGCTGCATGGGCGTCGAGGACACGTGATCGGGCATCTCCCAGATGCTACGCAACCCGGCGTTGAACTCAAGCGAGCGGTGTCGGATTCGACGTGTCAGCATCAAATTCGACGCGGCGGGCGGGCTCCTGTCGAGTCGCAAAAACAAAAGGCACCCGAAAAGGTGCCTTTTGACGGTCGTGCTTTGCGGATGGCGTTAGTGGTTTTTGCCCTTGTCACCCGGTGCCCGCATCTCGATGCTGCCGTTGAAGGTCGCGCCTTCGTCGATAGCCACCTTCGGTGAGATGATGTTGCCCGTGACGACGCCGCTTTCACGGATCGTGACACTGACAGTGGCCGCGAGGTCGCCTTCGACGCGTCCTTCGATAAAGATCTTGGTCGCGTTGACGTTGGCGAGCAGCGAGCCCTTGGGCTTTACGGTCAGGCAGCATTTGCCCTGGTTGACGGTGCCTTCGACTCGGCCTTCGATAACCAGGTCCTCGCCTGCCGACAGCTCCCCTTTGAAATGCAGCGTCTCGCCGATGACCGAGACGGGTGCGCCGTCGTCTTCCGGCTTGTTGCGCACCGAATTGGGGACGTCTTTCAGGGCAATAACCTGGGACTCCGTCAGGCGTTCGTTATCGCTGTCGACGAAGGGCCGCTTCATGATTTCTGTATCCGACATGGTGTCATCTCCGGTTAAGCGGCATCAGCCGGTTTCTTGTCATCGCCCGGCTTCTTGGCGGATGACTTCGATTTGGACGGCTTTTTCTCGGCCTGGGGATCAGGCGAGGCGTCGTTGGCGGCCTCCTGTTTTGCCGGTTTCGGTTGTTCGGCAACGGCCGGATCCGAATCCATGTCGATCTTGCCGTTGAACTTCGCACCTTCGACCAGCGAAACATTCGGGCTGACGATGTTGCCGTTGATTTTCGCGGAGACGCGAACCTTGACGCATTTCGAGCCTCGCAGGTCACCTTCCACGCGACCTTCCACCGCGATGTATTCGGCCGAGACATCAGCCTTGACGAGACCACCTTCACCGATGGTCAGGCTCGATGAGTGCTTGATGGAACCTTCGACTTCGCCCTGAATGAGCAAGTCCTCATCCGCGGTGAGATCACCTTTGAACTTCAACGTGGGGCCCAGAACCGACGAGTTTGCGGTACGGGTCGTGTCGTACGGATTGCTCATTATTCCCTCCTTGGAGTGATACCGAATTGGCAGGCTGTTCGTTCAGCCGGATCGATAGTGGAACCAGATCACAAAAAGTGCGGTGATTGATGTCACAGTTTGCCGGGCCGTCACATCGGCTTAACGTAAGGTCCGGCGATTCGGCTTTGGAGGGTGGTGGGTCGGACGAGCTGCGGTGTCAGGTGTCGGGCGCCCCGACACCGACGAAGCCGGTCATGCGCGAAATCGATGTGCCGTCCGATTCCACGAAATACTGCCCGAGCTGGGACTGTGTTGTGCCGTCCGGCCCCGGACCGCCAAACGCGACGGTGGCGCGCGTAACGCCGCCGACACTATCGCTGGCGACGACGCTCGCGGACCAGCCGGGTGCGTTCTTGGAGAACATGCCGACGTACTCGCTCAGTGCTTCGCGGCCGCGAATCGGTTCCGGCGTTCGTGGGTCAACGTACAGCACATCTTCCGTGACGGCGCGATGAATGGCATCGTCTCGTTCTGCGTCGGATTCCAGTTGCCAGGCGTTAAAAAAGGTCTCGATCGAATCGGTCACGGCGTATCCCCTGTCAGTGTCCGTGTGTGCCAGGCGGTGCTGCAGTTTTCGCGGGCTGCCGCCTCGTGTGAGCAATGAGAATAGCACTCATGACCCGCCCTACTTCGGTCGCGGGCGTGCGGATTCGTGTAGGGATCGGTGATGCCGGGCAGAGCTTTGGGTGTATCTGGCGTCAGTGAGTCGCCTGGCGTGCCTTGAGTCGGCGAGTCGCTGCCCGCAGGAGCTGGCGCGAATAGAAGCGGTGCATCGGGATCATCGCCCGAAAAGGGGCCCGCATCTGCTCGCCGTCGATGACAACGGCTGACCCGAAATACAGGCGGGTGCCGCTGACCTCCGGCACCACCCGAAACCACGAGCGCGTGCGCGCGTGGATATCGCACATCAGCAACTGGTCATCGGACCGGTCTTCCTGCGTCCAGGCCGCGAAATGCGTTTGTTGACCGGCGAGCAGCGCGTCGATGTCATCGTCACTCGAGCCCATACCGAGCAGCCTCAGTATGAATCGTTCACAACAAAACAGTGGCGTTGTGTAGAACGCGCGGACGTAAGCTGTCAGGTTCACCGAATGCTCGATCTGCGTGGTAAAGCAGTCGGTGTAGTGCGGAAGCGCCTCGCCGTCGTCGGTGACCGCATAGCGGGCGAGCAGCGCATCATCGGGCAGCGAGGTTTGCATGTCTCGAGTATGCCAAAAGGGCATGACCAGCGGTTGAGGATGTTGCGCCGTCGCGAATCCGGACGCGCACTGTGCAGCAGCCTCGAATGCTCAATGGCTTGCCGCGGTCTCGCTTTTTACGAAGTCTTCTCCCAGCTGCCTGATGACGTCGCTGCGCCGGCGACGGCTAACTGCCACACGCTG
>JBCCNM010000096.1:0-12996 GCA_039025835.1 Pseudomonadota bacterium | reverse complement strand
GCCGAGACGGCGATGGCGCTGGGGCCCGAGTTCCAGGTGTCCGTCGACGAAGTTCACCATGTGCACAAGATCGACGCGCCGTCGGGTACGGCGCTTAAGCTCGGCGAGGCGATCGCCGACGCGCGCGGTCAGGACTTCGCGTCTGTTCGAGTGACCGACGGCCATCGCAAGAGTCAAAGCGACATCCTGTTCGGCGTCGAGCGCCGGGGAGAGGTGCCCGGCGACCACGACGTACGTTTCGACAGCGCCTCTGAATCCCTGCGGTTTGCGCACAGCGTAACGACACGGGACGTTTTCGCCCGCGGTGCGGTCCGCGCGGCGCAATGGGTCGTTGCCCGCCGTAACGGGTTTTACAGCATGCAAGACGTGTTGTTCGGCGTCTGACGCCGAAAAAAAAGCCGCTCTCTCTGGCGCCCCTTAGATCGCTTCAGTAAACTACGCCGGATCGCGGCATGCGATTTCGTCAGCGGGAGGCAACCCCTTCCGTTTTTTTGCATCTGCACCCCGCCAAACGGCGCGGCGGTGCGGACACTGAAGCGAAATCCCCGACGATCATTGGCAAACGGACACGAGGGACGCCATTGGTCACACCCGCACTTCTTGCACTCCAGGACGGCACCGTTTTTCGCGGCACGTCGGTCGGCGCTGCCGGCAAAACCATCGGCGAAGTCGTGTTTAACACGGCAATGACGGGCTACCAGGAAATCCTCACCGACCCGTCCTACTGCCGCCAGATCGTTACCCTGACTTATCCACACATCGGCAACACCGGTACCAATTCAGACGACATGGAGTCTGCACAGACTCACGCTTCCGGGCTGATCATCCGCGATCGCTCATCGGTCGTCAGCAACTGGCGCTCCGAGCGCAGTTTCGAAGAATTTCTGAAGCAGGCAAATCTTGTCGCCATCGCCGACATCGATACCCGCAAGCTGACCCGGCTGATTCGCGAACAAGGCGCGCAGTCCGGTTGCATCATGACCGGTGATGCGGATCCCGAACTCGCAATAACGCACGCGAAGAAATTTCCGGGTATCGCCGGCATGGATCTCGCCAAGTTTGTATCCACCGACGCACCGTATCAGTGGTCCCACGGCACCACCTTCGGTAAGCCGCCGAAGATCATGAGTCGA
Source organism: Pseudomonadota bacterium (assembly GCA_039025835.1). Lineage (GTDB taxonomy): Bacteria > Pseudomonadota > Gammaproteobacteria > Steroidobacterales > Woeseiaceae > UBA1847. The sequence goes on along the minus strand of JBCCNM010000096.1, from coordinate 11,863 downwards.
CGAATTGCGCCGTACCACGTTGTTGCCTATGACTTCGGTATCAAGCGCAATATCCTGCGGCTGCTGTCGGATCTCGATTGCCGGATGACCGTCGTACCGGCGCAGACATCGGCCGAGGAGGCGCTGGCGCTGATGCCGGACGGCATCTTCCTGTCCAACGGGCCGGGCGATCCGGAGCCCTGCGACTACGCGATCAAGGCAATTCGCCAATTCCTCGACATCGGCATACCCGTTTTCGGTATTTGCCTTGGCCACCAGTTGTTGTCGCTGGCCAGCGGCGCGAAGACCGAGAAGATGAAGTTTGGCCACCACGGTGCCAACCACCCGGTGCAGGATCTGAAAACCGGCCAGGTGCAGATCACCAGCCAGAACCACGGCTTTGCGGTCGACGAAGACAGCCTGCCGGACAACGTCGAGCCGACGCATCGGTCGCTGTTTGACGGCACATTGCAGGGCATCGCGTTCACCGATCGGCCCGCGTACAGCTTCCAGGGTCATCCGGAAGCCAGCCCCGGGCCGCAGGATCTCCTGCCTCTTTTCGAGCGCTTTATCCACGACATGGAGGCGATAAAACGCCAGCGACAGCCGGATCTGGTGGGGTAGACAGGCATGCCAAAACGCACAGACATCGAAAGCATCCTGATCATCGGCGCGGGACCGATTGTCATCGGCCAGGCCTGCGAGTTTGACTACTCCGGAGCCCAGGCCTGCAAGGCCCTGAAGGAAGAGGGTTACCGCGTCATCCTGGTTAACTCCAATCCGGCGACGATTATGACCGACCCGGAGACGGCTGACGCGATCTACATTGAGCCGGTGCACTGGACGGCGGTCGAACGCATCATCGCCAAGGAGCGGCCGGATGCGTTGCTGCCGACCATGGGCGGTCAGACGGGCCTGAACTGTGCGCTCGATCTCGCACGTCATGGCGTGCTGGATAAGTACAGTGTCGAGATGATCGCTGCCAAGCGCGAGGCGATCGACATGGCCGAGGATCGCGACCTGTTCCGCAAGGCAATGAGTGAGATCGGCCTCGAAAGTCCGCGCTCCGACGTAGCGCACTCGCTCGATGAAGCCCTGGAAAAACAGAAGCTGGTCGGCTTTCCGACCATTATACGGCCGTCATTCACGCTCGGAGGCACCGGCGGCGGTATTGCCTACAACAAGGAAGAGTTCGAACGGATCGTGTCACACGGTCTGGAAATGTCACCGACCACCGAAGTGCTGATCGAGGAATCAATCATCGGCTGGAAAGAGTTTGAGATGGAGGTTGTCCGCGATCGAAACGACAACTGCATCATCGTCTGTGCCATCGAGAACTTCGACGCTATGGGTGTTCACACCGGCGATTCGATCACCGTTGCGCCGTCGCAAACACTGACCGACAAGGAATACCAGCGGCTGCGCAACGCGTCGATTGACGTGCTGCGCAAGATCGGCGTTGAAACCGGCGGTTCCAACGTGCAATTCGCGATCAACCCGGACGATGGCCGCGTGGTGATCATCGAGATGAACCCGCGCGTGTCCCGTTCTTCAGCGCTGGCTTCGAAAGCCACCGGCTTCCCGATTGCCAAGGTCGCTGCGAAGCTCGCGGTGGGATACACACTGGACGAACTCAAAAACGATATTACCGGCGGCGCGACACCGGCGTCGTTCGAGCCAAGTATCGATTACGTTGTTACCAAAATCCCGCGGTTCACATTCGAGAAATTCCCGGGCACCAGTGACCGGCTGTCGACACAAATGAAGTCGGTGGGTGAGGTCATGTCGATGGGCCGTACCTTTCAGGAGTCCCTGCAGAAGGCGCTGCGCGGCATGGAAATCGGTATCGACGGCCTGGACGAGGTGTGCGAGACGCCGAAGACAGAGGAAGACCGGGATCGCATTCGTCAGGAAATGCGACTGCCGGGCTCCGATCGAATACGTTACATCGCCGATGCCTTCCGGCACGCTTTCGAGTTTGACGAAATCGCCGATATCTCCGGCGTCGACCCGTGGTTCCTGACGCAAATTGAAGAGCTCGTGATGCTCGAACGCGGACTGAGAGGACGCAAGCTCGACGATATTGCGGTCGACGAGTTTCGCAACCTGAAGCGCAAGGGCTTTGGTGATGCACGACTGGCAACGGTACTCGGCGTCGGTGACGGCGACGTCCGTGCAGCTCGAATTGCACTCGGCCTGCGGCCTGTCTACAAGCGCGTCGATACCTGTGCGGCGGAATTCGCGACGACGACGGCCTACCTGTATTCCACCTATGAGGAAGAGTGCGAGGCAGAGCCGACCGATCGCGAAAAGATCATTATTCTCGGCGGTGGTCCGAACCGTATCGGCCAGGGCATCGAATTCGATTACTGCTGCGTGCACGCCGCGCTGTCGCTGAAAGAGGCGGGCTACGAGACCATCATGGTCAATTGCAATCCGGAAACCGTTTCCACCGATTACGACACCTCGGATCGACTGTATTTCGAGTCGCTGACGTTTGAAGACGTTATGGAGATCATTGATCTCGAGAAACCGAAGGGTGTCATCGTGCAATACGGCGGCCAGACTCCGCTGAAGCTGGCGCGCGACCTCGAGGCGGCCGGTGCACCGATCATCGGCACGTCGCCGGACTCCATCGACCTCGCGGAAGATCGCGAGCGTTTCCAGGCGCTGGTTGAAGAGCTCGGTCTGCGGCAGCCGCCGAATGCCACAGCGCGCAGCAAGCAGGAGGCCCTTGAAACCGGTTCCGACGTCGGCTACCCGCTGGTGGTTCGTCCGTCTTACGTGCTCGGCGGTCGCGCGATGGAAATCGTGCACAGCGACGAAGACCTCACGGCCTATATGGACGCTGCCATCGAGGTGTCAAACGACAGCCCGGTGCTGCTCGACCGTTTCCTTGATCTCGCAATTGAGGTCGACGTCGACTGCGTCAGCGACGGTGAGCACGTCCTGATCGGCGGCGTTATGGAGCACATCGAACAGGCCGGCGTGCACTCGGGCGACTCCGGCTGCTGTTTGCCGCCATTCAGTCTCAGCGATGAGTTACAGGCGGAACTGCACGATCAGGTCATCAAACTGGCAAAAGGCCTGAAGGTGATCGGCCTGATGAATACGCAGTTTGCAATCCAGAACGACACGGTGTTTTTACTCGAGGTAAACCCACGTGCGTCGCGCACCGTCCCGTTTGTCTCCAAAGCGATTGGACGACCGCTCGCCAAGATCGCCGCGCGCGTCATGGTGGGCGAGAGCCTCGAGGCGCAGGGTTTCACCGAGCAACGCACACCGAATTACTACTCAGTGAAAGAAGCCGTATTTCCGTTCATCAAATTCCCGGGTGCCGATCCAATACTGGGGCCCGAAATGAAATCGACAGGCGAGGTGATGGGCGTCGGCCGCACCTTCGGCGAGGCGTATGCCAAAGCTCAACTCGCGTCCGGCGTGACCTTGCCACGGCAGGGGGCGGCACTGCTTAGCGTGCGCGAGCGCGATAAAGCCGGCGTCGTCGAACTTGCTAAACTGCTGAGCGATCGAGGCTTCGACATTATCGCTACGCACGGTACCGCCAAGGCGCTTGCGTCTGCGGGCGTCAGCTGCAGACGGGCCAACAAGGTGCGCGAAGGCCGCCCGCATATTGTCGACATGATCAAGAACAGTGAGATTGACTTGATCGTCAATACCACCGAAGGTAAGCAGGCGATATTTGAATCCCGTTCCATACGCGCCGAGGCCGTCCGAAAGGGCGTGACTTACTACACGACACTCGGCGCCGCCGTGGCGACCTGCGAGGCGATCGAGCATCTCGATAACAGCGACGTCAACCGGCTACAGGACCTGCACAAAGAGGAAATGGCATGAACAAGGTGCCGGTAACTGTTCGCGGCCATGAAATGATGACCGAGGAGCTCAAGCGGTTGAAGTCTGTGGATCGACCTGCCGTGATCCAGGCGATCGCGGAGGCCCGCGAACACGGCGATCTCAAGGAAAACGCCGAATACCACGCCGCCCGCGAGCAGCAGGGTTTTATCGAAGGCCGGATCAAGGAACTCGAAGGCAAGCTGTCGAACGTACAGGTCATCGACGTCACCGAAATGAAGGCCACCGGCAAGGTTATTTTCGGTAGCACCGTCGAATTACTGGATGTCGAAAACGACTCGGAAATCGTCTACAAGATCGTCGGCGAGGATGAGGCGGACCTGAAAGCCGGCATGATTTCATTCACCTCGCCCATTGCGCGTGCCCTGATCGGCAAGAGTGAAGAGGATGCCATTACCTTCAAGGCGCCGGGCGGCGAGAAAGAATACGAGATTATCGGGGTCCGCTACGAATAGCGATCAGCGCGGCAGGCGGATGCGGCGTTTCTCCGGATTCTCGCAGTAGATCAGTGCGACATTGCCGACGCGTTGCACCAGGTGGCCTCCGCTGCGCTCGACCAGCTCGGCGATCATCCCGTCGCGGATGAGCCGGTCACCGACCCGAAGGCTGACCTTGATCAGCTCATGGTGCGCTAGGGTCCGGTCATACTCGGCGAGCAGCGACTCACTCAGGCCTGCATCGCCGACCATGATGACCGGGTTCAGTTTGTGGCCGAGTCCACGCAGGTATTTTTTCTGGGGTTCAGATAGCGACATGGCGCGGAGTCTAACGCAAGCTCGTACGCTGGCGCAGCGAAATCGAGGCCAGCGATGAGCGGTCCCCGGCGCAGCGGCGGCAGCTGGCGAGATCGTCAGGAGCGTGATCCGTACGTGAAGCGGGCACGAGCCGAGGGCTGGCGATCGCGGGCGGTCTATAAGCTTGAGCAGATCGACAAGAGGGAGCGCCTTTTCAGGAAAGGCATGATGATCCTCGATCTCGGATCGGCACCGGGCAGCTGGAGCCAGTACGCGACCGAAAAGCTCGACGGCGATGCCACTATCGTGGCCGTCGACCTTCTCGACATGGACGCTTTGCCGTGCGTGGACTTCGTGCAAGGCGATTTCCGCGAGGATGACGTCCTGGTGGCACTGCAAAGCAAACTGTCAGACCAGCAGGCGGACCTTGTAATGTCCGATATGGCGCCCAATATCAGCGGAAACCGGGCGGTAGACCAGCCGAGCTCCATGTACCTGGTCGAACTGGCACTGGACATTTGCTCCGACGTACTGAAACCCGGCGGTAATTTCGTCTGCAAGTTGTTTCAGGGTGAGGGTGCTGATGCCTTCATCGCTTTGGCCCGACAGCGATTTCAGCGGGTGAAGGTCGTGAAACCTGACGCGTCCCGAGCCGGCAGCCGAGAGGTCTATCTGGTGGGCCTCGGGTATCGCGGTGATTAAATGACCAGACGTTGTAAACAATTGTGCAGTCGGTAGCGAGAACCTACCGACTGTAGTAGTGTCCTTGATGTTAGATTGTGTCTAACATCTGACCATACACAGGCGCCCCGCGCCCTGGAATGCCAACGTGAATGATCTGACCAAAAATATCCTCGTTTTCATCGTGATCATCGTCGTACTGCTCTCCGTGGTACAGGGATTGTCGAACGTCAGCGGGGTTCAGCCCGCCGCCGTTCCGTACTCCCAGTTCCTGAGTGACGTTCGTAGCGGCGAAGTCCGGCAGGTCGAGTTTGACGAAGAGCGGATTTACTTCGGCCAGTCGTCGCCTCGACAGCAGTACACGGTCAACCCGGAAACCAGCAACGATGTGATCATTGGCCTGCTCGAAGAGCGCGGCGTCGAATTCCGGCGCGTTGAGCCCACTGAGCCGAGCCTGATCGGTCAGCTGCTGATCAGCTCATTCCCGATCCTGCTGCTGATCGGCGTGTGGATCTACTTCATGCGCCAGATGCAGGGCGGCGGTGGCGGCCGCGGTGCCATGTCATTCGGCAAAAGCAAGGCTCGACTTCTCGGCGAGGACCAGGTCGGTGTGACTTTCGCGGATGTGGCCGGTGTCGAGGAAGCCAAGAGCGAAGTCGCCGAGATCGTCGACTTTTTGAAAGATCCGAGCAAGTTCCAGCGGCTTGGCGGCAAGATTCCCAAGGGCGTGCTGATGGTCGGCTCGCCGGGAACCGGCAAGACGCTGCTCGCGAAAGCGATCGCCGGCGAAGCCAAGGTTCCTTTCTTCACGATTTCCGGCTCTGACTTCGTCGAGATGTTCGTCGGTGTCGGCGCTTCCCGCGTTCGTGACATGTTTGACCAGGCCAAGAAGCAGGCACCCTGCATTATCTTTATCGATGAGCTCGATGCGGTCGGCCGGCATCGCGGCGCCGGACTGGGCGGTGGTCACGACGAACGAGAGCAAACACTGAACCAGATGCTGGTGGAGATGGACGGTTTCGAAGGCAGTGAGGGCATCATTGTCATCGCGGCGACCAACCGACCGGACGTCCTTGACCCGGCCCTGTTGCGTCCCGGCCGCTTCGACCGTCAGGTCGTCGTGCCGCTGCCGGATGTGCGCGGTCGCGAACTTATTCTCAAGGTGCACATGCGCAAGGTACCGCTGGACGATGATGTACGTGCCAGCCTTATCGCTCGCGGCACGCCGGGCTTCTCCGGTGCGGACCTCGCCAACCTTGTCAATGAGGCTGCGCTGTTTGCGGCGCGCGCCAACAAGCGCGTCGTCAGTATGGAGCAGTTCGAGCAGGCAAAGGACAAGATCATGATGGGCGCCGAACGTCGCTCCATGGTCATGAGCGAAGACGAGAAACTCAATACGGCCTACCACGAAGCGGGCCACGCCATCGTGGGCTACCTGGTACCGAGGCACGATCCGGTCTACAAAGTTACTATCATTCCGCGCGGCCGTGCGCTGGGCGTCACGATGTACCTGCCGGAAGAAGACAAGTACAGCATGTCGAAAGAGGGTCTCGAGAGTATGATCGCGAGCCTGTTTGGCGGCCGCATCGCAGAGGAGATGACCCTGGGCAAGGGCGGCGTCACCACCGGCGCGTCGAACGACATTGAACGCGCCACCGAGATTGCGCGCAATATGGTCACCAAATGGGGCCTGTCTGAACGCCTGGGCCCGCTGACCTACAGCGAAGATGAGGGTGAAGTTTTCCTCGGGCGTTCGGTGACGCAGCAGAAGCAGGTGTCTGACGACACGGCGCACGCGATCGATGAGGAGGTCCGCAAGATCATCGACACGAACTACGAGAAAGCGCAGCAAATCCTCACTGACAACATCGACAAGCTGCACGTCATGGCCAAGGCACTCGTCAAGTACGAGACCATTGACCAGACGCAGATCAAGGAAATCATGGAAGGCCGGGAGCCGCAGCCACCGGCTGACTGGGATGAGCCGGCCGACTCGAAGGGTCCGGGCGGTGACTCCAAGCCCGAGTCGAAACCGGCGACACCGATCGGCGGCCCTGCGTCGGAGCACTAGGCTTCCAGCATGAACCAAAACCAGCCGGGCATCGCCCGGCTGGTTTTTTTGTGGAGCACGGTATGCAAACCATAGGGGCGATGACACTGCCGGACGTGGCTGTAATGGGGGTGCTGAACGTTACACCCGATTCCTTTTCCGATGGTGGTCGTTACAACGGTCTCGACGCTGCCCGACGACAAGCCGCGAGGCTGGTTGACGAAGGTGCCGACATCATCGATGTTGGCGGTGAGTCCACCCGGCCAGGCTCCGACAGTGTTCCCGTTGATGCGGAGCTTGAGCGCGTGCTGCCGGTCATTGAGGCGGTTATCGCCGAGACGGGGGCGGTTGTATCCATCGATACCACGAAACCCGAGGTCATGCGCGAGGCGGCAGCGTCCGGGGCCGGCATGATCAACGATGTGCGCGCACTGCAGGACGATGGAGCACTGCAGGCCGCGGCGAATACCGCCTGCGCTGTTTGCCTGATGCACATGCAGGGTAAGCCGCGCACGATGCAGGACAACCCGGATTATGCGGATGTCGTCGCTGACGTAACGTCATTTCTCGCCGAGCGAGTTGCGGCCTGTGTCGATGCGGGCATTGAAACATCCCGTCTGGTCGTCGATCCGGGCTTTGGTTTCGGCAAGACGGTTGAACATAATCTGCAGCTACTGAGTCGCCTGGACGCGCTGGCGGCACTGGGTTTGCCGATTTTGGCCGGGATATCGCGAAAATCGACGCTCGGCGCGATTACCGGACGCGAGGTTGACGAACGCATGCCGGCGAGTATTGTTGCCGCTGCGATAGCGGTCCAAAATGGTGCAAGTATTGTTCGGGTACACGATGTGGCGCCGACCGTCGACGCGATTCGTGTGATTCAGGCTGTAGATGCGGCGATGAACCGGGGATAGGGAGTATGGCCAGACAATATTTCGGAACGGATGGCGTTCGCGGCACCGTGGGCAAAGACCCGATGACCGCGGATTTCACGATGCGGCTGGCCAGTGCGGCCGCCCAGGTGCTGGTGCCCAAGGGCGGCTCGGTGGTGATTGGCAAGGACACGCGGCTGTCGGGATACATGCTTGAATCCGCGCTGGAGGCCGGCTTTGTTGCCGCCGGGGCCAACGTGCTGCTGATCGGTCCGCTGCCAACCCCGGGGATTGCGCGGCTGACGCAGGAATTCGATGCCGACCTCGGCGTCGTTATCAGTGCATCGCATAACCCGTACTTCGATAACGGCATCAAGTTTTTTAACAAGGCCGGCTCCAAATTGACGGACGACGTCGAGCAGGCGATTGAAGAGCAACTGCAGAACCCGGCGATAACGCTCGAATCCAGCCAGCTTGGCAAGGCGAAGCGTATCGACACCGCGCGGGTTCGTTACCAGGATTTTTGCAAGAGCACGATACCTGAAGGCGTGGATCTTGACGGTTTGAAGGTGGTGTTCGACGGTGCCAACGGGGCAGGATACAAGGTCGGCCCGCGAACCTTGGCGGAACTCGGTGCTGACGTCATCACGATCGGCTGCTCACCGAGTGGCCGAAATATCAATGACGGCTGTGGATCGACCCAACCCGGCTTGATTAAAACGACGGTACCGGCGGTCGGTGCGGACGTTGGCGTGGCGCTGGACGGTGACGGCGACCGAATCCTGCTGGTCGACGAAAAAGGCAACAGCGTCGACGGTGACCAGCTTCTTTACATTCTGGCGACGTCGCGGGCAGAGATCGGGCAGTTGCAGGGACCGGTGGTTGGCACCGTGATGAGCAACCTGGGGCTCGAACACGCGCTGGCGGAGCAGGGCATCGATTTTCGCCGCGCCAAGGTCGGCGATCGTTACGTGCTGGAAACGCTGCGCGAAACCGGTGGCGTGATCGGCGGAGAGACATCGGGGCACATGCTGGTGCTGGACAAGGCGACGACCGGTGATGGCCTGGTCAGTGCGCTGCAGATCCTGGCCATAATGAAGCAGACGGGCAAGAAATTGTCTGATCTTGCTGCCGGGATGCCGAAATACCCGCAGACAATGCTCAATGTCCGCACTGAAAAACGCATGAATCCCAACGATTCCGACACTATCCAGGCCGCGGTCCGGGAAGCGGAGGACGAACTGTCAGATCGCGGGCGAGTGGTTCTCCGGGCGTCCGGCACGGAGCCGGTGATTCGCGTCATGGTCGAGGGCGTCGACGCCGAACAGGTACTCTCAATGGCTCGTCGGCTGGCTGCTGTTGTCGAGGATGCAGCAGCCTGATTCGGGCTCGCGGAATGCGTTGATTTGACCGGCTTTGCCCGGTATCCTTTCGCGCCTTTTACGCCCTGAGGCGGGATGTTATGCGCCGATTCCTGGTTGCGGGAAACTGGAAATTGAACGGAGGCCTGGCGGCCAACCGTGAGCTGGTCAGCGGAATAGTTGCCGGTGCACCGGGCGGTGTCGATTTGATGGTTTGTCCGCCGTTTCCGTACCTGGGTCCGACCATCAAGGCGCTGGGTGAATCGACGGTAGCGCTTGGTGCGCAGAACGTCAGTGAACACGCCAGTGGAGCCTTCACTGGCGAGGTGTCAGCGTCGATGCTCGGCGAATTTGGCTGTCGGTACGCCATTATCGGACACTCTGAGCGACGCAGCCTGTACGGCGAGACGAGTGCGCAGGTTGCCGCCAAGTTCGTCGCTGCACAGGCCGGCGACGTTACGCCGATACTGTGTGTCGGTGAGACACTCGAGGAGCGCGAGGCTGGCGCTACCGAGGCCGTTGTGGGCGAGCAACTCAACGCGGTGCTGGACACGGCCGGTGTTGAGGCATTTGCCAGCGCCGTCGTTGCCTACGAGCCGGTCTGGGCGATTGGCACCGGAATGACGGCAACGCCGGAGCAGGCGCAGGATGTGCATGCGTTTATCCGCAGTACGGTCGCGGCGAAAGACGCCGCTGTCGCTGAGGGTTTACAGATCCTCTATGGCGGGAGTGTCAAGGGCAGCAATGCGGCGGGGCTTTTTGAGAAACCGGATATTGACGGCGGCCTGATTGGCGGTGCGTCATTGAAAGCGGACGATTTTCTTGCGATCGCGAATGCCGCGGCGCAACAGGTTTAGGGCGAACTCAGAGCGTTCGCCACAGAGGTTCAGATGGACACGACACAGCAAATAGTTCTTGCGATTCACACACTGATCGCGATCTTGATCACCGCACTCGTTCTGCTGCAGAGAGGCAAGGGCGCCGATGCCGGTGCCGGCTTCGGTGCAGGCGCGTCCGGCACGGTTTTCGGAGCACGGGGTTCGGCAAGCTTTTTCTCGCGCTCAACGGCTGTTCTGGCGACCGCGTTCTTCATGACGAGTCTCGGACTTGCGTACCTTAGCGTCCAGTCGCGTGCACCGTCGGAGACCAGCCTCCTCGAAAGCTCCTCGATCATGGAGGGTGTAGAGGAGACCGAGACCGACGCTGTGGATGGTTTGCCCAGCGTTGATGAGACGGACGAGTCGTTGCCCGCGCTGGATGACGACATCCCGACGCTCGATGACGACGCTGCGGCTGACGAAGACGCCAACGAGCAGTAAACTTGTAAACACACCGGATGCTCTGGTGGTGGAATTGGTAGACACGCTGTCTTGAGGGGGCAGTGGCGCGAGCCGTGCGAGTTCGAGTCTCGCCCAGAGCACCAACCTTCCTTTACGGGCCTGTCCGGGCCTGCGGTTCAAAAACGTTTCCCGGGGCATGATTACCGGCTGCGGGCCGCGAAAAATCTGTTTCAGAATGTAGCTGGCTGATACACTCGTACCGGGATACGTAGTGGGGTCGCGCGCTTATGGGCGCTAGCTGTACATGCTTCAGGAATACATACCTGTATTGATATTCCTCGGTGTCGCGACCGGCATCGGGTTGTTGCTCCTCGGCCTTGGTTTTCTCATCGGCCGCGGCGGTAAGGACGACGAAAAGCTCTCGCCGTATGAATGCGGCTTCGAGGCTTTCGACGATTCGCGCATGAAATTCGACGTGCGCTACTACCTCGTCGCCATCCTGTTCATCATTTTCGATCTCGAGATCGCATTCCTGTTCCCCTGGGCCGTATCGCTGGACACGTTTGGCGCGGTCGGCATCCTGGCCATGGGTATTTTTCTGGCGTTGCTTGTCGTGGGCTTTATCTACGAATGGAAGAAAGGCGCGCTGGAATGGGACTAGGCAGTCCGTCTGAGCGAACCAGCAAAGGAGTTGTGCAGTGTCGTTAGCGGAAGCATCTACACCGGACCAGGGCGCTGTATCCGCTGGCGAGAGTCTGCAGGACAAAGGCTTCGTGGTGACCAGCGTTGATGCGGTCATGAACTGGGCACGAACCGGTTCCCTGTGGCCCATGACATTCGGTCTGGCCTGCTGCGCTGTGGAAATGATGCAGGCCGGTGCGTCCCGCTACGATCTCGACCGCTTCGGCATCATTTTTCGACCCAGCCCGCGGCAGTCGGACTGCATGATTGTCGCCGGCACCCTGACCAACAAGATGGCGCCGGCGCTGCGCAAAGTCTACGATCAGATGCCTGAGCCGCGCTATGTGATCTC
>JBCCNM010000095.1:0-13068 GCA_039025835.1 Pseudomonadota bacterium | reverse complement strand
CCACGACAGAGCGTTACCCTGGCGATCCGTGATCGTGATAATCGTGTTGTTGAAGGACGCGTGGATATGGGCGATCCCATCGACCACGTGCTTTTTAACCTTCTTCTTACGAGTTTCTGCCATAACTATTGCTTCTCTTTGCAATCCACCCGGCTAATGCCCGGTGCAAAATTCCTGTGCCTTAGCGCTTGATCGGACGACGCGGACCTTTGCGGGTGCGTGCGTTCGTTTGTGTGCGCTGGCCACGCAGCGGCAGGCCGCGGCGATGACGAATGCCTCGGTAAGACCCGATGTCCATCAGGCGCTTGATGTTCATTTACACTTCGCTGCGCAAGTCGCCCTCGACCGTGAAATTGGCAACTGCGGTACGCAGTTTTGCGACTTCCGGTTCGGCGAGGTCCTTGACCTTGGTGTCCTCTGCGACGCCTGCGACTTCGCAGATCTGCTTCGAACGCGTGAGGCCAATGCCGTAAATCGACGTCAGCGCGATGACGACGTGCTTGTTCAGCGGGATGTTTATGCCAGCTATACGTGCCACTTCGATATTCCTCTGTTAGCCCTGACGCTGCTTGTGACGAGCGTCGGTGCAAATCACGCGCACAACTCCGTTGCGGCGAATGACTTTGCAGTTTCTGCAAATTTTCTTTACTGATGCTCGTACTTTCATGAGCTTGCTCCGTTGCGAGTCAAACGACTCAGCGTAGTTGTCCGCTGCGGCCACCGTAGTTACGCAGGTTGGCCTTCTGCATCATGCCTTCGTACTGATGGCTTACCGCGTGCGCCTGCACCTGCGACATGAAGTCCATCGTGACGACGACGAGAATCAGGAGCGACGTTCCACCGAAGTTGAACGGGATGCTCGGGTAGAACATCCGGATGATCTCGGGCAGCAGACAAACGCCTGCAATGTAGATCGCTCCCCAGAATGTAATGCGTGTCAGTACGCGGTCGATATAATCGGCCGTGTGCGCCCCCGGACGAATACCCGGCAGAAACGCACCCGACTTCTTCAGGTTTTCGGCGGTCTCTTTCGAGTTGTACATCAGCGCCGTGTAGAAGAAGCAGAAGAACACAACCAGCGCACCGTACAGCAGCACGTAAATCGGCTGCCCCGGACCGAGGTTGGCACCAAAGGCTTGCAGGGCGCTCTGGATCGCGTTCGGGTTTGTCGCCTGGCCGAAGAATTGTGCAATCGTCGCCGGGAACATCAGGATCGACGAAGCGAAGATCGCCGGGATTACGCCCGACATATTCAGCTTGAACGGCAAATGCGTGCTCTGCGCCGCGTACATTTTGCGACCCTGCTGACGTCTCGCGTAGTTGACGGTGATGCGACGCTGAGCGCGCTCCATGTAGACCACGAAGATGATGGCAGCAACGCCCGCGAGCAGCATCAGGATCGCGATAGCCGGTGACAGCTCGCCGTTGCGAACCAGCTCAGCCGTGCCGGCGATCGCCGACGGAATGCCGGCCACGATACTGGCCAGGATAATCATCGAAATACCGTTGCCTACGCCGCGCTCGGTGATCTGTTCGCCGAGCCACATCAGGAACATGGTGCCCGTTACCAGAGTGATGCAGGCGGTGATCAGAAATGCCGGTCCGGGGTTGACGACCATACCCGGCTGTTGCTGCAGCCAGCTTGCCGCCGCGATCGACTGGAATGCAGCCAATACCAGCGTGCCGTATCGGGTGTACTTGATGATCTGACGACGGCCCTGCTCGCCTTCCTTACGCAGCTGGTCGAGACTCGGCACGATGCGGCTGGCCATCTGGATAATGATGGACGCCGAGATGTACGGCATGATGCCCAGGGCAAACAAGCCGAAACGGCCGAGTGCGCCGCCGGAGAACAGGTTGAACAAACCCAGCAGGTTGCCCGACTGCTGATCGAAGAACGAAGCGAGCGCAGCCGGATCGACGCCCGGCACCGGGATAAAGGTGCCTACGCGATACACGATCAGCGCACCGATCAGGAACAACAACCGGTTCCTGAGATCAGCGAACTTGCTGGCCTGCTGGGCCAGGTCTGACGGATTTTGCTGGGGCTTCTTTGCCACTTAAATCGTCCCTAAAGCGCCTTAGGCTTCAATGCTGCCGCCTGCAGCTTCAATCACCTCACGAGCACCCTTGGTGACCGCGAGTCCTTTAACTTTTACGGCCTTCGTCAGTTCACCTGACTTAATGACCTTGACCTTCGTGACGAAAGCCGGAACCAGGTTCGCTGCTTTCAGCACGTCCATGTCGACCACGTCTGCATCCGGCTTCGCCAGCTCATGCAGACGAAGTTCCGCCGTCAGGTGTGCCTTGCGGGAGTTGAAGCCCACTTTCGGCAGACGACGCTGCAGCGGCATCTGGCCGCCTTCAAAGCCGACCTTGTGGTAGCCGCCGGAACGCGCATGCTGGCCCTTCTGGCCACGACCCGAGGTCTTGCCCTGGCCCGCGGAGTGACCGCGACCGAGACGCTTGCCGACTTTTTTCGCGCCCTTGCCGGGCGACAGATCGTTCAGTCTCATCTCAGGCTTCCTCGACTGACAATAAGTAGGAGACGCGATTTATCATGCCGCGATTCTCCGGGGTGTCCTGTACCGTCACGGTCTGGTGCATCTTGCGAAGACCCAGGCCGGCAACACAGGCCTTGTGTGCCTTCAACCGGCCGTACTTGCTCTTGACCAGCGTGACTTTCAATTCTTTTGCCTTAGCCATAGCTTCAGTCTCTTAAAACGTCGTGACGCCCTGCGCTTACGCGAGGATGTCGTCTACCTTCTTGCCACGCTTGGCGGCAATCGCCTGCGGCGAGTGAATCTCGGACAGACCGGAGATCGTCGCGCGGACGACATTGATCGGGTTGCGTGAACCGTACGACTTGGCAAGCACGTTACGCACGCCGGCGCATTCGAAGACAGCACGCATCGCACCGCCGGCGATGACGCCGGTACCTTCAGAGGCCGGCTGCATGTAGACGCGGGTGGCGCCGTGGCGGCCTTTCTTCGCGTACTGCAGCGTGTCGTTGTTCAGGTTCACGTTGACCATGTTCTTGCGAGCACTCTGCATCGCTTTCTGGATCGCGATCGGCACTTCGCGTGCCTTGCCGTAGCCGAAGCCCACCTGGCCCTGGCCATCACCGACAACGGTCAGCGCGGTGAAACCGAACTGGCGACCACCCTTGACCACTTTCGCTACACGGTTGACGGTAACGAGCTTCTCGATCAGGTCGTCGTTAGACTGGTTTTGTTCAACTTTTGCCATAGTCTGGTCCTGACGGCGTGCCGTCATTCATCCTTTTCTAGAATTTGAGTCCTGCTTCACGCGCCGCGTCGGCCAAAGCCTTGATGCGACCGTGGTAGCGGAAACCGGAGCGATCGAAAGCAACGGTGTCGACACCGGCCGACTTGGCCTTCTCGGCGATCCGGGCACCGACGATGGCTGCCGCCTCGACGTTGCCGCCGTTTTTCACGCCCTTGCGTACTTCCGCCTCGAGCGTCGAAGCTGACGCGATGACCTTGTCGCCGTCCGCTGCAATCACCTGCGCGTAGATGTGGCGCGGCGTGCGGTGGATGCTCAGGCGACTGGCGCCGAGCTGGCGGATCTTCGCGCGAGCCTTGCGGGCGCGGCGGATTCGATTCTGTTTCTTGTCAAGCTTCATAACGATTTCACTCTAGGCGTTATTTCTTCTTCGCTTCCTTGAGCACAACGCGCTCGCCGGCGTAGCGAACACCCTTGCCTTTGTAGGGCTCAGGCGGACGGTAGCTGCGAATGTCAGCGGCAACCTGGCCGACGATCTGCTTGTCCGCACCCTTGACCAGGATTTCCGTCTGACTCGGTGTCTCCACCGTGATGCCGGCCGGTACCTCGTGGACAACCGGGTGCGAAAAGCCAAGGCTCAGATTCAGCTTGTTACCCTGTGCCTGGGCACGGTAACCAACGCCGACCAGCTCCAGCTTGCGCTCGAAGCCCTCGGAAACGCCCTGTGCCATGTTGGCCAGCAGTGCACGCATCGTGCCCGCGATCGCCGTCGAAAAACGGGAACCCGAACGCGGCGCCACCTTCAGCGTGTTGTCTTCCTGCTCCAGGAGAACCTCGGTGTTCAGCTCCATCGACAGCTCACCCTTGCCACCTTTCAGCGTGACAACGTTGCCGTCCTGCTTGAACTCAACGCCTTTCGGCAGCTCAACCGGTGCTTTTGCAACTCGTGACATATCTATGTACTCGTTAAATCGTGCGAAGCATCAGGAAACGATGCAGATAACTTCGCCGCCAATACCCTTGTTACGTGCCTCGCGATCGCTCATGACGCCTGCTGACGTCGAGACGATGGCGACACCCAGACCACCCAGCACTTTCGGCAGGTCGTCTTTGCCCTTGTAGACGCGCAGGCCCGGACGGCTGGCGCGCTGGATGCGCTCGATAACCGGCGCACCGTCGAAATACTTCAGTTCGATCGACAGGCTCTTTTCGGCGCCATCGCCGTCGGTGCTCCAGGACAGGATGTAGCCCTCGTCCTCGAGAACGCGTGCAATGGCTTCTTTTGCCTTTGACGCCGGCATCGATACAGACGTCTTGCGAGACGCCTGGCCGTTGCGGATGCGTGTCAGCATGTCGGAGATAGGATCGGTCATCATGATGCGTTACTCCGTTACCAGCTGGCTTTCGTCAGGCCCGGGATTTCGCCTTTCATGGCGCCTTCGCGGAGCTTGTTTCGACCGAGACCAAACTTGCGGTACACACCGTGCGGGCGACCCGTGATCGAGCAGCGCTTGCGCTGGCGCGTCGGGCTGCCGTCGCGCGGCAGTGCGTTCAGTTTTGCCTGTGCTTCAGCGCGTTCATCATCGGTGCTGTTGACGCTCTTGATAATCGCCTTCAGCTTTGCGCGCTTGTCGGCCTGGCGGGCGACGAGCTTGGCGCGCTTCAGTTCACGCTGGATCATTGACTTCTTTGCCATAGCGGTAATCCGTCTGTTACTTCTTGAACGGGAAGTTGAACGCTTCCAAAAGCGCCCGGCCTTCCTCGGCATTGCGTGCCGTCGTGGTGATCGTGATGTCCAGACCACGCAGCGCGTCGATTTCGTCGTAATTGATTTCCGGGAAGATGATCTGCTCGGAAACACCCATGCTGTAGTTGCCCTGCTTATCGAAAGACTTTGGGTTCAGGCCCCGGAAGTCACGGATACGCGGAATGGCGATATTGACGAGACGATCGAGGAACTCGTACATCCGCTCGCGACGCAGCGTCACCTTGCAGCCGATAGGCATGCCGTCACGAATCTTGAAGCCGGCAACGGACTTGCGTGCCAGCGTCGTAACAACGTGCTGTCCGGCGATCTTCTGCAGATCGGCGCGCGCATTTTCCAGCACCTTCTTGTCCGCTACCGCTTCACCAACGCCCATGTTCAGCGTGATTTTGGTGATCTTCGGCACTTCCATCGGGTTGCTCAGACCGAGCTTGGACTGGAGTGCGCCCGCCAGCTCGTTCCGGAATTTTTCCTGCAATCTAGCCATTGTCTTGATCGTCCTTAAATATCAACCACGTCGCCGGTGCCTTTGAAGATGCGCACCTTGCTGCCGTCGTCCTCGACGCGAATACCCACGCGCTCGCCTTTCTTCGACTTCGGGTTGAAAACCAGTACGTTGGAGCTCTGGATCGGCATCGCCTTGTCCAGGATCCCGCCGGGCTCGCCCGCATTCGGGTTGCCCTTCGTGTGTTTCTTCGCGATGTTGATGCCTTCGACCTCGAGACGGCCATCGTCCAGCACTTTCGTTACCGTGCCGCGACGACCCTTGTCCTTGCCGGTCGTTACGATCACTTCATCGCCTTTACGAATCTTGTTCATTGCTTTACCGCCGAATCCTTAAAGGACCTCAGGAGCCAGAGAAATAATTTTCATGAACTGGTTGGTACGCAGTTCACGGGTTACCGGGCCAAAGATGCGCGTGCCGATCGGCTCGAGACGGGCATTCAGCAGCACCGCTGCGTTGCCGTCGAAGCGAATCAACGAACCGTCCTTGCGGCGCACGCCCTTGCGAGTCCGAACAACAACGGCGTTGTACACCTCGCCCTTCTTGACCTTGCCACGCGGGATCGCGTCCTTGACGCTCACCTTGATGACGTCGCCGACACCGGCGTAGCGGCGCTTGGATCCACCGAGCACCTTGATGCACTGAACGCGACGAGCGCCTGAATTGTCTGCGGCGTCCAGAACTGTCTGCATCTGAATCATGACTGCGTCCCTGTGTGTTTACTTGCCTGCCGAACGTTCGACGACGTTAACGACCTGCCAGGATTTGTTCTTGCTGATCGGACGGCACTCCGCGATAGCGACTCGATCGCCCGTCTTGCATTCATTCGCCGCATCGTGCGCCAGCACCTTGGTGGTACGACGAATAAACTTGCCGTATACCGGGTGGCGGATCAGTCGCTCGATAGCCACGGAGACGGTGTTATCCATCTTGTCGCTGACGACGCGACCGACAACGGTGCGTTGTTTCTTAGCTTCTTCGCTCATGCTTGTTCACCTGCTGCGCGCTGCTTCTCATTGAGAATCGTTTTGACGCGCGCAATATCTCGACGTACCCGCTTGTGCTGATGGTTCTGGCTCAATTCGCCCGTCGCCACCTGCATGCGCAGGTTGAACTGCTCACGACGAAGCTCTACGAGCTCAGCGGAGAGTTCTTCTACTGATTTCTGACGCAGCTCTGCACTCATCACATCACCTGCCGGCTAACGAAGGCAGTCGGGAACGGGAGTTTCGCAGCCGCGAGGCGGAATGCTTCACGCGCAATCTCTTCCGAGACGCCTTCCATTTCATACAACATGCGGCCCGGCTGAATCTGGCATACCCAGTATTCAACGTTGCCCTTACCTTTACCCTGACGAACTTCCAGCGGCTTCTTGGTGATCGGCTTGTCCGGGAATACGCGGATCCAGATTTTCCCGCCACGCTTGATGTGACGCGTCATGGCACGACGAGCCGCCTCAATCTGGCGGGCCGTCATACGGCCTCGACCCGTTGCCTTCAGGCCGAATTCACCGAAAGACACTGAGCTGCCGCGGACAGCGAGACCGCGATTACGGCCCTTCATCTGCTTGCGGAACTTGGTACGTTTTGGCTGTAGCATTGTTTAAAACCTCTTAGCCGCGAGCCGCTTCCGTGGCTTCCGGAGCGACCGGCTCCGGACGCTCGAAGACTTCACCCTTGAAGATCCACACCTTGACGCCGATGACGCCGTAGGTCGTGTTGGCCTCTGCGGTGCCGTAGTCGATGTCGGCGCGCAACGTGTGCAGCGGCACACGGCCCTCGCGATACCACTCGGAACGGGCGATTTCCGCACCGTTCAGACGACCACCGACCTTGACCTTGATCCCCTCGGCACCGACACGCATCGTGTTGGTGACCGAACGCTTCATGGCGCGGCGGAACATGACACGACGCTCGAGCTGCTGGGCGATGCCTTCAGCGACGAGCTGTGCGTCCAGCTCCGGTTTGCGAATCTCGTTGATGTTGATGCGCACATCGTTGATGTGCATACCGATCATCGACGACACTTCGGAGCGCAGCTTCTCGATGTCTTCGCCTTTCTTGCCGATCACGATGCCCGGACGTGCCGTGTGAATCGTGATGTTGACCTTCTTGGCCGGGCGCTCGATCGCGATGCGGCTGACGGAGGCGTCCTTCAGCTTTTTCTTGATGAACGTACGAAGATCGAAGTCAGACTTGATGTAGTCCGGGTACGTCTTGCTGTCGGCGTACCACTTCGAGTCCCAGTCCTTGACGATGCCAAGGCGAATACCGTTCGGATGTACTTTCTGGCCCATGATTACTCGTCCGCCACGCGAATCGTGATGTGGCTGTTACGTTTAATGATGCGAGCCCCACGGCCTTTCGCGCGAGCGCGAAAACGGCGGAAGGACGGCGCTTCGTTAACCTCGATCGTCGAGACCTTAAGCTCGTCGATATCGGCACCGTGGTTGTGCTCTGCGTTCGCAATCGCGGACTCCAGAACCTTCTTGACGATGCGTGCGCTTTTCTTCGGCGTGAAGCTGAGCGTACGCAGCGCCTCGTCCACGGACTTGCCGCGAATGACGTCTGCGACCAGGCGGCATTTCTGCGGAGAAATGCGCGCGTAACGAAGTGTCGCTGCAACCTGCATGATGAACCCCTCGCTTACTTGGTCTTGCGATCACCGGAGTGACCGCGGAACGTGCGGGTCATCGCAAACTCACCGAGTTTGTGACCCACCATGTTTTCAGAAATCAGGATCGGCACATGCTGACGGCCGTTGTGCACGGCAATCGTCAGGCCAACCATGTTCGGCAGCACCATGGAACGACGCGACCAGGTCTTGATCGGGCGTCGATCGTTGTTCTTCGACGCCTCTTCCACCTTCTTCATCAGGTGGGTGTCGACGAATGGGCCTTTCTTCACACTGCGTGGCATGTCTCAGATCCTTCCTTACTTACGCTTGCGGCGACGAACGATCATCGCGTCGGTGCGTTTGTTACTGCGCGTTTTGGCGCCCTTGGTCGGCGTGCCCCACGGGCTGACCGGGTGACGGCCACCGGAGGTACGACCTTCACCACCACCGTGCGGGTGATCGACCGGGTTCATGGCAACACCGCGAACCGTCGGGCGAACACCGCGCCAGCGCTTGGCGCCGGCTTTGCCGAGCTTGCGCAGGTTGTGTTCGCCGTGGCCGACCTCACCGATCGTCGCGCGGCAATCCACGTGAATCCTGCGCATCTCGCCGGAGCGCATGCGGATGGTTGCGTAGGCACCCTCGCGAGCCGCGAGCTGTGCAGAACCACCGGCTGAACGAACCAGCTGGCCGCCCTTGCCCGGCTTCATTTCGATGTTGTGGATCACGGAACCGACCGGAATCGATGCGAGCTTCAGACAGTTACCTGGCTTAATCGGCGCCTCGTCACCGCTCATGATCGGCGCACCGGCCTTGATGCCTTTCGGCGCCAGGATGTAACGGCGTTCGCCGTCGGCGTATTTGATCAGCGCGATATGTGCACTGCGGTTCGGATCGTACTCGAGACGTTCGACGACGCCCGGAATACCGTCCTTGTTGCGCTTGAAGTCGATGATGCGATAGCGCTGCTTGTGACCGCCGCCCTGGTGGCGAACCGTGATACGACCGTTGTTGTTACGGCCGCCCTTGCTGGTTTTCTTGGCCAGCAGAGGCTCGTACGGCTTGCCCTTGTGCAGGTCGGGCGTCTTTACAGCGACGACAAAACGGCGTCCTGCAGATGTCGGCTTGGCTTTATGGAGTGACATGGCCCTTAACCTTATTCGCCGCCGAGGAAGTCGAGATCACTTCCTTCCGCGAGCTTCACGTAAGCTTTTTTGGTGTCGTTACGACGGCCTTCCACACGGCCGAAACGCTTCGTCTTACCCTTGTTGTTCACCACTGTGACGCGGTCGACCTTGACGTCGAACAGCATCTCAACAGCTTTCTTGATCTCTGCCTTGGTAGCGTCCGTGCGGACCTTGAACACAACCTGGTTGTTCTCAGCCGCCATGTGCGCCTTTTCGGAGAGGTGCGGACCGCGAATGACGGTCATCAGTCGTTCCTGGTGCAGTGCCTGGCTCATGACAGACGCTCCTCAATCATCTTCAGCGCCGGCACCGTGATCACGACTTTTTCAAAGCGAATCAGCACGACCGGGTCGATGGATGCTGCGTCGCACACGCCGATATTCGGCAGATTGCGCGCAGCAAGAAACAGCTTCTCGTCGAAGGCTTCGTTCAGAAGCAGGGCATCGCTGACACCCATGTCCTTGAGCTTCGTTGCCAGCAGCTTGGTCTTCGGTGCATCGATTTCCAGCGACTCGACGACCAGCAGGCGATCCTGGCGAACCAGCTCAGACATCACCGAGCGGAGCGCCGCGCGGTACATCTTCTTGTTGACCTTCTGCGAGTGGTCACGCGGTGCTGCCGCGAAAGCACGACCACCGCCGACCCAGATCGGGCTGCGGATCGTGCCGGCGCGGGCACGACCGGTGCCCTTCTGGCGCCACGGCTTGATGCCACCACCGCGGACCGCCGAGCGGTTCTTCTGCGCCTTGGTGCCGGCACGCGCGCCGGCAAGGTAAGCCGTCACCACCTGGTGAACGAGCGCTTCATTGAATTCAACGCCAAACGTGCTGTCTGCAACGTCGACGGAACCCTTACCCTGAATGTCCAGTTTCATCGCTCGCTCTCCTTAACCACGGGCCTTGACGGCGGGGCGAACGATGACGCTGCCGCCCTTGTGCCCCGGAACGGCGCCCTTGATGAGGAGCACGTTGCGATCGACGTCGACGCGGACAACTTCAAGGTTTTGGACAGTGCGGCGCACATTACCCATGTGACCGGCCATCTTCTTGCCTTTGAAGACGCGACCCGGCGTCTGGTTCTGACCGATGGAGCCCGGTGCGCGGTGCGCCAGCGAGTTGCCGTGCGTTGCGTCCTGGGTGCGGAAGTTGTGGCGCTTGACCGTGCCGGCAAAGCCTTTACCGATCGACGTACCGACGACGTCCACTTTCTGGCCTGCTTCAAACAGATCGACCTTGAACTCGGCGCCCGCTTCGATTTCGGCGGCTTCGCCGTCTTCAATGCGGAATTCGGTAACGATGTCACCGGCCTCAACCTTCGCCTTGGCGAAGTGACCGGCTTCCGATTTTGCGACGCGTGACGCCTTGCGGCTGCCCGTCGTGACCTGCAACGCACGGTAGCCGTCGGAATCGACGTCTTTTACCTGCGTCACCAGGTTCGGCTGTGCCTCGACAACGGTGACCGGGATGGATGCCCCGTCTTCCGTAAAGACACGCGTCATGCCGCGTTTGCGGCCAACAAGACCCATAGTCATGTCAAAAACCTCACACTGACTTCGATTGGCCAGCGCCTATCTCAAAAAATCTGTATCTCGACCCCGACTACGGTTGGCCAGGGCTGCATTTGTCTGTTTTCGCGTTCCTCTCAGACACGCGAAAGGGCCAGCCTTTGCTGCGGGACTTCATGTCCTCTATTGCACAAGGGGCTGACCCAAGCTCCGGTTCGGTGTCTGCACCGACCCGGCATTTCCAGGATTTGCCGTACCGCCCTCAGTTGCCTGGCGGCCGTGGTTTGAGCTCTGTATCCGGCCGACTCCTGGTCCGGCCCGATTCAGCGAGCCCGCAATTATAGCGGGTAAACAACATGCTGCAAGGCTTTATTTCCTTGCGGAAAACTCGTTTAGATTCAGTGACTTGACGCTTTAGAACGAGCGCGGCTCGTGGATAACCGCGAAAAAGGCGGATTCCGCGGAATCCGTTGAGCTCGATCTGAACATTTACGCCCAATCCGCCCGCCATTCTCAACAGAGAATATCAAGGTGATTGCGGATTGATCTTCAGCGCTCTGTCGGATCGTTAGTTCAGCTTGATCTGAACGTCTACGCCCGCCGGCAATTCAAGCTTCATCAGCGCATCGACCGTCTTGTCGGTCGGATCAACGATGTCCATCAGGCGCTTGTGGGTACGAATTTCGTACTGGTCTCGAGCGTCCTTGTTGACGTGCGGCGAGATCAGCACCGTGAAACGCTCTTTCTTCATCGGCAGCGGGATCGGGCCTTTCACCGTGGCGCCGGTGCGCTTGGCGGTGTCGACGATCTCGCGCGCTGAGTTGTCGATCAGGCGGTGATCGAACGCTTTCAGGCGGATTCGAATGTTTTGATTTGTTGCCAAGGTTCTATCCTCTCAAAATCCGAAGATCGGCACGTTGTGCCTTCTTCAGTAGCTAGCGGCTAAGGTGTGCGGCCCCGCCGCTCCTTCGCATTCCTGTCATTTTTCGGTCTGCGGGCCACCCCAAATGGAGCAGCCCGCGTACTCGAAGTGTCTTACTCGATGATTTTCGCCACGACACCGGCGCCGACGGTACGACCACCTTCGCGGATAGCGAAGCGCAGACCGTCTTCCATCGCGATCGGTGCGATCAGCTCTACCACCATCTGCACATTGTCGCCCGGAATGACCATCTCGGTGCCTTCCGGCAGCTCAACAGCACCCGTGACGTCCGTCGTGCGGAAGTAAAACTGCGGACGGTATCCCTTGAAGAACGGCGTGTGACGACCACCCTCATCCTTCGTCAGAATGTACACCTCAGCTTCAAACTTCGTGTGCGGCGTAATCGATCCCGGCTTCGCCAGTACCTGACCACGCTCAACCTCTTCACGCTTCGTACCGCGAAGCAGAACGCCAACGTTGTCGCCCGCCTGACCCTGGTCCAGCAGCTTGCGGAACATCTCAACGCCCGTGCACGTCGTCTTGTCCGTGTCCTTGATTCCAACAATCTCGATCTCGTCGCCAACATTCACAATGCCGCGCTCGATACGACCCGTCACCACCGTGCCTCGACCCGAAATCGAGAACACGTCTTCAACCGGCATCAGGAAGTCACCGTCAATCGCACGCTCCGGCTCCGGAATGTACGAGTCCATCGCCTCAACCAGCTTCAGTACCGACGGAACACCAATGTCCGATGCGTCGCCTTCGAACGCCTTCAGCGCCGAACCCGTCACGATCGGCGTGTCGTCCCCCGGAAACTCGTACGTCGACAGAAGATCACGCACTTCCATCTCAACCAGCTCCAGCAGCTCTTCGTCGTCAACCTGGTCGGCCTTGTTCATGTACACAACGATGTACGGGACACCCACCTGGCGCGCCAGCAGGATGTGCTCGCGCGTCTGCGGCATCGGACCGTCAGCCGCACTGACCACCAGAATCGCACCGTCCATCTGTGCCGCACCCGTGATCATGTTCTTCACGTAGTCAGCGTGTCCCGGGCAGTCAACGTGTGCGTAGTGACGCTCCGTGCTCTCGTACTCAACGTGGGCCGTCGCAATCGTAATGCCGCGCTCACGCTCTTCCGGTGCGTTGTCAATCTGGTCGTAAGCCTGAACCTCACCACCGTGCTGCTCCGCCATTACCTTCGTCAGCGCCGCCGTCAGCGTCGTCTTGCCGTGGTCTACGTGACCAATCGTGCCGACGTTCACGTGCGGCTTTGTACGTTCAAATTTTTCCTTTGCCATGGCCCTTTTCCCGGGTTGT
>JBCCNM010000094.1:0-13178 GCA_039025835.1 Pseudomonadota bacterium | reverse complement strand
GCAGATTTTTCTTGCGCGCCCAGTCCTCGTTGGCGAGCAGAACGGCTGCGGCACCGTCGGTCAATGGCGTGCTGTTGCCGGCCGTCATCGTGCCTTCGCTGCTGCGGTCAAACACCGGCTTCAGCTTGGCAAGCTTCTCCGGCGTCGTGTCGCGACGGATGTTGTTGTCTTCCTCGCAGTCCATGAACGGCACGACGAGTTCGTCGTACCAGCCTTCATCGTAAGCGGCCGCGGCTTTCAGGTGACTCAGGTAGGCGATGTGGTCCTGGTGCTGACGTTCGATGCCCCATTCCTTCGCCGTAAGCTCGGTGCTTTCGCCCATCGACAACTGCGTGCGTGGCTCCAGCACGCTCGGGAAATCCGGCGCCAGCATCCCGGGACGAAATTTCGCCAGTGCCGCGAGGCGTCCGCCAAGACTGCGTGCTGTGCTCATGTCCAGCAGCATGTGACGGAACTTGTCTTTCAAAACGATCGGTGCGTCGCTGATCGTGTCTGTGCCACCGGCGATCCCCGATTCGATCTGTCCGAGGGCGATCTTGTTGCCCACCATGATCGCGGCCTCGAGGCTCGTGCCACAGGCACGCTGCAAATCGACACCGGGGGTGTTCATCGACAAACCGGAGTCGATCACACTCTCGCGAGCAAGATTGAAGTCCCTGGAGTGTTTGATGACGGCACCGAGTGCAACGTCACCCAGCGTCTGGCCCCGCAGATCAAACTTGTCGACCACGCCCTTCAGGGCAGCAGTCATCAGTTGCTGGTTGGATATCCCCCTGTAGACGGAATGCGATCGACAAAAGGGAATGCGGGAGCCGCCGACGATGGCGACGCGTTGGGAGATACCGTCGTGCAACATGAAGAACTACTCCGATTGCGGGACGCGCCGCACTTTACACGAATCCATCGGGACGAAGAAGACACGCCATTGTCCCGGACACGGGCCAATTTACCCTGACAGCCTCGACCCGCCGTGCCATCATCGCCGGCCTTATGCATGACGCCACCCGAACAGATTCCTCCAGCTCCTATTACAGCGGCGAAACACGCACGCTGTTGAAGCTGGCAGGGCCGTTGATCGTCAACAACCTGTCCATCGCAGGCATGCAGTTTGCCGATGCTGTGATGGCTGGCAAGCTGGGCGCCGAGGCGCTGGCCGCGGTGGCTGTCGGCAGCAGTGTCTGGTTTATGTTCTTCATGTTGCTGCTCGGCCTGATGATGGCGATTTCGCCCATTGCTGCCCGGCACGCCGGTGCGGGCAATGACCACCTGATCGGACGCTACACGCGACAAGCCGTGTATCTTGCGATTGCGCTCAGCATCCCGGTCATCGCGATCGCGCACTACGCGGTGCCCGGCTTTCTCGAATTCCTGACGATCGACGACAGCTTTCGTGGCATAACGACGGACTATGTTGCGGCGATTTCCTGGGGAGCGCCGGGTATTTTCACATTCCTTGCCCTGCGCTTTACCAACGAAGGTGTGGGTTACACCAAACCGATCATGTGGACCTCGTTGCTGGCGCTGACCTGCAACGTCTTCCTGAACTGGGTCTTCATCTACGGCAAGCTCGGTGCGCCTGCGCTTGGCGCCGTCGGCTGCGGCGTCGCCAGCGCGATCACAATGTGGGTGATCCTGTTCGTGCTGGGCGGTTACATGTTGTGCGACCCGCGTTACCGCCGCTACGAAATTTTCTCGCGCGTCGCACCGGTGCGCCCGGATGTGTTGAAGGAAATTGTCCGGCTCGGTGTGCCGATCGCCGTCACCGTGACGGCCGAGGCCGGCTTGTTTAACGCCGTGTCGCTGTTGATGGGAACGCTGGGGGCAAATATCGCGGCGGCACACCAGATCGCGATCAATTTCGCCTCAACCACGTTCATGATCCCGCTGGCGATTTCCGCGGCGACGACGGTGCGCGTGGGCTACCAGCTTGGCCGTAACGAACCCGATAACGCACGCCGGTCCGGCCTGATCGGTATCGCTGTCTGTACCGCGACGATGGTCGTCTCGGCAATAGTGCTGCTGATTGCGCGAGACCCGATCGTCCGCATGTACACCACCGACCCGACCGTAACGAGTATCGCAATATCACTGTTGCTAATGGCCGCGATTTTCCAGGTGGCCGACGGTTTGCAGGTGGGTGCCGCCGGCGCGCTACGCGGATTCAAGGACACGCGCCTGCCGATGATCATGACCACCTTCTCCTACTGGATTATCGCGTTCCCGTTGGCCTTCGTGGCTGCGGTGGTCTGGCGAATGGAGCCGTACTTCGTGTGGAGCGGATTCGTTGCCGGTCTGTGTATCGCGGCAGTCTTACTCAGCGCTCGGTTTTACGTCCTGACCCGGCGGTCGTCGACCTAGCCCTGGCCGAAATCGGGTGTACCGTCGCCGAGAAACTCGTCCTCTTCGGCCGTGTTATCGCGACCCAGCACACGGTTTCGGTGCGGAAACCGGCCGAACTGTTCGACGATGTCGTGATGCAGTTCCGCAAAGCCCGCGATCGTCAGGAAGGTTTCACGGTAGGTCGGCGACACGGCGTCAGCGAGCTGGCTGAACAGCGCCACCGACTTCTTTTGCGCCTTTCGTGACTCGGCGTGTTGCAGCGGCATATAGAAGAACGCGCGCTGGATTGGTGTTAGGCCCTGGTCCTTCTTCTGCAGGGCACCTTCGACGCAGAGCTTGAGGGCAACCGCATCCCGGGCGAATGCGTCGGCCTGGCCGCGGTAGACGTTGCGACGGAACTGGTCGAGCAGCAGGATTAACGCAAGGCGACCGCGCGGCTGTTCGGCCCAGTGATCGAGCTCACCGTCAGATGCTCGCTGCATGTCGTCCATGAATTCCTCGCGAATCTCCTGGTCAAAGGCATCGCTTTCGCCAAACCAGATGTCCATGCGGCGGTCGATCTGTGGCGCGCTTAAGGATTGCTCGCGAAACCAGAACGACAGGATTGCTTCGATTCGTAGCTGATCCTCGTCGGCGAAGGTCGACGCCATCGGGTCATCGTCAATGGATGTGCTCATCTATCGCTCCGTATGCGCAAATGCCGATCCGGGGTGGGTTGGCTCGATCCCGGGACCCCTGACCCCGCAGGGCAGAGTGCGACCTGGTTCACAGATTCACGGACGGTCGCCAACACGACATTTCCCGCTCTCTAGACTCTAACAGCGTTGGCTGGCGCCGACGAGTCGCACGCCAGGGGAGGGTGACATGAGAGTGTGTGTTGTACTCGCGATTCTCTTCAACCTCGCAGCCTGCGGCGGCACCGCCAGCGACAGCGAGGAACAGATTCGCGCATGGCTCGCCGCGGGCGAGCAGGCCGCTGAGGACAAAGATCGCGGCGCACTGATGGATATGGTGTCTTCGTCCTACACAGATGTGGAGGGCAACGACAAGCGCGCCATTGGCAACATGCTTCGTTATCTTTTCCTGCGACAGAATCAGGTTGCGCTCATCACTCGTATCGAGTCGTTGGACGTGTATGACGGCACCGCCGCCGAGGTCACGATGACGGTCGGCATGGCGGGCAGCCGGTCAGGACAACTCGGCTTCAGTGCGGACGCTTATCGATTCGTGTTCGAACTCGAACTGAAAGGCAGCGAGTGGCAACTGATCTCGGCCCGCTGGGGAGCGTTGGGCGAGTCACTGTAAAGGGGGTGTTGTATGAAACTGCCTGTTCGACACTGGCTGATCGTGTGCCTGGGGGCATGCATGGTCGGCTGCGCTTCAACTGGTGAGCTGCTCGGCCAACCGGAGGTCAGCCTTACCGATGTCGAGGTGACCGCCATTGACCTCAAGGGTCAGAGCTTCGTGCTGAGCTTTGACGTCAGTAACCCGAATCCGTTTCCGCTGGCGATCAGCCAGATCAATTACGGTGTTGAGCTCGATGGACACCGGTTCGCAAGCGGTGAGACCGACTGTTCGATCAAGGTGCCAGCGGACAGCCATGAGAGCTTCGAAATCAGTGTTGATCTGAACCTGCTGCAGACCGCGCCGAAGCTGTTGTTTGTCGTTCGGGACGGCGTCCGCAAGGAAATCCCGTACGAGCTTCAGGGCAAATTCATTGTCGATATCCCGACGTCGCCGCGCGTGCAGTTCGAGAACGCAGGCAACATCCAGCTGCAGGCTGCCAATTTCTGACATTTGACGGTTACGCGCGTAACCAAAGCGGCTCAGCGTCGAATGACCTGAAAAGGCTTCGATTCGTTATCAAAAAGCGACGATTTACGCCGAATTTCGGCGAAACCCGGCGACCTGCGTCCGCGGGTTGTCAGTGTCATTCGATCGTGTCATATACTCGAACGCTCGCAACGACGCCTGGGACCGCCGTCGCTTGCTGACGCCGAGCAGATCACCCGCCCGGCACCCTCGAGAACAACAAGAACCTGAACACAGAGAACTCCGTGCACTGCGCGGGGTTCCGCTACGAGACAGCGGATGAAACAGCGACTGACAGACAGCCTCTACAGTCCGGAGTTTGAAAAAGACAGCTGTGGTTTCGGCCTCATCGCCAATCTTGATGACATGCCGAGCCACTGGGTCGTCGAAACGGCGATCTCCGCGCTCGCCCGCCTCACGCACCGAGGCGCTGTAGCGGCCGATGGCAAGACCGGTGACGGCTGTGGTCTGCTGCTCAAAATGCCGGTCGAATTTTTCCGCGCCGTCGCGGCCGAGGACGGTATCGACCTGGCCGCCCGCTTCGCCGTTGGTACCGTGTTCCTGAACCAGGATGAACGTATCGCCGCGGCTGCTCGCGCAGCGATTGAGCGAGCTGTATCGGACATTGGTCTCGAGGTGGCCGGCTGGCGCGTTGTGCCCATTGATACGTCGGTTTGCGGCGAGTACGCACTGAACACACTGCCGCGCATCGAGCAGGTACTGGTGAATGCGCCGGGGGGCATGCAGCGCGGCCGATTCAATCGTCGACTGTTCCTCGCGCGCCGCCGGGCGGAAAATCAGATTGCAGATTCCGACACCTACATCGCCAGCCTGTCGTCGATAACGATCAGCTACAAGGGCATGATCATGCCCGCCTACCTCTCCGACTTTTACCCGGACCTGAAAGACCCGCGGTTGCAGTCGTCGGTGTGTGTGTTCCACCAGCGGTTTTCGACCAACACGCTGCCGCAGTGGAAGCTTGCGCAGCCGTTCCGTTTTCTCGCGCACAACGGCGAGATCAACACGATCCAGGGCAACCGCAACTGGGCGATTGCGCGATCGGCAAATTTCCGGTCCGACAAGCTCGACGATATCAGTGATCTCGACCCGATCATCTCGCTGACTGGATCCGACTCGTCGAGTCTCGACAACATGCTTGAAGTGTTGCGTGCCGGCGGCATGGACGTGCTGCAGGCCATGCGCATCATGTTGCCGCCTGCCTGGCAAACTGTGGACGATATCGACCCGGACGTTCGCGCGTTTTATGAGTTCTACGATTCGCACATGGAGCCGTGGGACGGGCCGGCAGGCATCGTGCTGACCGACGGGCGCTATGCAGCCTGCTGCCTCGATCGCAACGGTCTGCGGCCGGCACGCTACGTGATCACGAAGGATCGCCACATCACGATCGCCTCCGAGGTTGGCGTTTACGAGTACGAGGAACGGGACGTGATTCGCAAGGGTCGCCTCGGACCGGGCGAGATGCTCGCGGTCGACCTGATCAACGGTGTGCTGCTCGACGATGACGACATACACGACGTGCTGAAAACCCGCGCGCCGTACCGCAAGTGGTTGAAGCGCGGTGTTCGCTATCTCGACTCCGAACTGATCGACACCCATATGGCCGCCGAGCCGATGGATGCCGAGACGCTCGCCCAGTACCAGAAGATGTTCAATGTCACTCGCGAGGAACTCCGCGAGGTTATCGGTGTACTGGCGCAGGCAGAGCAGGAAGCGGTTGGCTCGATGGGCGACGACACGCCGATGGCGGTGTTGTCGAAAAAAGTGCGCTCGCCGTTCGACTACTTCCGCCAGCAATTCGCGCAGGTCACCAACCCGCCGATCGACTCGCTGCGCGAGCGCATTGTGATGTCGCTGCAGACGAATATCGGCGGCGAGTCCAGCCTGTTCGACATCGGGCCCGAACACGGTGAGCAGGTGATCATCAACTCACCGGTGCTGTCGCAGCGTAAGCTCCGCCAGCTCACCGGTCCGGATATGTACGAATCGCGTACGCAGTTCATCGATCTCAACCGGGACGAGGATGTACCGCTTGTGGAGGCCGTGAACGCGATTTGCGACGAGGCCGAACGCGCCGTGCGCGCCGGCAAGCTGATCCTGATGCTCAGCGACCGCTATATCAAAAAGGGCAAGCTGCCGGTGCACGCCTTACTCGCTACTGGTGCGGTTCATCACCATCTGGTGTCCTCCGGCCTTCGCTGCGACGCGAACATTGTTGTCGAGACCGGCGTCGCCCGGGACCCGCACCATTTCGCTTGCCTGATCGGCTATGGCGCAACGGCTGTGTATCCCTACCTCGTCTACCAGTCGCTGCATTCCCTGAGCAAGCGCATGCAGTCGCCGCAGCCGCAGCTCGGCCGCAGCTACCGGCGCGGTATCCGCAAGGGTCTGTTCAAGATCATGTCGAAGATGGGAATCTCGGCAATTTCAAGTTATCGCGGCGCACAACTCTTCGAGATTGTCGGTCTCGATGACGACATCGTCGATCTCTGCTTCAAGGGCACCACATCGCGCATCCGTGGCGCCGGATTTGCCGACCTGCAGGAAGACCAGCAGGCGCTCGCCGATCTCGCGTGGGAGCCGCGTGAGCCGGTGACCCAGGGTGGCCTGTTCAAGTACGTGCACGGCGGTGAATACCACTGCTACAACCCGGACGTGGTCGCGACTCTGCAGGCTGCGGTGCGTTCCGGCGCCTACGAGGTTTACAAGGACTACGCGAAGCTGGTGAACGAGCGTCCGGTGTCGACCCTGCGCGACCTGATGACGACAACACCGATTGGCAAGCCAATCCCGCTCGACGAGGTGGAACCCGCCGACGACATTCTCAAGCGCTTCGACAGTGCCGGCATGTCGCTCGGAGCCCTGTCGCCGGAAGCGCATGAGGCGCTGGCCATTGCCATGAATCGTATCGGTGCACGCTCGAATTCCGGTGAAGGCGGCGAGGATCCGTCCCGCTACGGCAATGAGCGCGTCTCCAAGATCAAGCAGGTCGCCTCCGGTCGCTTCGGCGTTACCGCGGAGTACCTCGTTAACGCCGAAGTCATCCAGATCAAGATTGCGCAGGGCGCGAAGCCCGGCGAGGGCGGTCAGCTCCCCGGTCACAAGGTCAACGACCTGATCGCACGGCTGCGCTACGCCAAACCGGGCGTCGGTCTGATCTCGCCGCCACCGCACCATGACATCTACTCGATCGAGGATCTCGCGCAACTCATTTTCGACCTGAAGCAGGTCAACCCGGAGGCACTGGTCTCGGTCAAGCTGGTCGCCGAGCCCGGCGTTGGCACCATCGCGGCCGGCGTCGTCAAAGCCTATGCGGACCTGATCACAATCTCCGGATACGATGGCGGTACCGGCGCGAGCCCGTTGAGCTCGGTGAAGTACGCCGGCAGCCCGTGGGAGCTCGGCCTGTCCGAAACCCACCAGGTGCTGCGCGCCAACGACATGCGCCACAAGGTCCGCCTGCAGACTGACGGCGGTCTGAAGACCGGGCTCGACGTTATCAAGGCGGCGATGCTCGGCGCCGAAAGTTTCGGTTTTGGCACCGGCCCGATGGTCGCACTGGGCTGCAAATACCTGCGCATCTGTCACCTGAACAACTGCGCGACCGGTGTCGCGACACAGAACAACGTGCTGCGCAGCCAGCACTTCATTGGCTTGCCCGAGATGGTCATTAACTACTTCCAGTTCGTCGCGGAAGAGGTGCGCGAGCGTCTGGCGGCACTCGGTGTTCGCAAGCTCGACGAGATCATCGGCCGCGTCGACATGCTGGCTTTGCATGACGGCGAAACGGCGCGCCAGTCGAGGCTGGACCTGTCGCCGATCATTTCGGATGGCGGCCTGGCGAAAGACACGCCGCAGTTCTGCACCGACCTGCGCAATGTGCCGTACGACAAGGGCGAGCTCGCCGAGGAGATGGTGGACGCCACGCGAGACGCGATCGCCAACAAGACCGGTGGCCGTTTTGGTTTCGAGGTGCGTAACTTCAACCGCTCGATCGGCACCCGCGTCTCGGGTGAAATCGCACGCCGCCACGGCAACACCGGCATGGCCGACGCGCCGATCGATATTCTGCTGCGCGGTACCGCGGGTCAGAGTTTTGGTGCATTCAATGTCAGCGGTCTGAACCTGAACCTCATTGGCGATGCCAACGACTACGTCGGCAAGGGCATGGCGGGCGGCACACTGGTGGTACGACCGCCGGAAGAAACCGGCTACGTCCCGAATGAGACGGCGATTATTGGCAACACCTGCCTGTACGGCGCCACCGGCGGCACGCTGTATGCAGCCGGCACAGCCGGCGAGCGCTTTGCGGTGCGTAACTCGGGCGCGACGGCTGTCATCGAGGGTGCCGGCGACCACTGCTGCGAGTACATGACCGACGGCGTGGTCGTCGTGCTCGGACCGACCGGTGTGAATTTTGGTGCAGGTATGACTGGCGGCTTTGCCTACGTGCTGGATATCGATCGACTGTTTGTCGATCGATACAACCACGAGCTCATCGATATTCACCGTATCAACCCGGAGAGCATGGAGTCGCATCTGCATCACCTGCGCATGCTGGTCGAGAACCATGTTGACAAGACCGACAGCGAGTGGGGCGAGCAATTGCTCGAGGATTTCCGGGCCTACCTGACGCGCTTCTGGCTCGTGAAGCCGAAAGCGGCCGAGCTCGGCTCGCTGATCGAATCCCTGCGCCAGGCGGCCTGATATGTCGAAACACCCCCTTCAGTTCCTCGAAGTACCGAGGCGCGATCCTGCGAAAGAGCCCGCCGAACATCGCATCAAGCACTACAGCGAGATCTACGCCAGTTTTGATTCCGCCGACGCCGGCCAGCAGGCCGGTCGCTGTTTGTCCTGCGGCAACCCGTACTGCGAATGGAAGTGCCCGGTGCACAACTACATTCCGAACTGGCTGTCGCTGATCGAGGAAGGCCGATTGTTCGAGGCGGCCGAATTGTCGCACCAGACCAATTCGCTGCCAGAGATCTGCGGCCGTGTCTGCCCGCAGGACCGCCTGTGTGAGGGTGCCTGCACGCTGAATGACGGAATCGGCGCGGTCTCGATCGGCAACATCGAACGTTACATCACGGACGAGGCCGTCAAGCAGGGCTGGCGCCCGGACATGTCGAGCGTGGTCGACAGCGGCAAGCGCGTGGCGATCATCGGCGCTGGTCCGGCAGGCCTCGCGGCGGCGGACGTGCTCGCGCGCGACGGGGTTCGCTCGGTCGTGTTCGATGCCTACCCGGAGATCGGCGGCCTGCTGACTTACGGCATTCCGCCGTTCAAGCTCGACAAGCACATCGTGCAGCAGCGTCGCGAGATTCTCGAAGGCATGGGCGTCCAGTTTGTGCTGAATACAAAGATCGGCGAGGACAAGCCGTTCGACGAGCTGGTCGAGGAATTTGATGCCGTATTTCTCGGCATGGGCACCTACACTTACGTGCGCGGCGGATTCCCGGGCGAGGAACTCGAGGGCGTCTACGACGCACTGCCGTACCTTGTGTCGAATATCGATCGGCTGATTGATCCGGCACATCCGCGCACGCCACAAATCAATATGCAGGGCAAGCGCGTCGTCGTTCTTGGCGGTGGCGATACCGGCATGGACTGCAATCGCACCGCGATCCGCCAGGGCGCGGAGAGTGTGAGCTGCGCCTACCGTCGTGACGAGGACAACATGCCAGGGTCGCGTCGTGAGGTAGCCAACAGTAAGGAAGAGGGCGTGAACTTCCTGTTCAATCGCCAGCCGCTGGAAATTCTCGGCACCGACAAGGTCGAGGGCGTCAAGGTGATCCAGACGCAGCTCGGTGAGCCCGGCCCGGACGGCCGCCGCCGGCCCGAACCGGTGCCCGGATCGGAAGAAGCCCTGCCGGCAGATGCCGTGATTGTCGCGTTCGGATTCCGGCCCAACCCGCCCGACTGGTTTGACGGTCACGATATCCAGACCCTGCCAAGCGGCCGCGTGCGCGTGGCGACGCTCGGCGACTACCCGTTCCAGACCACCAACCCGAAAGTGTTTGCAGGCGGCGATATGGTGCGTGGCTCTGACCTGGTCGTCACCGCCGTGCACGAGGGTCGTGAGGCGGCAAAAGGCATCTCGAAATACCTCGGCGTCTGGTAGGTGACCGACGACGTACGCATCCGCGCGGCAGTGTCTGCAGATATTGATGCCATCCTCGGCCTGATGCCGCGGCTCGCGATGTTTGAGCTACCCGCCGAGCGGGATCCCCGCGACTTGTGGCGGCATGATGCGGAGACGGCAAAACGCTGGGCCAACGGTGAGGCGCCGAGCTGTCTAATACACGTGGCGGACGCCGATGGCCGGGTCATCGGCCTCGCGATGGTGACGTTGCGACCGGAGCTGCTGAGCGAAGCGCCCAGTGCGCACCTGGAGGCGATCGCCGTCAGCGACGGTTTTGAAGGCCTCGGCGTCGGTAAGCGCCTGATGCAAGCGGCCGAACAGGATGCGAGGGACCAGGGCGCCGAATCGATGACGCTGCATGTGTTTGCCCGCAATGAGCGCGCACGTGCGTTGTACGAACGCCGCGGTTTTGACGGCGAATTGATGCGCTACATCAAGCGATTCGACGGTGAGTGCTGATGAAGCCCGCTACGGCGCGATCGGCCCTGAAGATCCAGCAGGTGCTCGGTGATGAATTCGAGGTACTGGAATTCGACGAGAGCACCCGCTCCGCCGCGGATGCGGCCGCAGCGCTCGGCTGCGACGTTGCACAAATCGCCAAGTCCATGGTGTTTACCGCCGTCAACAGCCGACGGCCGGTGCTGGTCGTCGCGTCCGGGCCGGTGCGAGTCGATACGGCCAAGGTCGGCGCCCTGTTCGGCGAGCCCGTCAAACGGGCAACGCCGGACTTCGTTCGTGAACGGACCGGCTTTGCGATCGGCGGCGTGCCGCCGATCGGTCACGTGACGCCTCCTGTGGTGTTCCTCGACGAGACCCTGCTGCAGTTCGACACATTGTGGGCTGCCGCCGGAACACCCAACGCAGTCTTTTGTCTGAGCCCTGACAATCTTCAACATCTGACGAACGGTTCGGTGGCTGATATCGCCGAATAACGGAGCCCTTGTGACTGTTTCGTCCTAGAATGATCGTCCGAAAAGTTGCCATCTGTGCCATGAGAGTCTTTCTTACCGTCGGTCTCGCCCTTCTCGCGTCGCCGTTGTTCGCGCAGGCGCCCGTGCGCGTCGCCGATGTGGAGACGCATTCCGTTCGGGAACAGATGACGGTGACCGGCACGGTCAGTTCGCCGCGGTCCGCCGTTTTATCGACCGCCGTTGCCGGTCTCGTTGTTGAATTGCAGGTTGATGAAGGTGCGCGAGTCGCCCGGGGTGATCTGCTGCTGCGACTGGATTCCGAAATTGCCGAGCTCGAACTCGAGCGCCTGCGCGCAACCGTACGGCAGCGACAGACGGATCTTGATGATGCAAGGCGTCGACTGGCGGAGGCCGACAAAGTCGGCCCTAACGGCGGTATACCGCAGACCTTGATCGATTCGCTGGCGGCGGAAGTGACTGTCGCCGACGCCGGACTCGCCGGCGCTGTCGCCGAGGCCAACGTTCAGCGTGCCCGGGTGGAACGCCACCGCCTGATTGCGCCGTTTGACGGCGTAATTACGCAACGAGTCACCGAAGTGGGCGAATGGGTCAATCCGGGCAACAACCTGCTGGCGCTGGTGGCAACCACAAATCTGCGATTCGACTTCCGTGTCGCGCAGCGTTTTTTCCGTGACATCACCCTGGATACACCGGTGGCGGTTCGTCTCGACGCCATCGACGGCAGCCGCATGACGGCGAGCATCGATGCGATAGTGCCGGTCAGCGATCCCGGTTCCCGCACCTTCCTTGTCCGCCTGGTCGCCAACGATCCGGCGAAGCGTGCACTGGCTGCGCCGGGAATGTCGGTCAGCGCTGATTTCAGCCTGCAGACCGGCCGCGACGGGCTCGCCGTATCGCGGGATGCGCTGATCCGCTATGCGGACGGTCGTAAAACAGTCTGGGTTGTCGATGACGGTGACGGTCGCCCCGTCGTACGCGAGCGCATCGTGCAAACCGGCATCGAGTTCGACGGCCTCGTCGAAATCACACGCGGTGTCATTGTCGGAGAGCGCGTGGTGATCGAAGGCAATGAATCGCTGAGTGATGGCCAGGCCGTCGCGATTCTCGGCCAGGGGGGCTAGCGTGTTCGAGGCGATCGTACGCAACGGCATCCTGACCACGGTGGCCGCACTCATCGTGACCGTTGTCGGCATCGTCGCCGCGACACGAGTGCCGGTGCAGATGATCCCCGACCTCGATGTGCGCACCGTGTCGGTCAACACCGTGTGGCCGGGCGCGACACCGCAGGACATCGAAAAGGAAATCCTCATCGAGCAGGAAGAATACCTGCGTAACCTGCCCAATCTGACGCGTCTCGAGTCCTCCGCCTCGTCCGGCCGCGCGTCGATCGAACTGGATTTTCCGTTCAGCGCGGACATGACGCAGACGCTGATCGAGGTGAACAACGCGCTGAACCAGGTGCCGGCCTATCCGGAGAATGTCGACGAGCCGCGCGTCACGGCGAGCTCGTTTTCCGCCAACGCGTTCATGTACTTCGCGATTACGCCGCTGCCGGGCAATCCGCGCGGTCTCGATATGGACATGATGCAGGACTTCCTGATCGACAACGTACGCACGCGTTTGTCCGGAGTCCCCGGTGTATCCAGCGTGAATATCCGCGGCGGTGCCGAAAAGCAGATCCAGATCCTGATCGATGCAGAGAGCCTCGCTGATCGCGAGCTGACGATCCTCGACGTGCGCAACGCGATCCGCGAACGCAATCGCGATGTGTCCGGGGGCGAGATCGATAGCGGCAAGCGTCGTTACCTGCTGCGCACCGTCGGTCGATTCGACTCGATCGAGGATCTGTCTGACCTGATCGTCAGCCGTCGTGGCGACGCCGTGATCCGACTCGGAGATGTGGCACGCGTGGAGCTGGATCATTTCGCGAT